>NZ_JBEPMK010000002.1:0-384340 GCF_040545695.1 Streptococcus gallinaceus | reverse complement strand
TCGACAGCATATGTTGCTTCTCTAGTGGCAAATTTTTTGTAAGAGTATTTTTGCGGTTCTGGGAGAGCAGCATCAATTTCAGCTCGTTTTTGTTTCACCGCAGTTTTGATTTGTTCTTTTGCTTGACGTTGTTGAGTTTCGAGAGTAGATTCCTCTCTACGCTCTTGTTCGTCTTTGCGAGGAGCATCTTCTTTTGCTTGGAAAGTAGCAGCAATTCGCTTCAACCCAGCTTGCAAGGCAGCCTCAACCTCTTCTTTAGTTGTTGCTTTATCAATAGCTTCGACAGCATATGTTGCTTCTCTAGTGGCAAATTTCTTGTAAGAGTATTTTTGCGGTTCTGGGAGAGCAGCATCAATTTCAGCTCGTTTTTGTTTTACCGCAGTTTTGATTTGTTCTTTTGCTTGACGTTGTTGAGTTGCGAGAGTAGATTCCTCTTTACGTGCTTGCTCGTCCTTACGTGCTTGCTCGTCCTTACGTGCTTGCTCTTCTTTACGCGCTTGTTCCTCTTTGATTAATTGTTGAACTTGTTGAGATTTTTCTTCTATTACTTTGCTTACTTCTTCAACTGCTTGAGGTCCATGGTTAGTGGTTCCGAAAGGATTTTCTTTAATAACCTTGACTACTTGTTCAATGATGTTAGAAATTTGGTTGCTTTGGCTTTGTTGAGTTAATTCAATAAAGTCATTGAATTTTTTATTAATTTTAGCAGCAACTAGATAATCTCTTAGACTATAATATGAAGAAAGTAATTTCTCAATATTTTTTTTATCGTATTGTTCTTTTACATAAACTCTATATGGCATAGATTTATATATTCCTGACAATAAATCTGCTACGCTGGTATCCTTTAATAGATTATTCACATTAAATTTATCTGGCGCGCTTGTTAAACTATCTATCTCCTCAATACGTTCCATTGTTTTTTGATATGCATCATCTAATTCATATTTGGGCTCAAGATTCAAGGTAGTTTGCTTTTCTTCAGTTAACTCATGTTTGGGCTCAAGATTCAAGCTAGCTTGCTCTTTTTCAGTTAATTCATGTTCGGGCTCAAGGTTCAAGCTAGTTTGCTCTTTTTCAGTTTGCACAATGGTATTAATAGCATCAATTGTTTCTTTTTTTAGTTGTTTTACCTCTTCCACTGACTGTGTAGATTCAAGCTTTTCAATAAAAATTTTGACTTTTTCGGTTATCGAATTTTTAGAGTTTTGTGAGTTTACGTCGTCTTGACTATTTTTTCCATGTGCTCTGACGATTGTAAGCGATTCAGCTTTTTGTTGCTTTAGTTCCTCAATATTTTGTATCGTTGCGGAAACTTGGGGATCAGTAGTTGCAGCTACTGTTGTTTGTCCGTAAACTCCTCCTAATAAAATAGTCGAAGCTAGGGTAGCTGCTAAAATGACTTGTTTCTTTTTGCTATGATTCATATCATACTCCTTATTTGTAATTATTCCTATAAGATAGGCACTATCTATTTAATACTAATTTATTTTAAAATACAATATAAAATAACATTTTATTATTCTCATATTTCTTTTTGAAAAATAGTATGAAAATGGAAACAGTGTGAATATTCCGACTATTCAGTCTCTAATTTATCAGCAAGTTATTGATTTTTAGATGAAAGTGTGATTTACTAGTATGGTTTGGTAGTTTTCACTACCTAGCGCATTAATATTTGATGGAGAATATCTATGCTAGCTAACTATATTGAGCCTGCTATTCTGAATAAAATTTTTTTAATTAATACTCTATTGGAATTTACACATAGTGACTTTTCTGAACTTGTTCAGATTACTGGATTCAGTAAAAAAACAATTCGAGAACTCATTGCCGAACTTCAGCCAGAGCTTGGAGATTTGCTTCAGATTCATATTGATTCTAAACGGATTCACTGTTGTTTATTGTCGAATGCAACTAAGACACAATGTTTGCAACGTATCTATGAGAACTCTCTTTTTTTACAATGCTTGCGTTTTTTATTGACAAATCAGCAACATCTTCCCTATACAGAATTTATCAAGACGCATTATATCTCTGTTCCAACAGCATACCGTTTGAAAAAGCGTTGTCATCATTACCTTGAGACTGTCCAACTTACTATTAAAAATAATTATATTGTAGGTGAGGAATTTAAAATTCGTTATTTACTTGCCTTATTGCAATGTCATTTTGGAATTACCTGTTACAAAATAACTGAAGAAGACCGTATGCTAGTCAAAGAGTTTATTACTGTATCAAATGATCATATCACACCAGAGTTATTGGTATTGATGGAAGAAGAACTTCTTTTTTTTGAGTTTTTAATCATTTTAACGTGGAAACGCCATGTCTTTAGACCATTTTTACCTGCTTCTCGTCAGTTTGATGCATTGAAAAAAATATTTATTTATCAACTGATTCGGACCTATTCAGAACAAGTTTTTGAGCCTCATCTGCAATTAAAATTCGACCAAGTTGATTATGATTATCTGTTTTTAGTGTATTGTACTCGTAACAATCCATTTGCTGGGGATAAGTGGACGCCAGAGCATGATAATACGTTAGCCCAAATTGTTATTCATGAAACCGATATAGCAAAACTATTACCATTATTTAATCAGTTTTTAGATTCTTCTATAGTATTTTCAAATTTTTTCATTACTAGTATGATTGAATTATTTAGAAAATTCCTATATAATCTTCAACAGTTTCTCCCTGAGGATCGCTTAATTGATAAATATCTAAACGATAATTGTTCACCACTTTATAGAAAAAACAGAGAACTTCTCAGTAAATGGATGACGGAATTGGGCTATGATGGGGAGATTAGTCCTAAACATCTTAATTTACTAACTGTTCAAATTAGACAATTACTGAAAACTCAACTTGCCCGTATATCAGTAGTGCTATGTTCTAACAACGATGCTAATTTACTCATGTTTGAAAGTTGGCTACATCAACACTTACCTGAAAAGTCTACAAGGATTATTCCCTTTAATTTCAACAATGACAATGTCAAATTGTTAAAAGATATGGAGAGTGCTGTGATTATTGCTGATCAAAAATACATTCCTCTCTTAAAAAAGGTGTGTGCTACAAATAATAACATTATCTTCGATTTAGCAGTTTACACAAAGGAACATCGTTTGAAGCATATTTGTGAAGCGATTGAAATGCAACGCCAGCAGGCTTACCTCCAGTTTATTAGCAGGCGATTAGAGATATAGCAATGAAAGTATAATTTTTCTACCAATTGTCAAGGATAACAATAGTTTTTTGAACTAGTTTTTGGTAATACAGTAGATTTATCAAGTCTACTGTATTTTTGAATACTTAAAGTTTTAAAATCTGCATCTTCTCATATACCATATGAATTTTTGATAAGGTGTCATAATGATAAAGTATAGCGAAACAGTATTGATTTTTAGTTTATTGATAGTTGATAGAGGTTAGAAGCCTTGTCAGCCACCAGTATAACTGGTGATTTTATTGTTTTTCACTTCATGAAAAACTGGCTTGAAGCCATAATAAAAGCCCGTAGTTACGGGCAATAGTCAAGTAATATAAGCATAAATTAAACGTTTTTAGACGTCACTTTATGGATTGGATGGTTATGATTTTTAAAATTCACTAAGTTGACCTTTTAGAATAGGGTGTTATATATAGTTGCTTGTTCTGATATTCTGCTAAAAAAATCTCTCTTGCGGATTTGAAACCTTGTTTATTAAGGGTGTTGAATAACCATTCTTCTTTTTGATTAATCAGTTCAAGGACATCATAATTGATGTATCCGTTACTAATAAGTGGAAATTTGGGACTTTCAGAATTCTTATCTAAAATTGTTAACTTTCCATTTGGTTCCATAATAGCACTTTTAACATCCTTGGTAGTGCTAACCCCCTCCATTCTTAAATGAAGCATCAGTTGGTCTGCTGATAAGCCAACTTGAGCACAATTTTCAACATTAACCTTACCATTTTTTATTAACATCACAGGATTTCCAACGATAATAGCTCTGATTATTTTATTATTAATTAATAATTTTATAATAACCACTACCAAAGACCAAATCAATAAAATGATGAGAAAAGTTAAAATTGAAATAGAATTATTATAAATGATACCACCAATAATACCACCAAGAACATAATTTTGAATCTGATTAAGTGGAGTGTTTACAGAGAATTCATACTTCCCTAAAATATGAATTTGTAGAATCATGACAAGAATTCCCAAAAGAAATTTAATACTTACTAAGAGATACATATTCATCAATTATTTTCCTCCGTTAATATAGACATGATGATCAATCACATGTGTGCGTTCAAGTATATAAGAATTATTATCGTCATTAAGATGAACAGTATAATCTTTCGTATTGTAACGTACAATAATACCATCCTTTAATATTGTAGAATTAACTAAAACATCTTCTGGCAAAATATCATTATCGGTAGCAACACTTTCGATAAATTTTACCAAGATCTGAGATTGTGAAAAATCATGATTATTCTGCCAATAGTCTTCAACTTGTATACCTAAAAGGATTAATATCAGAACCACAATTCCGATACTGATATCTCGCAAACGCGTTTTCAGTCTATTACGCATATAATGAAGGCTTGTAAGCATGACAATCACAAGTAACAGAATCAAAGTTACAGATCGAAAGATTAGATTAAATGATTGATTTTGTGTGATATATTCCAAATTATAAAAATTCATACTATTTCCTCAAATTTTTGATTTGTTATAATAATAACTCAAATTAAGATGAATTTCAATTTCTCCTCTTCATTCTCTGAAGAGTTCGGAATTCCATAATCATAACCGCCATTTGACAGATATTTGTGTTTTTTCAATATGTAAGTTCGAATCCTTCATATACGTTGCTAATATTATTTTGAAATGGGCATCTATATGTTTATCTTATATAAGATAGACAGGTATCCAAAAGTTTTACGAATCAACAAGGCATCGTCACTATATGCTACTAACCTTAGTGTGTTTTATTTTAGATGGCTTTTTGCTATAATACTAGGTATGAGAATTGTTGCTGGAAAATATGGCGGGCGTCCCCTGAAGACTTTAGAAGGTAAGACTACACGACCGACCTCTGATAAGGTAAGGGGAGCCATGTTCAATATGATTGGTCCTTATTTTGATGGGGGACGGGTTCTGGACCTGTTCGCAGGTAGTGGTGGTTTGTCTATTGAGGCTGTTTCGCGCGGAATGGACTCCGCTGTTCTGGTCGAACGGGATCGGAAAGCGCAAGCCATTGTTCAAGAAAATATCCGTATGACCAAGGAAGAGAGTCTGTTTCAGTTGTTGAAGACGGAAGCGAATCATGCTTTGGGGCAATTAGACGGACAGTTTGATTTGGTTTTTTTAGATCCTCCTTATGCTAAAGAAGAAATTGTGGCAAATATCGAGGAACTTTGCCAGCGCCAGCTCTTGTCCCAGGACGTCATGGTGGTCTGTGAGACGGATAAGTCTGTAGACTTGCCGGAGGAAATCGCAGAGCTGGGCATTTGGAAGCAGAAAACATACGGCATTAGTAAGGTAACGGTTTATGTGAGGTAGGAGGTGCAGGATGCATCCACTCTTTTGGGGACTTTTAGTCATTATCGTCGGGGTCTTGATTCATCTTTTGTTGCGATTGAAAAAATTGGAAGACTGGATAAAGGGCTATCACTTGAAAAATCAAGAGGGAGTAGGGGCGCTGTCCAAGAGTCGAAATCCATTTTATCTATTTTGTATCTTTGTGTCCGCATCGGCCAATGTGATTAGCTGGCTCTACAATGGACTTGACCGTTATACCTTATTAGGGTTACTGCCAACTTTACTTTTTTGCTACTTGTATTTTTGCCAAGATGAGGACAAATGATGAAAAAAATCGGGCTATTTACAGGCTCCTTTGACCCAATTACCAAGGGACATGTGGATTTGATTGAACGAGCGAGTCAGCTTTTTGACCAGCTTTACGTTGGTATTTTTTACAATAAAGCGAAGCAGGGCTTCTTTCCCGTGGAGGAACGACTACAGATGGTAGAAGCTAGCCTTGCGCATTTGAAAAATGTGACGGTGATCACTTCGTCAGACCAGCTAGCGGTAAGCGTTGCAGAAGAACTGGGTGCTACCCATTTAGTGCGGGGCTTGCGCAATGGAGCAGACCTTGCCTATGAGATGTCCATGGAGTTTTACAACCAAGCCTTATCTCAAAAGCTAGATACCATCTATCTTACGTCCAAGCTGGCACATCGGGAAATTTCTTCATCGGGGATTCGGGAGTTGCTTCATTTTGGCGCTGCGATTGATGACTACGTACCGCAGGCAGTGGTGGCCGCATTAGAAAAGGAAAAATAATGAAAAAACGAAATAAAGTATTACTGTTTACATCAATTGGTATAGCGACTGTGCTCCTATGGGTAGCCTTCATTTTCCCGCTTCCTTATTACGTTGAAAGTCCCGGCGGGGCATCGGATATTCGCTCAGTTTTGACGGTGAAGGATAAGGAAGATAGCGCTAAGGGCTCCTATAATTTTGTCTATGTGCAGGTGAAAAAAGCGACGGCAGTTCAATTGCTTATGGCCTATTTTGACAAAAACTCAGATATCTACACTGAAAAAGAAATGACAGGTGGCTCAAACAGCGAGGATTACTACCGTATCAGTCAGTTTTACATGGAAACCTCCCAAAACATGGCCAAGTACCAAGCGCTGAAATTGGCTGGTGAGGAAGCGTCCATGGACTTTTTCGGGGTATATGTCCTAAATGTAGCGGATAATTCAACCTTCAAGTCCGTCTTGAACATTGCGGACACTGTAACGGGTGTCAACGGAAAGACCTTTAAAAGTTCGAAGGAATTGATTCAGTACGTTGGCAGCTTAAAAATCGGCGATGAAGTCAGTGTTCAATACGTGAGTCAAGACCAAAAACTGAGCGCAAATGGTAAAATCATCAAGTTAGAAAACGGTAAAAATGGTATCGGGATTGGACTTGTAGACCATACAGAGGTCAAGAGTAAGACACCGATTCAATTTGAAACTGGCAATATTGGTGGACCAAGTGCGGGACTCATGTTTACCCTGGCTATCTATACTCAGCTAGCCAACCCTGATTTGCGTGCTGGTCGGACGATTGCGGGGACAGGGACCATTGAGCAGGACGGTTCGGTTGGTGATATTGGCGGAGCGGACAAAAAAGTGTTATCAGCGGCAAAAGCTGGAGCAAGCATTTTCTTTGTTCCCAACAACCCAGTTGAAAAAGAAGTGCGAAAGGTTAAGCCAAACGCCAAGACCAACTACGAAGAAGCTCTGGAAGCAGTCAAAGAAAACAAGTTGGATATCAAGGTGGTTCCTGTCAAAACAGTGCAGAATGCGATTGATTACCTAGAAAAAACAAAAGGCGAGTAGTAACTCGTCTTTTGTTCTTGTCATTGCGGTTAATTGTCTGAAAATTATCATGGACGGCAAAAGCTCTGCAAATTTTCCTAAAATACGATATAATGAATAAATTAGAGACTCTAGTAAAGGAAATGAAATGAAGAAAGAGATTTCTCCAGAAAAGTACAATTACAACAAGTTTCCTGGTCCCAGTTTTGCACGGGTCGGAAATAAGGTTGTAGCAGAAAATATTGAATTAGAATTGGTTGAAGATTACCGAGAAGCCTTCGACCAGACAGTTTTTGGTCAACGTTTTTCCCAGCTTATGCTGAAATTTGACTATATCGTTGGGGATTGGGGTAATGAGCAGCTGCGCCTCAAAGGATTTTATAAGGATGAGAAGGCTATGAAAACAGATATCAAGATTAGCCGTCTCGAGGATTATTTGACCGAGTTTTGTAACTTTGGCTGTGCCTATTTTGTTTTAGTAAATCCAAATCCTCAAGAAATGCCAGCTGAGCCAGAAGAAAAACTAAAACGTCGCCGCAATCGTACGAATCGAAATTCCGGTCAGTCTAATGGCAAATCTAAAAATCAATCACAAGGACGACATTTTACGGTCAACGAAAAAACAGATCCAGCCAAGAGACAGGAGCAGGATCGCCGTCAAAAACGAGATAAGAAAAAGTCAAACCGTGAAATTCAAGAAGCCAAGCGTGGCTTTGTCATTCGCCAGAAATAAGGAGCAACATGAAATCATCTATTTATGCCCTCACACGCCAACAATTAGTGGAGTGGGCACTTGAAAACAACGAGAAAAAATTCCGTGCCACCCAAATTTGGGAATGGCTCTATCAAAAACGCGTACAGTCATTTGAAGAAATGAGCAACTTGCCAAAATCCTTGATTGATAAATTAGATGCACAATTTGTATTCAATCCATTGAAGCAACGGATTGTCCAAGAGTCCAAAGATGGAACGGTTAAGTATCTCTTTGAATTGCCAGATGGCATGCTGATTGAGACAGTTCTGATGCGCCAGCATTATGGGATGTCTGTCTGTGTAACGACGCAAGTTGGGTGTAATATTGGTTGCAGTTTCTGTGCCTCAGGCTTGATTCCAAAGCAACGTGACTTGACCAGCGGTGAAATCGTTGCGCAAATTATGCTCGTTCAAAAATACTTTGACGAACGTGGCCAAGGAGAACGTGTCAGCCACATCGTTGTCATGGGGATTGGCGAGCCGCTAGATAACTACGACAACGTGATGAATTTCCTCCGTGTTGTCAATGATGATAAAGGCCTGGCTATCGGTGCCCGTCACATTACGGTATCGACTTCTGGTTTGGCACCAAAAATCCGTGAATTTGCTCGCGAAGGTGTGCAGGTTAATTTGGCAGTTTCTCTTCATGCACCAAATAACGATATTCGTTCACGCATGATGCGTATTAACCGTCGCATTCCAATCGAAGAACTCTTTGAAGCTATTGAAGATTACATCCAAGTGACCAATCGCCGTGTGACCTTTGAGTACATCATGCTCAATGAAGTGAATGACGGTGTGGAGCAAGCTCAGGAATTAGCTGACTTGACTAAGCGCATTCGGAAGTTGTCTTACATTAACTTGATTCCCTACAATCCAGTTTCTGAGCATGACCAGTACAGTCGTTCCACTCCAGAACGTGTGGCTGCGTTTTATGATCGTCTCAAGAAAAATGGAGTTAACTGCGTGGTGCGTCAAGAACACGGTACAGATATCGATGCAGCTTGCGGACAGTTGCGTTCAAAAACTCTCAATAAAGACCGTGAACGTGCAAAAGCTCGTATTGCAGCTGCCAACGCCAAAGCAGGAATTCGGGAGATTCAACCCTAATGTCTATCTTTTTTCAGCCAAACGGTCAATTGACACCGTTAGGAAGAAAAGTCACAGGATATCTAGCTGGAGCCTATGCTCTGGCTATTTCTTTCATGTGTTTTCTTCCGCAGCATTTTCTACCAAATCCAAAAGGATTTTCAACGCCAGGAATTGTGCAAGTCGGTCGCTTTTATTTTCTGCCAACGCCCTTTAACAGCCTTGTAAATGGGCATGAGGTCCATAGTCTTAAGGGGATTTTCTATATTTTTCTGCAAAATATTAGCAATGTTTTCTTGCTGTTTCCACTTGTGCTAGCCCTTATTTTTCTCTTTAAAAAATGGCAGAGCACAAAGACAGTTGTTCTTTATAGTTTTTGCATCAGCTTAGGTATTGAGTGTACGCAGCTACTTCTAGACGGTCTTATGGATGCAGGACGTGTTTTTGAAATTGACGACCTCTGGACCAATACATTGGGAGGACTGTTGGCTTATCTTTTTTATCAGCAAATACAAAAAATCATAAAAAAGACTTGACAGACTAAGATTCAAGCCGTATAGTGTTACTCAATCAGAAAAGTACTAGACGAAAGTTTTCAGGGAGCTTGAGATATGGGGACATTCTAGACAATTCCCATAAGTGAGGTGGCACCGCGGATTCTCGCCCTCGCATACTATTTAGTATGCGAGGTTTTTTCTATTCCTCTTAATGAAATAAGGAGCATTGCACCGCCATTGAATTTAAGGGAATTGATGCAGTTCGACCACAGCGAGAACTGTGAACCTTACATTCTTAAGGCTTGCAAGTTCGCAGAAGGTAACAGGGGTTAGAAGATGAATTCCACGATAAAGGAGAAATGATATGAACAAACGATGGCGTCTGAAAGTTGGAAAAGTAGTGTAAATAAATTGTAAAAAGAGTTTCAGCAATAAGGAGAAAATTTGTTATGACAGTAGAAAAAGGATTTTTTGGTCAATTTGGTGGTAGTTTTGTTCCTGAGCCAATTCAGGCACTTTTGGATGAATTGGAGACAACATTTGAAGCCTATAAAAATGATTCAGAATTTTTGGAGGAATACCAGCATTATTTGAAGGATTATTCTGGTCGTGAGACGCCACTTTATTTTGCAGAGTCCTTGACCAATCACTTGGGCGGTGCAAAAATCTACCTCAAGCGGGAAGATTTGAATCACTTAGGCTCGCATAAATTGAATAATGTCTTGGGACAAATTTTGTTGGCTAAGCGGATGGGAAAAAAACGTGTTATCGCAGAAACAGGAGCGGGTCAACACGGAGTTGCTACTGCAGCAGCCGCGACACGATTTGGAATGGAATGCGATGTTTACATGTTTGGATGCATTTTTTGTCTTGGAATCGGCAGTTGGTCCCCATCCCTATCCATCCATTGTTCATGAATTTCAGAAGGTTATTTCCATTGAGTCACGACGTCAGATTTTAGAAATAGAAGGACGTTTACCAGACTTGGTCATTGCGTGTGTCGGGGGCGGTTCAAATGCCATTGGAGTTTTTTCACAATATGTCAATGATGCTGAAGTCGGCTTGGTGGGAGTAAAAGCTGCGGGGCGTGGTGTGGACACGGACAAGCATGCCGCAACAATGACCAAAGGAACCGTCGGAATTGTTGATGGGATGAAAACGATCGCTCTGTTCAAGGAGAATGGAGAAATTGCGCCAGTTTACTCTATTTCAGCTGGCCTGGACTATCCTGGAGTTGGTCCGGAACACGCCTTTTTCAAGGAAAGTGGCCGCGTAGAGTATGTGTCGGCTCGTGATGATGAGGCGGTTGAGGCCCTGTTAACTCTCAGTAAAACGGAAGGGATTCTACCTGCTATCGAGAGTTCTCATGCTATTGCAGAAGCCATTAAGCGAGCACCTTTGATGGATAAAGAGCAAATCATCATCGTCAATGTTTCTGGTCGTGGTGACAAGGATGTGGTTGCGGTTGCAGATTATTTAGAAAAATAAAAAGGACAATGTGTCCTTTTTATTTTTTTGTGAAATCTTCTCTTAAAATAGCATATTCTGAAATGTCCACTAAATTTCCTTTTAGATTAGCAGCTTGACGGAAGGTTCCTTCGTATTTCATCCCTGCTTTGTTCATAACACGGCCAGATGCGGGATTTTCTGTTGCATGAATGGCAGTGATACGATTGCAGTTGACTTCTTGGAATAAAAAGTCAATGACAGTTTTCAAAGCCTCTGTCATTAGGCCTTGTCCCCAATAATCTTGACTGAGAATATAGCCCAGTTCACAGGATTGAGTTGCTTGGTCGCTATCAATAACACTAATATCTCCAATCACAAAATCAGGTTGGTCTTTAAACGCAATAACCCAGTGGAGAAAGTCTGGTTGGTCATAGCTAGATGTCCATTCCTTCAAGAGTTGCCTTGTAAAATCAACACTTTCGTGGGCAGACCAAGTGACATAGGTGACATTTTCAGGGTGAGAAGCCCAGTTGTCAAACATGAGTTGTGCATCTGCTAAGGTGTAAGGTCGGAGCAACAGACGATCGCTTTCTAATATCGGTATACCAGTGAAATTCATAGATTTTCTCCCTGTTACTTTTTATTATTTCCAAAAATCATCGAAGACTGTAATGGGCAAGTGACGCTTGTGGGCTGTTTTTTTCCACCAATTTTCAATGATTTCCTGCGCTTGAGGACTTACGGTTTTGCCTTCCAAATAATCATCGATATCATTGTAAGTCACGCCGAGAGCGACCTCATCAGCAAGTCCGGGCTTGTTTTCTTCGAGGTCCGCAGTTGGAATCTTTTCATAGATGGCTTTTTCAGCACCAAGCGCGGCTAAGAGAGCCTTTCCTTGGCGTTTATTGAGACGGAAAAGTGGCAGAACATCTGCACCACCGTCACCAAACTTAGTGAAGAACCCAGTGATATTTTCTGCGGCATGGTCCGTACCGATGACGGCTCCTTTATGCTCACCAGCAACGGCATATTGGGTAATCATGCGTTGGCGGGCCTTGATATTGCCCTTGTTAAAGTCAGAAATGCTCAATCCGGCTGCTTCAAGTGCGGTAACTTGACCATCAACGGCTTCCTTGATATTTACCGTCAAGCTCACGTCTGGTTTGATAAAAGCCAGCGCACGCTGTGCATCGTCCTCGTCGGCTTGGATGCCATAAGGAAGACGAATGGCGATAAATTGATAAGCATCGTCACCTGTTTCAGCGCGCATTTCTTCAATAGCAATCTGT
Source organism: Streptococcus gallinaceus (assembly GCF_040545695.1). Taxonomy (NCBI): domain Bacteria; kingdom Bacillati; phylum Bacillota; class Bacilli; order Lactobacillales; family Streptococcaceae; genus Streptococcus; species Streptococcus gallinaceus. The sequence goes on along the minus strand of NZ_JBEPMK010000002.1, from coordinate 371,887 downwards.
GCCAGACGACCAGCGAGACTGGAATCTTGACCACCAGAAATTCCTAAGACATAACTTTTTAAGAAAGGATGTTTTTTCAAGTATTCTTTTAAAAAGTCAATCGAACGATGGATTTCTTCTTGTGGATCAATGGTAGATAGGACGCCGAGTTCACGAATAATGATTTCTTGTAATGTCATGTTTTCTCCTATTTTTACTTACCGAGGGCTTGTTTGCGGACGGTGTCAATGAGATTCATCTTATGGTCCCAAACATTTTTTGCCAGGTCAACAGGGTAATCTTGTGGATTCAAGACCCGCTTGTACTCATCCCATAATTTATCAAATTCCTGATGGGCATAATCTTGAATATCCTGAAGACTAGGCAGTTGATAGACCAATTTCCCCTGGTCAAAGATAGGAACAAGGAGAGGCACCGCGTCAAAATTTGTGACGGTTTTGTTAATGTAGGTATAGGTAGGGTGGAACATGTGGATGCTGTCCATATGAGCCACATCTGTATCTGCAAAGGTAATGTAGTCCCCTTCGGACTTCCCTTTTTCGCGGGAAGTGATGCGCCAAACTTGCTTTTTACCGGGAGTTGATACCTTCTCAGCATTTGAGGACAATTTAATGGTGTCCTTCATTTGACCGTTTTCGTCTTCGATAGAGACAATCTTGTAGACGGCTCCTAACGCTGGCTGATCATAGGCGGTGATGAGTTTGGTGCCGACGCCCCACACATCAATTTTTGCCTTTTGCATTTTGAGGTTGAGAATGGTATTTTCATCCAGGTCATTGGAAGCGTAGATTTTTGCATCGTGGAAACCAGCATCATCCAATTGCTGACGAACTTTTTTCGAAATGTAAGCCATGTCACCAGAGTCAATGCGAACTCCGAGAAATTGAATCTTGTCACCTAACTCCTTTGCTACCCGAATTGCAGCTGGAACGCCCAGTCGCAAAGTATCGTAGGTATCAACAAGAAAGACACATTTTTTGTGAGTCGTCGCATAAGCCATGAAGGCATCATAGTCATTGCCAAAAGTCTGTACGAGAGCATGGGCATGTGTACCAGAAACTGGAATGCCAAACATCTTACCAGCTCGAACATTGGATGTGGCACCCGCTCCACCGATGAAGGCAGCCCGTGTACCCCAGATGGCAGCGTCCATTTCTTGGGCGCGACGTGTTCCGAATTCTAGGAGTGGCTCGTCCTCGATAACCGTTTTGATACGGCGGGCTTTGGTCGCAATCAAGGTCTGGTAATTGACAATGTTGAGAATGGCAGTTTCCACCAGCTGGCATTGGGCCAGTGGACCTTCGATTTGCATAATGGGTTCATTGGCAAAAACCAAGTCGCCTTCTTTAGCCGAACGAACGGTCAGTTCCATTTTGAGATTGGCTAGGTAATCTAGGAAATCCTCAGGATAGCCTTGCTCGCGGAGGTAGTCGATATCTGTTTCAGAAAAATGCAAATCCGATAAATATTGGACCACTCTTTCTAGCCCAGCAAAGACGGCGTAGCCATTTTCAAAGGGTTGCTTACGGAAGAAAACTTCAAAAACAGCATGCTTATTATGAATATTTTTTGTAAAGTAGACCTGCATCATGTTGATCTGGTAGAGATCGGTATGCAGCGTCAAGCTATCATCCTTGTACATAGGTATACTCCTTTATATACAGAACATTATAGCATAAAAATCCACCGAAAGGTGGATTGTCTCGTTTGTCAGGAGTTAGGAATCCTTAGAAAATCAGCAAAACAGGGATGCTTGCTAGCCACAGGAAAGGAATGAAGGGAAGTGCCTTTCTATAAAAATAAAAATAGGTTACCAGCCCCAGAATACTGCTGATTTGGATGAGCCAAAGTAGGTTGGTATAGGGAAAAATGAGTGCCAAGGTAGCAAGGTAGAGCAAGTCGCCGGAGCCAATTTTTAAATTCACTTTTTCAGCTAGGTAGGCTAAGGCCAGAAAGAAGAAAAATAACCAATTGAGCGAAGAAAAGAGCAGTGCAATAAAGGTTAAGACAAGCCAAACAACTAGCGGGTATTCGCGGTGTTTGATGTCATAAATACCCAAGACAAGTCCCGTCAATAAGACGCAAGAAGTGGCAAAAGATAGGACTTGATAAGCAGTTAGGACGACTAGAAATGCTGACGAAATCTCCAGTAAGAGATACCAATAAGGAATCTTGGCCTGGCAATAACGGCATTTGGAATGGGTAGAAAGTTGCGAGACAATCGGAATCAAGTCCCAAGCCTTGAGCTGTTTTTTGCAATGATTGCAGTGGCTGGCTGGTGCGATGATGGATTGCTGTGGGAAACGGTCGATGACAAGCCCTAGAAATGAACCAAGAGATGCCCCGAGAAATAGGAATAATAATATCTTCATACTTATTTATTCGTTAATTTATCCGAAAAAAGAAAAAAATAGTAAATTTTGCTATACTATTTTTATTTCATAAATTATTATACAATCTCTTAAAATAGCCAGTTTTGAAGTATATTTTTTAGAATTTATATAGAGATTAACCAAAACATTAACCAAGCAATGTGGGTGATACTAACTTAAATATAGAATAAAAAAATATTGAGGATAATGTTTTTTATTGTGTGTTTAAGTTGGAATAAAACGTTCATTTGTGTTGTAACCTATTTAAGTTGTTCTTTAGTAAAGAAACCTTCCTTCTGGGTGTTGTAATAGTCTTGCATTTTAGCGCCGTTCTAATTGTTGTGGTGGTGATTACAATGATATCTCTCTGAGATGTTTTTTAATCCCCTTAAGTGGTAATTTCATTTTAGAAGGTTCTTTTGAGCAAATAGTAGAAATTTTTATACCAAACAACAAGATGTACGTTGAAAAGGCTCTCAAAGTGTGCTACAATTCTTTCGGAGATTATAAAAAGAGGTAGATATATGTTAAAGAAATACTTATATTCTGGATTGCTTTTGTTAACTATTACGACTTGCGTGGGTACTGTTATAAAAGCAGAAGAAACACCAGTAAATGTTGCCGATCAAGAACAGGTAGTAGAAAATGAAGTTTTTGAACGAGTTTTTGGAGGTGATAATAGGGTAAACATTACTGATACAACTAAAGGTTTTTTCCCTAAAATTGTTAAAATTGAAGGGGTAGGATATTATTCTGCAAGCGGTAGCTATGTGCCTCTTACGGGTACAGGTACATTGGTTGCTAGTGATGTTGTGTTGACTTCTGCTCACGTCGTATATTCAGTTGATAAAAATGAATATTTTACAGATATCAAAGTTACACCAGCAACTTCTGATGGAAGTGTGCCGTTTGGTGTAAGTACTGCTACTGTAATTAAAATAAATCCAGCATATTCTTCTAATCCAAGTCATCAGAATGATTATGCAGTTATTAAGTTATCAAAACCACTTGGTACAAAAACAGGTTATCTAACGTTATCAACTAATATTCAATCAGGAGATTATGCTCAAACAGCGGGGTATCCAGGAGATCGTCCGGGTCAAATGGTGTTTGCTTCAGGAAATATAGACACTCTTTCAGATAGCGAATTGAATTATAAAATTGATACAAGGGGGGACAAGGTGGTAGTCCTATTTTGAACGCTGATAATGAAATTGTTGGTGTTCATAGTGGTTTCAACCGAGATATTACTAATCATGCAGCTAGAGTTACACCAAGCATGCTTGAACTTATTAATTCAGTGAATCCTTCTTCAGGAGTTGTATCATTTACTAAATCTGAGCCTACCGCATCATCCCCTGTTTATCGTTTATATCATAAGGGCTTAAAGAGACACCATTATACATCAAATTTGAATGAAAGAAATACACTAATTTCTAAGCATGGTTGGGGTGATGAGGGTGTTGCATGGAAGACAGGAGATGTCGCCCCTGTTTATCGTTTATATAATAGAGCTACGAAAGACCATTTATTAACTACAAGTATGAATGAAGTCCAGAAGTTGCAGAATTCTGGCTGGATTAATGAGGGTGTAGTTTTTCAAAGTGGTACTGGAGTAGATGTTTTTAGATTATATAGTCAAGTTACAAAAGAACATTTTTATACAGCAAATGTAGACGAAAAAAATCAGCTAATCAGTGTGGGCTGGAAATATGAGGGAGTAGCTTTTAAAGCGAATTAGTTAGGAGGAAAATATGTTGCGTAATATTATGAAAAGTGTAGTTCTTTTATCACTTTGTAGTGGAGCAATACTTGGAGGAGTAGATTTCTCTGAATCAAGAGTTGGTCAGGTAGTTTCTGCGGAGGAAACGGCAAAAACTGAATTTTATAGTAAAGGCGGAGCAGAGTTTGAAGCCGGAACTTTTAAGTTCAATCTTCAAGTGGGTGAGCAGGGACAAATCCGCCGTCCTCAGGATTCTCCATTAAAAGATTTTCTCTATTCTTTTAACATGACGGTAGAAGATCCATCTATTATTTCTTTTGATGAACAAGGGAATTGGGTAGCCTTAAAACCAGGAAAGACAAAGATTATTGCGGATTTTCCTTCTGGAGATAATGAACAGTCAAGACGATTTAATGAAGAACTTCAGCGAAATTCAGTTAATTTAAGAGTAGATGAAGTAGCAGTGGTCTGGGAAGTCACCGTAGTAGCAGCGGATGTCCCATATGTTCCTATGTATCGTCTCTACAATCCCAATAATAAAGAACATTTTTATACAGCAAGTAAAAATGAAAGAGATACATTGGTTCGTATTGGTTGGGGAAAATACGAAGGTGTCGCATGGAGAGCGCCTAAGGAAGGAAGAGAAGTTTATCGACTGTATAATCCGATTCTGAAAGATCATCATTACACGATGGATCAAAATGAGGTAAAAGTTTTAACAACTAAACATCATTGGCGAAATGAAGGTGTTGCATGGTATTCAGATGGAAGTCGTCCTGTTTATCGCCTTTTCCATCAAGGGTTAACATCAGGTTCTCATCATTATACAATGAGCGAAAATGAGGTCAGAGTTCTTCAGACTAGGGGTTGGAGATACGAAGGCGCTGCTTGGTATGGAGAGTATGAAGAGGTATTTGAATAGTCATTAGTGTTAATTGGCACTTAATGGATTCAAAAAAAGAAAAGTAAAGACTTATATTTTATATAGAGGTAGGAACAGCGTTCTTGCCTCTTTTTATTTTGGATAAAAAGCTCTCGTTTTAACTAATAGTTCCTGCATTCCAAATCTTGAGTGAGGTAAATTGACAAGTATGCGTTGTAAAGAGGAAAATGTGAGTGATACTAACTTAAATATAGAATAAAAAATATTAGGAATAATACTTTTATTGTGTGTTTAAATTTGAAACAAGCATGTATTTATGTTGTAATTATATTACAAATGAAATAAAGGGGTATGGTTATGACTACAAAGAATTTTCAAAAAAGAGTTGATGCGGATTTGTTAGATAATGTATCAAAAATTTATGCTTCTTTAGGTACAAGTGTACAAGAAGCGTTTGTCATGTTTTTAAAAAAATCTGAGCAGGTTAGAGGGTTACCTTTTGAATTGAAGGAAACAGGATATATTGATAAAGACCATAATATTCATATTGATACACGTTACAATGATACAGACATGTATATTCGGACAAGTGATATTAGTGAATATAATCAGGAGACACAAGATTCTGTTAAGGAATATATGAGGAATTATGCTCAAAATGGAATTAGTCCAAGTAAGCAAAGTGTATCAGATTTTTTTAGAGAGGTAGAAGAAGATGTTGACGTATGAGTTTACCAATCGTTATCGCAAAGATTTAGCAAGAATCAAAAAAAGAGGAATTAGTCTTGAACCAATAGAAGAAGCGGTTCAGAAAATTATTCGAGATGAAGAATTGGGATATGAATACAAGAAACATGCTTTAGAGCCTAAAAAGCAAATTCCTAAAATTTGGGAAATTCATATAGGTGGAAGAAATTCAGATTTGTTAATGTTATGGTTTTATTAAATAGGCAATCGATAATTATATTAAAAAAACACTAAAAAATGGGTTTCGTTCTGGCAGTGTTTTGTTTCATGTTGGATGGATTGTCTGTTTTATTGATTAGAAAATTGAGATTAAGAGTAGTAGCTGGTAAATGGAGTTTTATCGGCTTTTTTGTAATTATAGAGAGGATTAAATATGGCTAAAGGAACTTTGTTGGAAAAAAATAGTTTTGTAATGCGCATTCATCAAGCAACCGCAACGCATCCTGAAAATGGGGAAGAAATTGATATTTCTATTACTGGTTGTACTTCAGCTATTACCTATAAAGGACGAGTGGTCGTTTGGGACATTCAAGAAATGATAAATGAAGCAGTTGACTTAATTGAATAAGAATTGAATAAAGAAAAATGAGTTTTGATATATGAATAAATACATAGCACGAATGAAAGATTCTACAGGAGGATTTAATTATTCTTTAATGGATGAAAGTTTGGAAGGTGCTGATAAGTAATTCATAAAATTGGCTTTATATTGAAATTGTAGACTGGTATTAGTAGTTTTAATTTTCTAATCAATAAAACAGACAATCCTTAGTTTAGAATAGTTCTCGGTTATCAAGATTGGTATGGGTTTTGTCCTTTGATGCTGATAGCTATTTTATAAAGGGGAGAAAATTACCTATTCGTTCTTCCCTCTGTAAGATAAGGAGATTTTAGATGTTAGATATTGCGACAAATTTGAAACAACTTCGTTTAGATAAAGGAATTGAGATTCCTCGTATAGCAAAATGGCTAAATGTACAGGAACGTACCTATAAACGGTATGAAGATGGTACACGTACACCTGATATTGAAACATTGTATAAAATATCAGATTTGTTTTGTGTTACTGTAGACGATTTAGTCCGTTATATTGATAAGAATACAGGTTCAGTAGATAGAAGTCTTGTTCTTTCCTATAAAGACTTGGTTGAACTGGGTCTGCATCCACGATTGGCTCATGGGCTGATTGCAGAAGTGTTTAGCAAGTATACTTATGATGAAGTTCCTAAGATTAGCAACGACAGTAAAATTAAGTATATTTATAAAAAAGATGTTATAATTTTGTTAAAAAAACTTGGAAACAAGCTTGGTTAAATAAAAAGGAGATATAAAATGAAAAAATCAAAAGTTCTTAGTGCAGTTTTAGTTTGCGGATTGTCTTTAAGTTTGGCAAATAGCGTATTTGCTGAAGAAACACTTACTGTACCAGTTAAACCTGCTGATAGTTCAACTGAGAAAAGCGATAATGTGGTTACAGATAAGCAAGTCAAACTTGCTGAAGGTGAATATAAAAACGCTAAGTCTGCTTATGATAATCAAGCTGGTGTTGTTAAAGGGGCAAGCGTAGCAGTTGCTGGTGCTACTAAAGATATAAATGGTGCATTAAGCAAGCTTTCGGAAGCCAAAGAAGTTGCTGGTCAAGCAACTCCCGAAAACATTGATACTGCCAAAGCTGAGGTCAAAACTGCCGAAGGTGGTGTTTCAACTGAAGAGAAAAATCTCACAAAAGCACAAGAAATCGAAAATGAAGCTGAAGCACGTGTTGATAATCAAATAGGTGTAGTTGCTGAATCAGGTAAGCAAGTTAAGACTGCTGAAGATGAAGTTAAGACTGCTCAAAATGGTGTTGATACTGCCAAAGCCATACTTGATGGCACTGGCGCTCAGAAAGTCATTGATGAAGCAGAGAAGGCAGCTAATCAACTAACAATTGATGAAGCAAAGCTCGTCGAAGCACAAGTCAAGGCTGATGAAGCTAAATTTGCTGATGGTGACCGTCAGTTACAAATTGACATGGCTACAATTGACCGTGACAGTAAACAAGTAACGTTGACTATTGCTGAAACGCGTCAAAAAACTGCCACTGAAAACTTGGCAAAATCTACTAAAGCAGTTGAAGAAGCTACACCAAAATTGGCAACGTTGAAAAATGCGGTTGATGGTATCAATACTATCAAAGTCTCAGCTGAATATGTTGAAGCCTTGAAAGAATACAATCGTCTTTTGTCTGCTACTGATGAAGCGAGTAAGCAACAACGTAAAGAAGTTTTTGCTAAATTACAAGCTATGTCACCAGCTGAGTACAAAAACAATACTTACAAAGCAAACAAGAATGATTCAACTACAAAGATTGATACAAACAATCTTTCAGAAGAAAACTTGAAAGAGTTGACCTTCTTTGCACAAGAGTTAGTGAACGATATTCGTAAAGCTTTTGGTCATACAGTCGTTTCAGTAAGCAATGGCTCAGTAAAATTCGCTGATGGTGTAACAGACCATTATGTTGCAGATAAATGGATATATTCTGATGTGGAAAAATATGGACATGATACTTACGCTATCAATCAAGCAGCCAAAGAAGCAGGACTTTCTTATGATGAAAAAGTTCTTGCAACAGGTTTGGTGCGAGAAAAACAAGCTCAACCGTATGAAAACATGGTGAGCCTTGGTCTTGAAACACCAACCATTTCAATGGCGGAAGCGAAAGAATTAGTCTTTACTTCTGTTCTTGATTTCATGTTTAATGGTGATGAATTTGCACATGCACGTTCAATCGCTGGATTCAGTTGGGGCAAGGCTATTGACAAACAGTATCTAGGAGTGGATGTATCTAATCGTTCAGGAGTAACAGGTATTCATTATCTATTAGTTTCATCTGACCAGATTGATTCAGTTTCAGCGACTAAGTTTGATTCAACTGAAATTGCTAATCCTATTAGTAAAGAAAAAGTATTGTCAGATTATCAAACTTTCCAAAAACAATATGAAGGTTTGGTATCAACTCGTGAAGCTGACAAAGTAACTCTTGCAACTGCGGCTAAGGCAGTGGCAGAAGCTAAAAAAGCCTTGACCTCTGCGCAGGAAGTTTTGAAACGTGCTGAAGCTATTAAGGTTCTTTCTCCTGAAGCACAAACAAAACTTGCTGAAGCACAAAAACAAGCTGAAGCTAGTCGTCTTGCAAATGCAAAAGCACAAGAAGCTTTGAAAGTTTTGGATGCGGATGTAAAGGCTAAACAGAAAGTCTATGATGAAGCAAAAGCGAAGCTTGCTGAAAAGGAAGCTAAACTTGCTGAAGCAAAACAAGTTTTTGCGAAAGAGAGTCAAGAATTAATTCGTTTGAAGAATGAAGTGAAATTGGCTGAATCAAAATTGGCGGATGTGAAAGCTAGTTTGGCAACTGCGAAGCAAACACTTGCTGAAAAGTTGGCTCGTGTTGATAAATTGATTCATGATCCTGAAGAATTAGAGAAAGCTTTGACTGCTTATGCAAAAGCAGAAAAAGCTTATAATGAAGCTATCTCTACATTAACACTTGAAAATGACAAGTTAGTTAGCTTGCAACAAGACCGTGATGCCAAATTTAAGGTATGGCAAGATTTACTTGCGAAGTACAATAAGCAAGAAGAAGCAAAACAAATGGCAGAAACCTTGAAACGTGCTGAAGAAGCACAAGTACGTGCAAAAGCAGAAAGCAAGTCTGAGACAGTTCAGCTTTCTAATCCTACTAAAAAAGGGACAACTCCTAATTTGAATACAACAGTTAAATCTTCTGTTTTACCTCACACTGGTGAAACAAAATCTGTTCTTCTGCCACTTGGTATGTCAATTATGGTAGCTATGTTTGGTCTCTTTGTAGCTGGTCGTAAAGAAAATTAAGATATTTATTGAAACTAGGAAGAATGAAAATTCTTCCTTTTTTATTGAGTAATAAATTAGGGAGGAAATTGGATGTTTTGTATACACAAGATTAGGGATAATCATTCCTATAGAAAAAATTAGTTACAAAGATTTCAAAGAATTAGGGAGTATTAAAGTTTATGTAAATGAGGAATCTGTTAAGTTATACCAAGCACAAAGCGATCAATACACAAAATTTAGTTTAGCATCAATTTTAGGAATTCCCTATTGGCAAATTAATGTTTTTTTTGTTACAATCTATCTATCAGTGCCTCTTGAGAGGTGATAATAAATTAGAATGCTTTAATGAATTGGGAGGTTTTAATGATTCAACAACTTTTTAAAAAGAGTAATAAGACTAAAAATATTGTCTGTATAACAGTTCTTTTTTCTCTCATATGGACAACATTAGCTCGTATTTTTTCATCACTTACGGGTGTAACATACAACACTTCATTTTTAAATAGCGTTAGTTCATTTCTGAGTGTTGCGGTACCGATGTTCATGACAGTTCTGTTATTTCTTTATTTTGTAAAACAAACAAAAGGACTTGTTTATATCAAGGAATTGTACTCAACAAAACATAAAGAAATTCAAAACCCATATCTTAAAATAATAGCCTCAATTATTGTGATTGCAATGCTACTATTCGCTTGTTACAATTTTTATACAAATATGGGGTCAATTATCAAAAACTGGAATAGCGATTCACTTCCTCGTATTCTTTCTTGTTTGATATCAGCTTTGTGTGTGGGAATGACAGAAGAGACTATTTTCCGTGGTTTTTCATTAAGAGAACTTCGCCAAAATAATAATGAATGGACATCTTTTATAGTTCAACAAATTTTGTTTGGCTTTTGGCATTTACCAAATGTCATCATAGGAGCTCCGTTTCTCCAATCATGTTTTCAAGTATTGTTTGCAATAATTCTAGGTACAGGATTATACTTATCATTACGTGTCACACGTTCACTTAAGGGAGCAATTCTTTTCCATGCTTTCTGGGACTTCGCATTATTTATCGCAATTACTTAATCGTAAATAAATATTCAAATCTAAAAAATCTGAGTTATATCCTCTAAAGTTAGATATAAAATCTAATTTTAGGGGATATTTTTTATAAATTTAAAATCACATCATCATCTTGATAAAGTTCATAATAAAATTTTACTCGTTGTACTAGTTAATAACAAAATATCTTAGTTTGTAAGCAAGTAGGATTTAGTTGTAATCCTATTCTTCCTCTAGCTCATACTTGCTCAATATTGAATAGTATACAAATCTAATATTATGGATAGAAGATGGTGCCACAATTTTGTTTAGGTATTTACAGTGTATATGTTTTTTACAATAATGTTTTTATTTTGTTTTGTCTGTTGGTTAATAAAAGCAAAAGCTGTGGCAGGGTTAAGTTCTGAAATAATTAATGAATTTATAATTTACTACTGTCATTTTCTATGAATATTTTTAGTTGGTCTGTACCATAGAGATTACAAAGGAGTAAAGGTATGAAAAAGGTAGAAGTTTTAGTGCTATTAGCTTGTACAAGTCTATTGGTGATTGCTTGTTCAAATGAAAAGAAGGAAACAGGAATGGAGGCATCACGACAATCAAGTGTAGTTAAAAATGTGGATTCCTCTTCGAGTTCGGATAGTAAAGTTCGGTCTGATAATCAATTACAAGTGGCAGAAGATTTTATGCAAACTTATATTGAACAGTCAATTGATCTTGTGAAGTTGAAAGAAAAAGAAAAAGCCTTAAAAGGCTATCGAGGGGATTCTTCGCTTGATTCAGCTATTCAATCAGTTTCATCATTACAAGTAGAAGTAGTTGACTATCAAAAGACGAAGGAGATATGAAATATGGCAAGTGTAACTCTTGTCGAGCGTGAGTTACAGAATGTGACTGTTTATCAAAATGGCGCTTTGTATTTTGCGGATGTATCTTATTCTGAAAGTAGTCCAGCCTATGCAGGAAAATTTGATAGACGAAGACAGTTTACATTTAAAATTCAAAATGGAAAGATTAACCAATTTGAAGAAGTTATGTATAAATAAAGTTATGATATAATAGTTAGTGCAGAAAAGTTAAGACGGTGGCTCTGATTTCTGAAAGGTGGTGGTGCTTATGAATGTAAGTGCTAAAATCCAAAGAGAAAGGAGCGAATATTGTCGGTTTACGAGACAATGCAACTCATGCTTGGGTTTGGTAGTTTTCTACTATCACTCATTGGTTTGATGGTTGTTATCGTAAAAATGAGCAATAAAAAATAACCGTCTATAACTTTGGTCGAGTTAACGGTTATTTTTAACCAATAAATATGCCACCGTCTTAAACGGTTCTGCAAGGGGTAGTTGTTTCCGCAACTACCTTTTTCCATAATTATTATATATCAGGAATACAGAGTTGTCAAATTGAAGCACTTACCGTACATGGGTGGGTGCTTGCTTTTATTCTTTGCTAGGAAGGAAATTATATATGAAAACGCATATCTTAAAAATATTACCTAACTTTTTTGAAGATATTGTGTCTGGTAAAAAAACATTTGAGTGCCAATATAATGATAGAGGCTATCAAATTGGAGATTGTTTGTATTTAAAGGAATATGATATTGAAAGTAATCAATATTCAGGTCGAGAAATGTTAGCAAAAATCAGTTATACATTACAAGATTTTGTTGGGCTAAAAGAAAACTATATAATTTTAGGTTTAAGTGATATTATGGTCTGATACTGTATAGAAAGATTTTGATAGGCAAGTCAGAAATGACTTGTTTTTTGTTTTGTTCGGTATTTAGTTGAAAAGATGGGAATACCTGGTTTGAAAATTAGAATGAAATCCGAACTTAAACCTGTCTTAAGATAAGTGATATGGTGGTAAAAAATGAATGATGGAAAGGGTTAATAATGAGTGATTTAATGTTAGAAAGAAAAAAGGAGAAAAATTATCATAACTATCCTGATAAGTCTGTAGTAAAAACAGAGTTATTAAGTTATTTTCCGATGTCAACGGCAACTTTAAGCCGAAGATTGCGAGTGATGCGAACGTATAAGCAGTTTAGAGATGTAGAGATACGAAGTGGTGGTAAATTGCTTATAAATGTACGTGGATTTTTTGAATTTTTACTTTTTTGGATAAAAAAGGGGATGTGGTATAATAGGGTGTTAGTTTTCACCCGCAAATCTATTCAAAGGAGAAGCGGATGTTCGATAAAAAGTTGCCTAGTGGAAAAGTTAGGTATTACCAAAAATTCTATAATGAAGAGGAGGAGAAGTGGGAACAAGTATCATGTACACTTGCAAGTAAAAGTAGAGCAATGCAGGCTAAAGCAAGAGAGATACTTGAAGAAAAAATTGAAATACGTTTGCAAAAGAGTGACAAAAGGTTATCTTGTGAAACAGTTAAGGAAGCCTTACATGAGTAGCTTCTTATCCGAAAAGTTGAGCTGAAGCAAAGCACTTATGACAGACAGTTAGATATGCTGAATCCGTATTTGAGACAATATGGTGATGTGAAGTTATCAAAAATAACTTCAATTAGCTTACAGAAGTATCTGATGAATAAAAATTGGTCTAAACAATATCGTGTGTTAGAAAAGGTTGTATTATTTAGATTCTATAAATATTGTTACGAAGTAGGTTTGATAAATGAAGATATTACACAAAAAGTTGTGCTTCCAAAGGCTAAGAAAACAATAGAAGATGTTCAAAAAGCAAAAGAGAAATTTTTAGATCGAGTAGAGATGAAGAAATTTCTAGATTATTTGAAAAAATATGATAGCAACAAGGTGTTTCGCTTATTTACTGAATTTATGTATCTTACTGGTTTGCGTTTTGGCGAAGCTACGGCTTTGCAGTGGGAGGATATAGATTTTGATAATCAAAAGTATACTTTGTATAGTAAAAGTAAACAAGAGTATATATTGACAACTCCTAAAACTATCAATTCGTATCGGAAGGTTGATTATAACAATCGTGTAAAAGAAATTTTTATGGAATTGATTGGGATGGCAGGCAAGGTAGAGGGCTTTGTTTTTTTGCATAATCAAGCTCCTATTTTGAATACAACTTTTAATCATTATTTGAATACAAAGTTTAAGCTCTCTAAAATTGAAAAAAGTGCTACTTTTTCAATGACCAGTCATGTATTACGACATTCTCATATAAGTTTATTAGCTGAATTAGAAATACCTATTAAAGTTATTATGGAAAGAGTGGGGCATGGAGATGAAAAGACAACGTTGTTGATCTATAATCATGTGACTGCGACTATGAAATACAATCTAAAGTCGAAATTGGAACTTATAGAGTAACCAAAATTTAATCAAGAACTTGATGAAGTGTGATAAAATCTGGTAAGGTATGATAATTTGAAAATATATGAAAACGCTGTTGTGATAAGGATGGATAACCTATGGTAAAGCGTGATAAGAAAGGACGGCTATACTATTTTATGAAAAAACGATATCGAACTGTAAATGACTATTACCGAGAACTATTTGGAGAAAAGATTTTCAAATTGCCCATTGATGCGGGTTTTGATTGTCCTAATCGTGATGGTACGGTGGCAAAAGGTGGCTGTACCTTCTGTACGGTTTCGGGGTCAGGAGATGCCATTGTAGCTCCTGAAGCACCGATTCGGGAGCAATTTTATCACGAAATTGATTTTATGCATCGGAAGTGGCCAGAAGTTACCAAGTACTTGGTTTATTTTCAAAATTTTACCAACACCCATGAAAAAGTAGAGGTTATCCGTGAGCGGTATGAGCAGGCCATCAATGAGCCTGGAGTGGTGGGTATTAACATCGGGACCCGTCCAGATTGCTTGCCAGATGAGACCATTGCTTATTTGGCTGAATTGAGTGAACACATGCATGTGACAGTTGAATTGGGCTTGCAGACGATTTATGAGCACACTTCAGAGCTAATTAACCGGGCCCATTCCTATGATTTGTATAAGGAAACGGTGGCTCGTGTACGTGAGCTAGCACCCAAAGTGGACATCGTCTCCCACTTGATCAATGGACTTCCAGGAGAAACCCATGAGATGATGGTTGAAAATGTCCGTCGTTGCGTGACTGATAACGATATTGACGGCATCAAGCTCCACCTGCTTCACCTCATGACCAATACACGCATGCAGCGTGATTACCATGAAGGACGCTTGCGGTTGCTCAGTCAGGAAGAATACGTGTCCATCATCTGCGACCAACTGGAGATTATTCCTAAAGAGATGGTGATTCACCGCATCACGGGAGATGCACCGCGTGATATGTTGATAGGTCCCATGTGGAGCCTCAATAAGTGGGAAGTGCTAAATGCTATTGACCAAGAGATGGAAGCGCGTGGTTCATGGCAAGGATGTAAAGTAGGAATGTAAATATGAAGAAACAGCACATCAGGCTGGACGACCAAGTACCAGCAGAATTTCACCCTCTGTTAGCGCAAGCAAAAGCAGTTTATGATAGTAGTAGTTCGCCACAAGCCAAGGTTTATTTTATTGACGGAGATGGTGGATATTTTTTAAAAAGAGCACCCAAAGGCAGTCTTCAGAGAGAAGTAGATGCTACCGATTATTTTTTCAAGAAAAACTTGGCGCCAGAAGTCTTGGGCTATATCTCTGAAGAGGAGGACTGGATGCTGACAGCTAAGGTGGATGGAGAGGACACTAGTTCCCCCATTTACTTGGCAAATCCAAAGCGCTTGTGTCAGGTTTTAGCGGAATCCATGCGAAAATTACACAGCATAGATGCTGCAGATTGCCCCATCGTGGACAATGTCGATCGCTATCTAGAGAATGTGTATAAGGGTTATCGTCAGGGAAATTTTGAAAAGAAATACCTATCTAGTCAGCAAGAAGGGCTAGGAAGAGACGAGGCCTTTTTGCGAGTGCAGGAAATTGCTCCATTTTTACAAAAAGATGAGCTGATTCATGGGGATTTGTGTCTGCCAAATATCATCCTGAATGATTGGCAATTTCAGTCATTTATCGACTGCGATAGCGGTGGCTTGGGAGATCGACATATTGATCTTTACTGGACCCTGTGGTCTCTCCAAAGAAATCTAGGCACAGATGCTTATCGAGATTACTTTTTGGATTGCTATGGTAGAGAAGCCATCAATTTAGCATTACTAGAAGCAATTGCTTGCTTTGAAGTATTTGGGTAAGGAGAAATGATGAGACCAATCATTCCTAAAACACCAGAAGTTCCTAGCTTATCTTCGGAAGAAATTTCATTTTTAACAGATATTACATTTGGTGAAAAAATGTTACCTTAAATCAGTGATGTCCTTTTTGTTTTCGGAGGGACACATGTCGGTCATTGGCAGAAAGCGATTGAGGCTTTTGAAAATGGCTGGGCTAAACAAATTGTTGTGACAGGTGGGATTAGTCCAACGGGGACACCAAATCCTGAATGGGTACACGGAAAAGAAAAAGCGGAAGCTGAGGTAATTGTAGAGAACTTGTTGGCAGCTGGTATTCCTGAACAGCTTATCTCTTATGAAAATCGTTCGACCAATACCTTGGAAAATGTCTTATTTGCCAAGGAAGTCTTTGATTTTTCAGCTGTTCAAAACGTCATGTTTATTTGTAAAAGCCATGTTGCAGGAAGACAAGGCCGCACACTAGCCAAACATTTACCAAATCATTTGACCTATATTCCTTTTACATTTGATGCGCAATATCAAGGAGTTCCCTTGTCACGGGAGACTTGGATGGAAACTGAGATAGGTCGCTCTCGTATATGGGGAGAGTATTTGCGTATTCTTCACTACGGGAAAAAGGGAGATTTAGTAGCCCTTGATTTAGAGGAAGGAGAAATACATGATCAAACGTCCCATTCATCTATCGCATGATTTCTTAGCGGAGGTGCTGGATAAGGAAGCGGTGGCTGTTGATGCCACCATGGGAAATGGAAATGATACCGCCTTTTTGGCCAAGCTGGCCAAAAAGGTCTATGCTTTTGATGTCCAAGACGAGGCCTTACGAAAGACACAGGAGCGCTTGGAGAAGGAGAATGTCAGCAATGTCAAACTGATATTAGACGGGCATGAGAATGTCGACCAGTATGTCGAGGAGCCTATCCGCGCAGCCATTTTCAATCTTGGCTACCTGCCGTCAGCAGATAAATCTATCATTACCCAGCCACAGACGACCATTTGTGCGATTGAGAAAATTTTAGAACTTCTGGAAGTTGGTGGGCGACTGTCGCTCATGATTTATTATGGTCATGAAGGCGGCGATATCGAAAAGGATGCAGTGCTGCAACTTGTCAAGAACTTACCACAAGAAGCCTTTGCCACCATGCTCTATCAGCCGCTCAATCAAATCAACACTCCACCATTTTTAATTATGATTGAAAAATTAGTACCAAAAAAGACTGAATAATTTTTTCAGTCTTTTCTTTTTATTCAGCAATAATAGGGATAGACATTTCAATCAAGTTAGCTGTATGAATCGTTTGAATGCCTGCTTGGTCAATGGATTTTCTATCGATTTTCCGTTTGAGGAAATAGTCACGGATACCGATAATTTCTCTTTCTTGAACAGCGCGGTATTTGTTGCTAATCAATAATTCGTAGTGGAGGGGCGCTTGTGTGAAAACGACATCCGTGTTTCCAGCAGAATAGGTTTCCACCAAAAAGGCGTCCGTATTAGCCAGTTGATTCTGGACAAGTATGGGATTGGTATTGGTCGTGTTGATGAGTTTCATGCGAGCCTCCTATCTGTAGCTTCATTATAGCACTATCACTTTTGTTTGACTAGTTATTATTTTGAATTTTTTCGCAATTTCCATTGCTCGATTCCCCATTTGTGGCTGCCACGTTTTAGTTTGTCAATGGCTTGGTCAATTGGGAACCAAGCAAGATGATTGAAGTCTTCTAAGGGTTTATCTACTTGGGTGAATTCTGTCACTTCATAAATATAGGCTGGATTGTAATAGTGGGTATCGCGGTGACGGGAGTAAAAATATTCGTCCGCCTGTCCATAGTATTCCCCGAGTGTAGCTGTGAAACCTAATTCTTCAATCAATTCTCTTTCCAAGGCCTGAACATGATCTTCACCTGCTTCGATTTCTCCACCAGGCAAAAACCAGGCTCCATTAGGCGCTTGGACTAAAATAATGTTTGTATGACTTGCATCAGGGATAACAGCATAGACACCATAACGATTACTATAGTGAACGCCTTCTTTTTTCTCGCCGAAAGTTGGATATTCCATAACGTACTCCTTTTTTCTATCCTTTCTACATTATACTAAAAAATAAAAGAAAAAGATGAAAGAAAATTGTCAAAATAGACATTTTCTTTCATCTGAAGATTTCATGGCTTAAGCCTTGGTTGCGACGGGCTTAATTTGTATATTACCGCTTGATGTCATAACGGCACGTAGGTTTTTCTCGTTTGGATTTTCCAAGTAGAAGTCTGTAATTGCATCTTCAATCTGGTCTTGAATGGTCCGGCGGAGTGGACGTGCGCCCATTTTTGGATCGTAGCCTAAGTCAACCAATTTTTCTTTGACCTTGTCTGTCACATGCAGACTGATGCCGTTTACAGCTAGGCGTTGGTTGACATCTTCTAACATGAGGGTCACGATTTGGAGAAGGTTGGCCTTGCTAAGAGCTTGGAATTCAATAATACCATCAAATCGGTTCATAAATTCCGGACTAAAAAAGTTACCCAATTGCCCTAAAACGGATTGACTACGGTTTTCAATGGTCGCCCCAAAACCAACAGAGGCTTCTACTTTGCCAGTTCCTGCGTTGGATGTCATGATGATAATGGTATCCTTGAAGCTCACCGTGCGTCCTTGTCCATCTGTCAAGCGTCCATCATCAAGAACTTGCAAGAACATGTGCATGACATCGGGATGGGCCTTCTCAACTTCATCCAGGAGAATGAGCGAGTAAGGATTGCGGCGTACTTTTTCGGTTAATTGACCAGCTTCTTCATATCCGACATAGCCTGGAGGGGCACCAACTAGCTTGGCGACAGCGTGTTTTTCCATGTACTCAGACATGTCAAAACGAATCATGCTATCGGCTGAGCCAAAGAGTTCGATGGCCAATTGTTTTGAAAGCTCCGTTTTACCAACCCCAGTTGGACCAACGAAGAGGAAGCTACCGATTGGACGATTTGGGCTTCCAAGACCGACACGATTGCGGCGAATAGCCTTGGAAATCTTATCAACTGCATCGTCTTGACCGATGACGTGCGACTTCAGGTCGCTGGCTAGATTGATCAGCTGAGTTTGCTCTTTTTCCTTCAAATCACCGACAGGAATATTGGTTTTTTGCTCCACGATTGCTTCGATTTCCTTCTCTGTAATAAGAGGAATATCTTCTTCGCTTAGGCTGGTTTTCTGCATTTCCTTGTATTTGGCAATCTGGTCACGGTAGTAGGCTGCCTTTTCAAAATCTTCATCGCGAGTTGCTTGCGCCTTGCGGTTTTCTGCATCAATCAAGCGTTTATCGATTTCTTTTGGATCCACAAAGTTGAGGGTTAAGTTCATTTTTGAGCCTGATTCATCCAGCAGGTCAATGGCCTTGTCTGGCAAGAAACGGTCTTGGATATAGCGGTTTGAAAGGACTGCCGCGGCTTCAATGGCTTCATCGGTATAGCGGACGTGGTGGTAGTCTTGGTATTTATTTTGCAGACCTTTTAGGATGGTGATGGTCTCGTCTACACTTGGCTCGTCAACTTTGACAGGCTGCATGCGGCGCTCTAAAGCAGCATCTTTTTCGATGATACGGTATTCATTAAGCGTTGTAGCCCCGACTAATTGGAGCTCACCACGGGCAAGGGCAGGTTTGAGAATATTTCCAGCGTCCATATTGCCATCTCCGGCAGAACCGGCTCCCACGATTTCATGGATTTCATCAATGAAGAGAATAACTTCGCGGCGGTTGCGGATTTCTTCCATGAGTTTTTGCATCCGTTCTTCAAATTGACCACGGATACCAGTGCCCTGCACCAAGCTCACGACATCTAGGCGAATGACTTCCTTGCCTTGAAGTTTTTGCGGAACGGCTCCGTCTACAATTTTTTGAGCCAGTCCTTCGACAACAGCTGTCTTCCCAACACCAGGCTCCCCGATGAGAACGGGATTGTTCTTGGTGCGGCGGTTGAGGATTTCAATGACACGGGTAATCTCTTCATCACGACCGATGACAGGATCGATATCGCCACGACGGGCAATATCGGTGACATTGATACCAAATTCTTCTAAAAGACCATTTGGTTGTTGCGGTTCTTGTGGGCGTTGAGGTGGCGTGTTGCCACCGCGGCCACCTCCGTTTTGTCCAGCCTGAGTCGGTGGTGTTTTTCCATAATTTGGATTACCAGCGGGCGTACGACCCGTGATTCCTCCAATATTATTGAAGAATTCGCTGAATGGATCCATATCATTTGGATTGTGCATATCCCCAAGTCCTTTTAAGATGGCATTGTTGGGATCGGTTTTCATAATTTGGTAGCAATTGTGGCAAAGGTCCACTTGCTGTTGTTTTCCATTAAGATTGGTATAGAGATGAATGGTAGCGTCATTTATCTGACAATTTTTACATAACATAGGCATTCCTCTTTCCTGTAAGTTTGGTATTTTATCAATAGTCAATAAAGGTCAAATACAGTTTTATTATAACAAGATTTACTTAAAATGCAAGAATCTGCTACGATTCTGAAGGGAAAATCCTGCAAAAATCTAGACTTTCAAGAATATTGTAAGACTTTTATGAGAAAGTATGGTAAAATACAGGTATATAAAGAAATAGGAGAATTGACATGGAATCACATTTGGTGAGAATTATCAGTCGATTGGAAGCAATGGCTACCGACGGTGGCACATTGAAACGTAACTTTGAACGTGATGGCGTTGTGGTTGCTGAGGTTGCTTTCAGTCACGACGAAGAAAATGGCTCTGTATTTACCTTGCGCGATGTTGCTGCTCGTGAAACGTATACGTTTGATAGCATCGACCTTATCGCCATGGAAATTTATGAGTTGTTGTATTAAAGAAAAGCACCTAGGTGCTTTTTTTCTGTTCAATAATGAATATTTATATCTGAATTATTGCATAATTATTCTTTTTGTGATATAGTATTACTTATTTTAGAAAAGATGGGACAATGAATGAATTTTTCTTTTTTACCTAAATATTGGACTTATTATAATTATGGAGCGATTGTAACTCTGATTATTGCGGCCTGTGTTGTGTTCTTTGGAAGTGTTATCGGGATTATCTTGGCTTTTGGACAACGAAGTAAATTAAAGCCAATCGTGTGGCTTTGCAATGTCTATGTTTGGATTTTCCGTGGAACGCCAATGGTCGTGCAGATTATGATTGCCTTTGCTATGATGCATATCGCAGCGCCTGCTTTTAAAATCGGTATCTTGTCTGTTGATTTGACACGTTTGTTGCCAGGGATTATCATCATCTCGATGAACTCTGGTGCCTATGTTTCTGAGACAGTCCGTGCGGGTATCAATGCGGTACCAAAGGGCCAACTTGAAGCGGCTTACTCATTGGGAATTCGTCCTAAGCAAGCCATGCGCTATGTCATTATGCCTCAGGCGCTGAAAAATATCTTGCCAGCCTTGGGGAATGAGTTTATTACGATCGTCAAAGACAGTTCGCTCTTGTCCACGATCGGGGTCATGGAGTTGTGGAATGGTGCCCAGACGGTTCAGTCTACTTCTTACATTCCGTTAACACCGCTCATTTTTGCAGCCTTTTACTACCTGATTATGACTAGCATTTTGACGCTGATTATGCAAGCATTTGAAAGAAAATTAAACAAAGGAGCTCAACATGTCTGATGCCATTATTTCCATCAAGGATTTACACAAGTATTATGGTGAAAATGAAGTTTTGAAAGGGATTGACCTAGACATTCAACAGGGAGAAGTGGTCGTTATTATCGGTCCTTCTGGCTCTGGGAAATCAACTTTCTTGCGTACCATGAATTTGCTAGAAGTTCCGACAAAGGGGACTGTGACATTTGAAGGTGTCGATATTACGGATAAGTCAAATGACATTTTCAAGATGCGAGAAAAAATGGGGATGGTTTTCCAACAGTTTAATCTCTTCCCAAACATGACGGTTCTGAAAAATATCACCCTTTCACCAATCAAAACCAAGGGGATTTCAAAAGCGGATGCGGAAGCGAAGGCTCGGGAATTGTTGGAAACGGTAGGCCTGCCAGATAAGGCAGAAGCCTATCCACAAAGTTTGTCTGGTGGTCAGCAGCAACGGATTGCCATTGCTCGAGGTCTGGCCATGGATCCAGATGTCTTGCTCTTTGATGAACCAACTTCGGCCTTGGACCCAGAAATGGTTGGCGAAGTGCTGGCTGTTATGCAAAATTTGGCACGTTCAGGGATGACTATGGTTATCGTGACCCATGAAATGGGCTTTGCGCGTGAAGTGGCTGATCGGGTTATTTTCATGGATGGTGGCTATATCGTTGAAGAAGGCACACCTGAGCAAATCTTCGAATATACTCGTGAGGAACGGACTAAAGACTTTTTGTCCAAAGTATTGTAATAATAAGAAAAAGGATAGACAGCTATCCTTTTTTCTTACTATAGTGTAGCAAGAGAAGGCCACTTAGGTAGCCTATTAGAGTGAAGCAGATCCAGCCCAGTGAATAATTTCCTAGCGGGACCGTATTTCTGAAAAATTCTGTTAGTGTCTGGGGCAACTGGAAGAGATAGGTCAGTTCTGAAAGACTTTCAAGGGCATCATAGAGTGCTGGAAAGATTGTCAAGAATATAGTTGCCCGGTAGACGAGTGGGTGATTGTTGTAGAGTTTGCGGGTCAAAACTAAAAATATCAGGGCAATTGTCAGAGGGTAAAAGAGGTAGAGGACAGGAGTTGACCAACGGATGATGACATCCAAGCCTCCAAAGTAAAAACTAGCTGATAATAGTGTGAAAATCTGTGTCCATCTGACTTGAGATAGTCTAGGGTATAACTTGTGGAAGTAGCTTGCGCTAGAGGTGATTAGACCGGTAGCGGTAGTTAGACAGGCAAGAAAAATCGCAATTCCAAGACAGACTTGTCCGATATTCCCCAAGAAAAATTGGGCAGTGTGGCTGAGAATCTGGCTGCCATTTACAGGGGCGCCGTTCTGAGTAAAGAGACCGACTTTCATGTAAAAAAGAGATTGGGAGGTTGCGCCGATTCGACCGATAAAGATATAGATAAAGGCCAACAATCCAATCGCAATTAGACCAGAAATGAGGGTGACTTTTGTGATGTCCGCCCGTTTTTTGATACCAAAAATCTTGTTTGCTTCGATGACCAATGAGGCAAAAATCAGAGAAGCGAGCGCATCCATTGTACCATAGCCTTGAATCAATCCAGTGATAAAAGGATGTGAAGAAAAGGCGAGGTTGATTGAGGTGCCCGCATCATAAGGGGTTCCAAGCTCACCAGCAGGGTGTAAAAATGAAGCAGCAATCAAAATAGTAATAATAAGAATTAAACTGGGAGTCAAGTATTTTCCGATATTTTCGGCCAATTTTCTAGGATAAACAGCCAGTAAATAGGCCAGTCCAAAGAAGACGATGGCGTATCCAAGCTTGATAGGAAAACCAGTTCCTAATACAGGTGCAATCCCGATTGCAAATGAAGTGGCTCCGGTCCTCGGAATAGCAAAGAAGGGGCCAACCGCTAAGGAAAGGACAGCTGTGAAAAAGACAGCATACCATTTTGAAATAGGGTGTGCTAAGCTCTCCAGATCATGTACTCCTGAAGAAGCGACAGCCATGACTCCAAGCAAGGGGAATGACACTCCTGTCAGGCAAAAACCTAGTATAGCAGCCCAAATCTTTTGCCCTGCATAAAGCCCAAGATAGGCGGGGTAAATCAAATTTGCCGCTCCAAAAAAGAGGGCAAATAGCATAAAGCCAATAATAAAATAAACTCGTTTCGAGTACATCTCTTTCATCCTTTTCATATAGAATCATAATCCGCATGATATTATACCGAATATAGGAAAAAAGAGCAAGGTTGACCCGATAATAGACGAATTTTACATATTTTACATTGCAAAAATATTCGGAGATTAAGTGGATGTGTCGACTTAAACAAGTATATCCTTTCTGCCTTTCTAGAAACTATCGTTTTTTACTTCCTCCAGCTCCAATATTTGAAAAAATTGAGCAGATAGTGGGGGATTATCCACAAATTTAGTATAATAGAAAGAAAAAAGAAGAGGTGCATATGGTAGTTATTGATGGTAAGGCGCTCGCAGCAAAAATGCAGGGACGATTAGCAGAAAAAACAGCAAGCTTACAAGCAGAAACAGGTCAGATACCGGGTTTGGTCGTGATTTTGGTTGGGGAAAATCCAGCCAGCCAGGTTTATGTGCGAAATAAAGAGCGTTCGGCCTTGGCAGCGGGATTTCATAGCCAAGTGGTGCGTCTGCCAGAGAGCACTTCTGAAGCAGAATTGTTGGACGTTATCGCGCAGTACAATGCGGATAACAATTGGCACGGTATCCTGGTTCAGCTTCCATTGCCCGCTCATATTGATGAGGAAAAGGTGCTCCTAGCCATTGCTCCAGAAAAGGATGTCGACGGCTTCCACCCTATGAATATGGGGAAACTTTGGTCAGGGCATGCTGTCATGGTACCGTCTACCCCGGCAGGAATCATGGAAATGTTTAGGGAGTACCAGATTGACCTAGCGGGGAAAACGGCGGTGGTGATCGGACGTTCCAATATTGTTGGCAAGCCTATGGCGCAGCTATTATTGGATGCAAATGCTACCGTGACTATTGCGCATTCTCGGACGAAAAATCTGGCTGAGGTTGTTAAACAAGCGGATATTTTGGTTGTGGCGATTGGTCGTGCTAAATTTGTCACCAAGGAATTTGTTAAAGAAGGAGCGGTTGTCATTGATGTCGGTATGAACCGTGATGAAAATGGCAAATTGTGTGGTGATGTGGATTTTGCTCAAGTCTCAGAAGTAGCCAGCCATATCACGCCTGTCCCTGGAGGAGTGGGCCCTATGACAATTACTATGCTTATGGAGCAAACCTATCAAGCTTGCAAACGTAGCCTAAAAAAATAAAATCAGCCTCAAGACCGATGAGAAAAATCTGGATAGAAGGTATACTATTACCAATCCTAAATATTTTTCATAATCTCCTTGAAAGCACCGTTGTGAAACGGTGTTTTCTTTTTGGTAAAATGAAACTGTTTATAGACACATGAAAACGTTTGTAGTAAAATGT
Organism: Streptococcus gallinaceus; assembly: GCF_040545695.1. NCBI lineage: Bacteria > Bacillati > Bacillota > Bacilli > Lactobacillales > Streptococcaceae > Streptococcus > Streptococcus gallinaceus. The sequence continues at coordinate 347,021 of NZ_JBEPMK010000002.1, read as the reverse complement.
GTGAAAAGCAATAGAAAGGAGCCTCATATGGTCTCAGGGAGAAATGCAACCATAAAAGATGTCGCCAAGGAAGCAGGAGTGTCTGTCAGTGCAGTTTCAAAAGTTTTTAATAATTACGGTGATATTGGTGAAGAAACGAGACAAAAAGTAGTAGAAGCAGCTAGGAAACTGGACTATATCCCTAATCAGGCTGCTCGAAAACTCTCCAGCAAACATAAAAAAATTATTGCATTAATACTAAGTGGATTGAAGGTTGAAAAAGGTGTAACAATGCCTTTTGAAATTTTAACAGGTGTTAGTCATTATTTGGATGAGACGGACTACGAGTTTGTATTTTACGGAACAACGACGAAAAAACAGAAAGAAAAGTCCCTTAAACAATTTTGTGCAGAGCATAGCATATCAGGACTATTGATTCAGGGGTTAAAGACAACAGATCCGTATTATCAGGAATTAAAAGACTTTACATTACCAACCGTAGCGATTGATCTACAGGTGGGAAATGGGGCTATCTCAACTATCTCTATTGACAATCAGCAGGCAGCAGCTGAGGTGACCGAGCGATTGCAACAAGCTGGATATGCAAATATACTTTTTTTGAATGGGACAAAACAAGATGAAGTGTCACAAAAACGTGAGGCTGGTTACCGCTCCAAAGTAAAACAACCTAGAGTTGTGTATGCACATTTCTCTGAAGAGGAAGCATTTCACTATGTTAACCAATTAGAAAATATTGAAGAAATTGATGCGATATTTGCTGCGAGCGACCTGATGGCCATTGGAGTTTTAAAGGCTTTGCGTGAGAGGGAAATAAGTTCATCTCCTGCTGTAGTTGGATTTGATGACATGGCCTTAGCAAACTATGTTACACCGAGTCTAACCACTGTGCGTCAGGATATAGAGGTCATGTCTAGACAAGCTGTTCGGGACTTATTGGCTCAAATAGAGAATAATAAAGTAACTCATCGATTATTGCCTTATGAGATTATTGTTCGAGATAGTGCAAAAATATAAAATGCAAGAAAAATAAAAAGTCTTGCATTTTTTTCTTGACAAATGTATGCGCTTGCAGTAAAATATAGCCAACTAAAACGTTTTAGAAAAGGTTTCGAAATGAAGAAATTATTATTTCTACAGCGCATTTTAGCTAGTATGATTGATTTGATGATTGTCTATCTACCATTTGAATTTTTAACTTTGATTTTATTTCAAGGTAAAAATATAAATGGTATTTGGCTCATACATATCCTGTTTGTTCTGTACAACACTTTAGCGTGTGTGTATTTCAACGGTCAGACCTTGGGGAAATATTTTGCGGGGTTAAAAGTTACTCCAGTATCAAATTCAGTAGCTGAAATGGGACAAAGAGAGGTGGCAAAATTGCTCTACTTTGTTCCCCATGGTGGAATAGTCTTTATGCTTATTTCAGTTCTATACTATGTTCGAAAAGGTAAGTTTTTACATGATATGATTGGTAAAAGCGAGGTGGTTGTGATTGGAAAACATTAAAACTCTTCCCTTACTTATTTCTTTTGTAGCAATTATTACGATTGTTTACTTCCTTGCTTGGTATTGCAGAGATGAGTATAGCATCAAGAAACCATTCTTACTCTATTGTGTATTTGGAGGAGCATGGTGTGTTGTAAGTTTGTTTTTCCGAGTTCAGTTTTTCTTGGCTTTGGGATTGTTTTTCTTTGGTTTTATTGTCATGATTTTTAGAAATCAACATTATTTTGATAAGGAGTAAAAAAGTAAATGTCAACGTTAATGCACTACAGTCCAGATAATCTCTGGCAAATCGAGCAACGAGGTTTTAATGAAAATTTCCTTGGTAAGACCGAGAGTATCATGGTACTCGGAAACGGTTATCTCGCAACTAGAAGTAGCGAAGAAGAGTCTTATGTAGGGGAGGTTCGCGACACATTTGTAGCAGGGACATTCAATGCCTTTGATGAAAATGAAGTGACTGAGTTACCAAATGTTCCAGATATGTTGGGAATGAATTTTCAACTGAATGGGCAGAAACTTTCCCTTATTCAAGGAAAAGTCAGCGACTACGTTAAAACTTTGAATTTGCAAACAGGAGAGTTGAAACGTGAATTTATTTGGGAAAAAGAAGATGTAAAAGTGAAATTCACCTTCCGTCGCTTCGTCTCAAAAGCACGTCGGCATTTCTTTGCTAGCCAGGTGACTCTTGACAATCTCACAGATCAGAACTTGGTAGTAAAAGTGCGTTCAGGAATCAATGGACAACTTTCAAACGAAGGAAGTCAACATTTCACAGACGGCGAAAAAGGCTTGATGGATGGGCGTTATATCCAAATGATGCCAGTCACAACACAAAGTAAGATTCAATTTGTGCAAACGACTGAGCATAAATTTGAGGGAGTTTCCTTAACGGAGTCTCGTCCAGAAACGACTCGTCGCGGATTTCTAATGAACTACGCCTTTACTCTAGCTGGAAATGAAAAAACGACTTTTGAAAAGCGTTCGTCTATCTATACTTCTATTGATAATGACTTAGAAAATCATGAAGTAGGAGTTATGCGGAAAGTTGCAGTTGCAGAGTTGATTGGATTGGAAAATCTGACTTTCGACCAACTTTTAGCAGAATCTACCCAAGAATGGAAAGGCGTTTGGGAGAAGCATCCAATTACTATTCAAAGTACAGATTTTAGAGATCAATTGGCAATCCGATTTGCCCAATACCATTTGCATGTGATGACACCAGCCCACGATGAACGGATGAACATCGGTGCTAAGGGGATGTCAGGTGAGGGCTATAAGGGACATACTTTCTGGGATACAGAAATTTTTATGCTGCCTTACTTTAGTTTTACACATCCAGAAATTGCCAAATCTTTGGTAACTTACCGTTATCTCGGATTGGATGGAGCCCATAAAAAGGCGGCCAGCAATGGCTATGTTGGTGCTCAGTATCCATGGGAAGCCGCTTGGCCAACAGACGGGGAAGTAACACCAGTTTGGGGTGCGGCGGATATCGTGACAGGGCAAGCAACAAAAATCTGGTCTGGATTTATTGAACAGCATATCACATCGGACGTTGCCTTCGGTGTCAAGCAATACTTGGATGTTACAGGAAATCAAGCTTTTGCCGATGAAAAAGGTTACGAGCTACTGGTAGATACAGCTAAATTCTGGGCTAGTCGCTTGGAGTACAATGCGGAGAAAGATTACTACGAAATCCGCGATGTCATCGGTCCAGATGAGTACAAGGAGCATGTTAATAATAACAGTTACACCAACTATACTGCACATTGGAACATGGTCTATGCCACAAACTTAATTGAAGAATTAGAGACAAATCGTCCAGAAATCTATGCTCGTTTGGCTGATAAATTTGACTTGCCAGACTTGGTAGCCACATTAAAAGAAAAAGCTGCCAAAATTTTCTTACCTCAGCCTACAGAAGAGGGGATTATTCCTCAGGATGATAGTTACTTGAGTAAGAAAATTTTGGATTTATCTAAGTACAAAGAAGCAGACGGTGTTGACTCGCTCTTCCATGATTACAATTTAGAGCAAGTTAATCAGATGCAAATTACTAAGCAGGCAGACGTTCTCTTGTTACTGCTCTTGTTTGAAGGTCTTTTTGAAAAGGAACTCAAAGAGAAAAACTTTGATTATTATGAGCCCAAAACAACTCACGATAGTTCACTCAGTTTGTCTACTCATGCTATCTTATCCGCTGATTTAGGAAAATTGGATAAGTCCTATAACTTCTTCAAACAAGCTAGTAACATTGATATGGGTGAGTACATGAAGTCTTCTGATCCAGGTATTCATGCAGCCAGTCTGGGAGGTATTTGGCAAATGGTCGTTTTTGGATATGGCGGTGTCCGTATTGTCAATGGTCAGTTGCGCATTGAACCTCATTTACCAAAAGAATGGACTAGCTTGACATTTGGATTTGATTACCAAGGTCAAGAGATTACTGTTGAAGTAGATCAAGAAAAAGCAAAATTGACTAAATCTCAAGGCTCAGCGGTAGAATTCCTATTTAGAGGTCAAGTCTACCAACTTACAAATTCGTTCACAATTAATTTATAAAATCTAGGAGGATTTTTTATGAAAACTTGGAAAAAGGTAATGGCTGCGGGTGCAGTCGTATTGACTGCTTCAACTTTAGTTGCATGTGCAGGTGGATCTTCAAAATCATCTGATTCAAAAACCTTGACAATTGGTTATTGGAAAGGTAGCGATACAGAAAATGCTGCGCTTAACAAATTGATCAAACAATTTGAAAAAGACAATGGAGTGAAAATTGAGTCAAAAGTCTATACTGACATCACAACTCAGTTGCCAACTGACTTAGCAAGCGGAACTGCTCCCGATGTATTTTATATTGACTCAAGCTTCTATCCATACTTACAAAAAGAAGGTGTCTTGAACGACTTGTCTAAAGTTATCGATAAGGACGATTTCTATTCAACCATTGCATCTGCGTTTGAGACAGACGGAAAAATTTATGCAGCCCCTAAAGATGTGTCAACATTGGCGCTTTATGTAAATAAATCTATCTTTGAAAAAGCAGGTTTGAATGTAGCGGATGTACCAAAATCATATGAAGATTTCATTAAATGGGCACCGGCAGCACAAGCTAAAATCGATGCCGCATATGGTGCAGGTAACGTCTACCTCATGAACTTCAATGCGGACTTAGCTCGTAACTGGCAATTCATTGTAGCAGACGGACAAAATCCAATCAAAGAAGATGGTACAGTCAATGTTTCAAATGAAAAAATTGCTAAGAATTTAAAAATAGCCTTGGATCTATTCAATACAGGTGCCGTTGTAACACCACAACAAATTGGTGCGGGTGATGAAGGGGCAGGATTTGGTACAGGTAAATTCGCCCTAGTTCTCTCAGGAAACTGGAATTATAAAGTATTCCAAGAACAATACAAAGATCTAGACTTTGAAATCGTTCCCAATATGAGTTTCCTTGGTGAGCAAAAAACAATGGAATTTACAGTTGGTTGGGGTGAATACAAAGATACAGACTCTAAAAAATTGGCAGACAAATGGATCCAATTTGTATCTGGTAAAGAAGGAATGTCAACTTGGACAGAAGGAGTTGGGACTTTAGCAACTCGTCCAGATGTTGCAGAAGGGTCTAAATTCTTGGCAGACAATCCACGTCTCAAAGTTCACCAAGATGCGATTGAATACGCAATTGCGTGGCAAGATGGTACTAATTTGACAACCTTAGTAAGTTCATATGGTAACTTTATCTCAGATGCCTTCAAGAAGGGTGCGACAGAAGCTGATTTAACAAAAGCATTGAAACAAATTGATGAAGATGCTAACAGTAAAATTAGTAAGTAAGTCAGTTTTAAAGAAGAGGGTGGGAAACTCCCCCTTTCTTTTTAGATAAAGCAATTTTGGAGAAATATGATGGCAACAGCGAAACCAAAGTCCAATAAAAGACACGTAGAGGAAATGATCCAAGGGTATGGATTTCTAGCTCCAGCTTTATTGGTCATCTTTGTCTTTTTCATTCTATCCATTCTTTTTGCGATTTATTTGACATTTCATAATGTTAATTTGATTGCCCACACTTATGAATGGAATAATTTTAAAAACTATCACAATATCCTAGGTGATAAGCAACTGATTCGCGCACTGCAAAACACAGTTTTTTTTGCTTTGATTGTAGTTCCTGCACAGACAGTGATAGCACTGATTATGGCATATGTATTAGCAAATCGTGATGTGAAAGGGAAGAAGCTATTTCGTTTGATTTACTTCCTGCCTACACTGACAAGTTCTGCGGCCTTGACCTTAATTTTCATGTTTATCTTTAATCAAAATGGTCCGATTAACCAAATGTTGCTCAATATGCACTTGATTCATACGCCAATAAACTTTATCAATGATACCAATTGGACATTGAAGGTTATTATGGTCATGAACATTTGGTCAACAGTACCTTACTTTATGACCATTTACCTAGCTTCTTTGGTGGATTTACCCTATTCACTCTATGAAGCAGCAGAGATTGACGGGGCGAATACATTTGAGAAATTACGCTATATCACCGTTCCCTATCTTCGTCCAATTACAACTTATGTACTGTTGGCAGGGATTATTGGGACTTTTCAGATGTTTGACCAATCCTATATCTTTTCAGGAGGTACTGGAGGGCCAGCAAACTCTACCTTGACAGTTTCGCTTTTGATTTACCAATATGCATTTGGGCAAAATAATCAAATGGGCTATGCAGCAGTTCTTGCCTTGCTTCTTGCTGTGATTATCTTTATCGTGACACGAATTGCTGAAAAATTAAATGGAGGTAACGGTCTTGAAAACAACTAATAAATCGAGAGTGCTCAAAGCACTTCTATATATTATCTTGATTGGCTATGCCTTTATTACCTTTTATCCATTTATGTGGGCAGTTTCTGCTTCTTTCAACCCCCTTTCTGAGATTACAAGTGGAAGTCTATCGATCATTTCAAAAAATTTCACTACAGAGCAGTATCAATATCTCTTTAGTCCTGAATCGGGTTCAATGTTTGTGCAGTGGTTTATCAACTCTGTCATTATCTCAACCATTGGTACAGCCATCAATCTGTTTTTAAATACCATGGCGGGCTACAGTCTTGCTCGTCTACACTATCCAGGTCGTTCTAAAATTTATTATGGTATTTTAGCCATGATGATGGTACCAACGCAGGTTCTCTTGATTCCAAACTATTTGATTATCACAAATCTTGGACTTTTAGATAGCTATTGGGCTTTGATATTACCTGTTGCAGTTAATATTGGGAATATCTTCATGATGCGGCAATTCTTCCTCAGTTTTCCAAACGATGTTGAAGAGGCAGCTCGCATTGACGGTCTAAGTCGGACAGGGACATTTTTCCGTATTGTCATGCCACTCGCAAAACCTTCTATCGCGACTCAGGCAGTTTTTGTCTTTATGGCTTTTTGGAATAATTTCATGTCTCCAATGCTTTATTTGAAATCACAAAATAAATTTACATTAACAGTCGGCTTACAAATGTTGCAGAAAGCTGACCAAGGTGGACAGATGTGGAATCGGGTAATGGCAGCCTCAGTCTTAACCATTATTCCCATTGTTATTCTCTACATTATCTTTAACCGTTACTTCCTTCAAGGAGTGCGGATGGATGGTGAAAAATAGGAGTACATATGCACGATTTTATTCTTACTTTAGAAGATTTGTCGACAAAGGCTATAGGAAATGTAGAGGCCTTATTTGCTCAGGCGAATGGTTTTATGGGGGTGCGGGCTAGTTGGCCTGTTCGGACGCCAGAGGCTACGCCGGGGTCATTTGTCAACGGTTTTTATGAGTCACATGAGATTATCTATGGGGAAAATGCCTATGGCTACGCCAAAGAGCATGAGACCATGGTCAAGCTCTTTGATTTTCGGTCTTTGGAATTGGCAGTGTATGGACAAGTTTTTGATAGATTGATTTCTGAAGAGCGCGCGCTCCATATGGATCAGGGGATTTTGCATGAATCGTTTGTCTACGCGACGGCAGTTGGGCACGAGCTTCAGATTGATCTGGAAAGTTTTACCAGCCATGCTAAGCGGGATACCTATGCGCAAAAATGGACAATCAAGGCACTGAATTTCTCTGGCAATCTGTCGGTGAAAACAGCGGCGCATCATTTGGTGGCCGAGTCGGATGATGAATTTGATCCCCGTATTCGAGAGGCTAGTGCGGACTTGATTTTTGAGGGTAATCGTCTTACAACTCGGCACAGTGGATTGAGTCTCTACTCGGAGTTTTCATCTGTTGACCAGCAGTTTGACTTGGCGGAGGGAGAGTCCATTTCCTTTGAAAACTTTTATCGGCTTTCCCGTGAAAATCACTTTGAACCGGTGGATTATGAAGACTTAAAAAAACAGCAAGCGGTTATTTTTGAAGAGTTTTGGAAGGTGTCCGATATCCTGATTGAAGGCGATGTGCAGTTACAAAAAGGGATTCGACTCAATCTTTATCATCTTTTTAACTCTGCCGGTCGAGATGGTGTGACAAATTTTGGTGCAAAAGGTCTGACTGGTGTGGGCTATGAAGGGCATTATTTCTGGGATACGGAAATGTATTTACTTCCCTTTTTCATCTTTACCCAGCCCGATATTGCCAAGAATCTCTTGACTTATCGTTTGCAGAAATTGCCGCTAGCGAAAGAGCGTGCGGCTGAGTTGGATTTCAAGGGGGCACTCTTTCCTTGGCGAGGCATTTCCGGTCGGGAAACATCAGCTTATTATCCAGCTGGAACCGCTCAATTTCATATCAATGGCGATATCGCCTACGCTTTTTCCCTCTATGAAAAGGTGACGGGAGACCATGATTTTATTGAAAAATCAAAAGAAGTCATCTATGAAACAGCTAGATTTTGGCAGAGTTTCGGCTTTTTCTCAGAACGAGGGTTTGAGATTCACGAAGTGACGGGGCCAGATGAATACACAGCGCTGGTCAACAATAACTACTACACCAACAAAATGGCCCAGCACAATCTTGCCTACGCAGCTGAACTTGCCAAGCGGTTCGGAGAACATGTGCAGGAGGCGGCTGACTGGCAAGAGGCGGCTGATAAGATCTATCTTGGATACGACCAAGAATGTCTGTTGACCAAGCAGGATGATAGTGCCCTAGACAAGCAAGTCTGGGATTTTGCAGGCACACCGAAAGAAAATTATCCGCTCTTGCTTCATTACCATCCGATTAAGATTTACAAGCATCAGGTCTTGAAGCAGGCAGATACACTATTGGCGCATATGCTTTACCCAGTTGATTTGGCGCAACAAGCGCGTGATTTTGACTATTATGAGCCCTTGACCACGCATGATAGTAGCCTATCAAAGGCTATTCACGGCATTATTGCTAGTCGTTTGGGACGGGATGAAGCGGCCTATCAATTCTTTGCGGACTCGGCCATTATGGATATGGTTGATGGACAGGGAAATGCCAGTCATGGTATTCATGCCGCTAATATGGGTGGTAGTTGGTTGGGCTTGATTTATGGATTTGCAGGGCTTGAGTTTGAAAATGGTAAGCCTGTTTTCCACAACCATTTGCCAGCCTCTATTCAGAAAATGAGCTTCAAGATAAAAGTGAAGGGACAGGTGGAGACTTATACCTTTACTCAGGAGGAAAGAAATGTTTAAAGCAGTTTTATTTGACTTGGACGGTGTCATCACAGATACTGCCGAGTACCATTATTTGGCCTGGAAGGCTCTTACAGAAGAGTTGGGAATTCAAGGTCTGGACAGAGCTTTTAACGAGCAGTTAAAAGGCGTTTCGCGAGATGATTCGCTTCGCAAGATTTTAGCATTGGGAAATGTCGTCGTGTCTGATGAAGAATTTGCTCGGCTAGCTAATCGTAAAAATGACAACTATGTGGACATGATTCAGAAGGTTACACCGGCGGATGTCTATCCAGGGATTTTACCATTATTAGGAGACTTGAAAGCAGCGGGGATCAAAATTGCTCTAGCTTCTGCTTCGAAAAATGGTTCCTTTCTCTTGCAACAAATGGGCTTGACAGAATACTTCGATGCTATCGCAGATCCAGCCAAGGTTGCGGCTTCTAAGCCAGCGCCCGATATTTTCCTTGTGGCTGCTGAGCAAGTGGGCGTTCCCATCACAGAAGCGATTGGGATTGAGGACGCATTTGCAGGAATCACCGCTATCAAGGCTGCAGGTGCTCTACCAATCGGTGTTGGGCGAGCAGAAGATTTGGGAGAAGACATTGCGCTCGTGCCCGATACCAGCCAGCTCAGTCTAGCTTATCTCAAAGAGGTCTGGTCTTCAAAATAAAATCAGCCTCAAGACCGATGAGAAAAATCTGGATAGAAGGTATACTATTATCAATCCTAAATATTTTTCATAATCTCCTTGAAAGCACCGTTGTGAAACGGTGTTTTCTTTGTTTTTAAGGAGTTGAATCCCATCATTTTATACAAAAAAATGGTATAATTGTATAAATTGTATCACAGTAGAAGGAGTCAAGTTTGCAACATACAGACTATCTATCAGTCAGCAGTTTGACAAAATATTTAAAACTAAAATTTGACCGAGACCCCTATCTGGAAAAGGTCTATCTGACAGGGCAGGTATCCAATTTCAGAAAGCGTCCGAATCACCAATATTTTTCGCTCAAGGATGACAAGGCCGTTATCCAAGCGACGATTTGGGCGGGTATTTATAAAAATTTAGGCTTTGATCTAGAAGAGGGCATGAAGGTCAATGTCATTGGGCGTGTCCAACTTTATGAACCAAGCGGGTCCTACTCGATGATCATTGAAAAGATTGAACCAGACGGGATTGGTGCCTTAGCGCTTCAATTTGAACAGCTCAAGAATGCTTTGCAAAAAGAAGGTCTATTTAATCCCGAATTCAAACAAGCTCTGCCACGATTTGTCAAAAAAATCGGGGTGATTACTAGTCCCAGTGGAGCTGTTATCCAGGACATCATTACGACGGTTAGCCGTCGTTTTCCCGGTGTGGAAATCCTACTTTTCCCCACCAAGGTGCAAGGGGAGGGAGCTGCTCAGGAAGTGGTGGTCAATATCCAAAAAGCCAATGCGCGAGATGACCTAGATGTCTTGATTATTGGTCGCGGTGGTGGTTCCATTGAGGACTTGTGGGCCTTCAATGAAGAAATTGTGGTGAGAGCTATTTTCGAATCACGCCTACCGGTCATTTCAAGTGTGGGGCATGAAACGGATACGACCTTGGCTGATTTTGTGGCGGATAGACGAGCTGCAACGCCGACGGCTGCTGCAGAATTAGCCACGCCTGTGACCAAGCTAGATGTGCTCAATCATCTCAGTCAACAAGAAAATCGTGCCAGCCAAGCTATGACCCATCGCATTCAATATTTGCGCAGTCAGCTGACGCGTGTGGGGCAGTCCGTCATTTTCCGTCAGCCAGAAAGACTTTATGATGGCTACCTGCAAAAGTTGGACCAATTGACAACCAAATTAAGCACGCAGATACAAGGGATTTTCCGTGAAAAAATGCAGGAAACCCAGCTCTTGGCACAAGGCTTGAAGGGGCTAGACATGCAGCAAAAGCTCAGTCGGTACCAAGAAAGAGTGAGCCAGATGGAACGCCTGCTCAAGAGCAATATGGCCAACATCTATGACAATAAAATGGCGCGTGCGGACAAGTTGATGGAAGCCTTGACCATGCTGGATACCACACGAATTGTGGCGCGAGGCTATGCCATTTTGGAGCAAGATGGTCGTGTGCTGGATAGCGTAGAGAAGATTGAAACAGATAAGACACTGACCTTACGCATGCGGGATGGTCGAGTAGATACAGAGGTAAAATATGTCGAAAAAAATGAAAACATTTGAAGAAAATTTAGCGGAATTAGAAGCCATTGTCACTAAGTTAGAGCAAGGTGATGTGGCCTTGGAAGAGGCCCTGGCTGCTTTCCAAGAGGGAATGATTTTGTCAAAAGATCTGCAAAAAACGTTAACCGAGGCAGAAAAGACCCTGGTCAAGGTCATGCAAGCTGATGGCAGCGAAGTGGAATTGGAGTCCTAATGGCTGAATTGAAGAAAATTGATGCAGTCATTGACCGCTATTACCGACAGACTTATGATGTCGTGTCAGAAGATTTAGTGGAAGCTATTTTGTATTCTGTTCATGGTCGTGGCAAGCGAATTCGTCCTATGATTTTGCTGGAATTGCTGGAAGGTTTTGGAATTGCTTTGATGGATGGACATTATCAGGTTGCAGCTGCGGTGGAGATGATTCACACAGGGTCGCTCATTCATGATGATTTGCCAGCTATGGACAATGATGATTACCGTCGTGGTCGACTGACCAACCATAGGCAGTTTGACGAAGCGACGGCTATCTTGGCAGGTGACTCCCTCTTTTTAGACGCTTTTGACATGGTGGTGAAGGCTGGTTTTGATGTGGAGAAGAGCCTTGCCTTGGTAGAATCTTTATCGCTATCTTCAGGAACTTTTGGGATGGTAGGCGGTCAGATGCTGGATATGAAAGGCGAAGAGAAGCAGTTGACGATTGAAGAGTTGGCGGCTATTCATGCCAATAAAACTGGTCGTTTGCTAGCTTTCCCTTTTCGGGCAGCTGGGATTTTGTCGGAGCAGTCGCAAGAAGTGATTAGCCATCTCTACAATGCTGGCTTGCTGGTAGGATTGGCCTTTCAGGTGCGGGATGATATTTTGGATGTGACCGCAAGCTTTGAAGAAATCGGGAAGACTCCTCAGAAGGATTTGGTGGCGGAAAAATCAACCTATCCAAGTCTTCTTGGCTTAGAGAAATCTTACGAAATTCTCAATGATTCCTTGGACCAAGCGCTAGCCATTTTCCAAAAAATAAAAGAAAATCAAGACTTTAATGCAGGTCAAATTACAAGATTGATAGAAAGGTTACGACTCAATGCCTAAGGAAAGAGTAGATGTCTTGGCTTACAAGCAAGGGCTTTTTGATACACGAGAACAGGCCAAACGTGGCGTCATGGCGGGTCTGGTGGTCTCTGTGCTCAATGGAGAACGCTATGATAAGCCTGGTGAGAAGATTGATGAGGCGACCGAACTAAAACTCAAGGGAGAAAAACTCAAATACGTCAGTCGTGGGGGTCTCAAATTAGAAAAAGCCCTGACTGTGTTTGGCATTTCGGTAGAGGGCAAGACGACCATTGACATCGGGGCTTCGACAGGAGGTTTCACAGATGTTATGCTGCAAAATGGGGCCAAGCTCGTTTACGCAGTGGACGTAGGGACCAATCAGCTGGTCTGGAAATTACGCCAAGATGAGCGCGTTCGATCGATGGAACAGTACAATTTCCGCTATGCAGAGCGGAAAGATTTTACAGAAGGCTTGCCATCATTTGCATCAATTGATGTCAGCTTTATTTCTCTCAATCTGATTTTGCTGGCTTTACATGGAATTTTAGCCGAAGGTGGCGAAGTTGTAGCCTTGATTAAGCCGCAATTTGAAGCAGGTCGCGAGCAGATTGGGAAAAATGGCATTGTCAAAGACAAGGCTGTCCACCAAGCAGTTTTGAAAAATGTGACATCATTTGCTGTCGATTTCGGATTTACAGTAAAAGGGCTGGATTTTTCACCTATCCAAGGTGGCCATGGCAACATTGAATTTTTAGCTCATTTGGAGAAATCAGATTCAGCCCAAAATAAGGTGCTGGAGCAGATTTCAGACATTACAAATAAGGCACACGAGGAATTTTAAAAGAATGAAGAAAAGTGATCGTTTACAGTTGATTAAGGAATTAGTCTTGCGCTATCCGATTGATACGCAAGATGAGATTGTCGAGCGCTTAAAAGAGGCTGGAGTTGTGGCCACACAGGCGACCGTCTCGCGTGATATCAAGGAATTGGGCATTATCAAAGTCCCTTCTGAAAGCGGCTATATTTATGGATTTTCAAAGACAAATGCAGCCAAATTACAAATCAGCAATATTCGCCAGTTATCGACTATGAATAACATGGTCAATCTACGCTTGGTACCAGGAAGTGCGACCGTTTTGAAGCGTCAGATTTTGGAGTTTTTTGCAGATGAAATTTTCAGTATTATTGCGGATGACGACTCGATTCTCCTGATTGTTAAGGATGAGGCTGTCATTCCACAAATGGAACAGACAATGAAGGTTTGGTAGGCTATGCTGTTAGAAATTTCGATTAAAAATTTCGCCATTATCGAAGAGGTCAATCTGGCATTTGATAAAGGAATGACTGTTTTGACTGGGGAAACTGGTGCAGGGAAGTCCATCATTATTGATGCCATGAATCTGCTCTTGGGTGCACGCGCGACGACAGATGTGATTCGCCATGGCAAACCCAAAGCGGAGATGGAGGGGCTATTTACTGTTGAGGCAGGCCCCTTAACGGCTTTTTTAGCAGACCAAGGTATCGAAGTAGGAGATGACCTGATTATTCGCCGCGAGGTTTTGGCAAATGGTCGTTCAGTCAGTCGGATCAACGGTCAGCTGGTCAATCTTTCTGTTCTTCGTGAAGTTGGTCAGTATTTGGTGGATATTCACGGGCAACATGACCAGGAAGAACTCATGAAGGCTCAGCACCATATTCAGCTCTTAGATAGCTTTGGTGAAGCAGAATTTTGGTCTTTGAAAGCCGATTATCAGGCGACATTCGACAATTATCGTCGTTTGCGCAAGCAAGTGCTTGAAAAGCAGAAAAATGAGCAAGAGCACAAGGCGCGTATTGAAATGCTGGAATATCAGATGGCTGAAATCGAAGCCGCCAGCCTACAGCCGGGCGAAGATGTCAAATTGGAGCAAGAACGGGAAAAATTGCTGAACCATAAGCAGATTGCCGATACCTTGACCAACGCCTTTAGCATGCTGGACAATGAAGATTTTTCAAGCCTATCCAATCTACGTTCTGCCATGAATGATCTGCAAAGTCTAGAAGAATTCGACGTAGAATATAAGGAAATGTCCACTAGCTTAACGGAAGCCTACTACGTGGTAGAAGAAGTTACCAAGAGCTTGGGAGATGTGTTAGACAATCTAGATTTTGATGGGAATCGCCTGCTTCAGCTGGAAAGTCGCTTGGACATGCTCAACACCATTACGCAGAAATATGGCGGAACGGTTGACGATGTCCTAGGCTACCTGACGAAGATTACAGATGAGTACAACTTGTTGACGGGGAATGACTTGTCGGACGGAGACTTGGAAAGTCAACTCAAGCAGATGGAGAAGCACTTGGTGGATTTATCTGCACAGTTGAGTCAGGCACGACACGATTTGGCCCAGCAATTAGAAGCAGAGATTCGTCAGGAATTGCAAGACCTCTACATGGAAAAAGCCCAGTTCAAGGTGCAATTTAACAAAGGGAAATTTAACCGTGAAGGAAATGAAGTGGTCGAGTTTTACATTTCAGCCAATCCAGGTGAGGATTTTAAACCGCTTGTTAAGGTGGCTTCTGGCGGGGAATTGTCTCGTCTCATGTTGGCCATCAAGTCAGCATTTGCTCGTCGCGAAGACAAGACGTCTATCGTCTTTGATGAGGTGGATACAGGTGTTTCAGGTCGAGTTGCTCAAGCCATTGCCCAAAAGATTTACAAGATTGGTCAGCACGGTCAGGTACTTGCCATCTCTCACCTTCCACAAGTCATCGCCATTGCCGATTACCAATTTTTCATCGAAAAAGTGTCAGATGAAGCTTCTACAGTATCGCGGGTTCGCTTGCTCTCAACGGAAGAGCGCGTCGAAGAAATCGCCAAAATGTTGGCCGGTAGCGATGTAAGCGATGCTGCACGCGTGCAAGCAAGGGAATTACTGAAAAAGTAGTCTAGATTACTTGGAGAGGGAAGATGAAGAGTCAGGAAGAAATTTTACGGAAAACGGAAGCCTTTGTAGAGGAACAACTAGCTGGTGAAGCCAGCGGTCATGACTGGTGGCACATTGTTCGGGTGCGCAATATGGCTCAACGATTGGCTGTGGAAGAAGGCGCAGATACCTTTATTTGTCAGCTGACAGCCCTCTTTCATGATGTAGCAGACCAAAAGATTGCTTGTACAGAGGAAGCGGGTCTTCAGACAGTCAGAGAATGGTTGGAGTTGCAAGAACTTTCGGAAAATGATTGTAGGGATTTTGGACAGTATTCAAAAACTGTCTTTTAAAGGCGGCACGCAACTCGATGCGACCTTGTCTCTGGAAGGCCAGGTGGTGCAGGATGCGGACCGGTTAGATGCCCTGGGTGCGATTGGAATTGCCCGGACCATGGCTTATTCGGGGAATAAAGGTAGATTGATTCACGACCCAACTCTTTCCCCGCGTCAATCCATGACTTTGGAAGAGTACCGCTCTGGCAAGGACACAGCCATTCTGCATTTTTACGAGAAGTTACTTCTCCTTAAAAATTATATGAACACAGAGACGGGAAAACGCATTGCAGCCGAACGTCACGCTTTCATGGAAAATTATTTACAGCAATTTTATAGAGAGTGGGATGGCCTGGATGGGCTTTCATAAAGTGCATGTGTCAGTACCTATTTTTCTAAAATTTTGGTATAATGGTAGTCAAGAAATTCAAAGAATGTGAAGTAGAAGAGAAATGGCAAGTATTAAAATTGTAACGGATTCCAGCAACACAATGGAACCAGAGTTGGTAAAAGAGCTAGGTATTACAGTTGTCCCTCTTTCAGTGATGGTAGATGGCGTGGTCTACTCGGATGCCGACTTGGCAGAAGGTCAGTTCCTGAATTTGATGAAAGGAAGCAAAAATCTTCCTAAAACCAGTCAACCACCGGTTGGTTTGTTTGCAGAAGTATTTGAACATTTGGCTAGCGACGGCAGTCAGATTATCGTCATTACCCTATCACATGCCTTATCAGGTACGGTGGAAGCTGCTCGTCAAGGGGCAACCTTGTCTGGTGCAGATGTGACTGTTATCGACTCGGGCTTTACAGACCAAGCTACTAAGTTCCAAGTAACGACTGCTGCTCGTATGGCAAAAGCTGGCGCAAGCAAGGAAGAGATTCTTGCTGCTATCCAAGAAGTCCACGACAAGACTCGTCTTTACATCGGTGTATCTACTTTAGAAAATCTCGTAAAAGGTGGTCGCATTGGCCGTGTTACTGGTCTCCTTAGCTCTCTTTTAAATATCCGTGTCATCATGGAAATGAAAGACCACGCTCTGAATCCGATTGTCAAAGGTCGTGGTGCTAAGACTTTCAAGAAATGGTTAGATGAATTCATTGCTGGGCTAGGTGATAAAAAAATTGCCGAATTAGGAATTTCCTATGCGGGGACGTCTGAATTTGCTGAAGAAATGAAAGCTCGTTTACAGAGCTATGTTCCAGGAAATATTCCTGTCCTAGAGACAAGTTCCATCATCCAAACTCACACGGGCGAAGATGCATGGGCAATTCTTGTGCGCTATGAATAATCGAAAAATATTGCAAGGACTGGTCTTCTTTTTTACCGGTCTTTTAGGTTTTCTTTTTCTCTTTCATCTATTGATTCCAGCGGCTCCATCTTTGTTGACCAATAAAGACTATCAAAAGACGCAGGCGACACCGCTACACTATGTGGCTTTAGGGGATTCGCTGACTCAAGGAGTAGGAGATTCGACCAATCAGGGCGGCTTCGTTCCACTCTTATCCCAGTCCCTCATCAATGAATACGGCTATGCTGTAGAGGCTGAAAATTATGGCATTTCAGGCAATACTAGCAAGCAAATATTGGCCCGAATGCAGGAAAATTCGGAGTTGGTAGCTAGTTTGAAAAAGGCAGATTTGCTGACACTGACAGTAGGGGGCAATGATCTTCGGCAGGTCATCTTGGACAATCTTCAAAATTTGACCGTTTCAACCTTTAAAAAACCAGCTCGAACGTACAGCAAGCGCCTGGAAAACATTATTGAAACTGCCAGGAAGCAGAATCCAGACCTCCCAATCTATGTTTTAGGCATCTACAATCCCTACTATCTCAACTTCCCTGGGATGACAGAGATGCAGACCATTGTGGATAATTGGAATACGACGACAGAAGAAACAGTGAAGGCCTATGAGAATGTTTATTTCATTCCCATCAATAATCTACTTTACCAAGGCTTGAATGGTCAGTCGAGTTTTGCCAATGATGACCAGACAACTTCTGCTGGTTCGACCAGCTCGACAAAAACCAACAACCTTCTGTACGAGGGGGATCATTTTCATCCAAACAATACAGGATATGAAATCATGAAAGAAGCAGTAATGGAGAAAATTCGTGAGACAAAAGACAAGTGGAAACATTAACGGCTGGAAGTGGGCATTTTTACTTCTCTTATCGGCTCTGTTGGCTGGGGCAATGGTACTTGCTTTTCGGATGACTACTCGTCGTGAAAATACGAGTCAGATTGTGACAACGAGCAATAAGGACCCTAAAATCGGGACCTTTACCACGACGCGAGACCAGTTGAATGACACCATTGCAGCCTATCTGAAAGACTATCAAACCAAGGATTTCACCTATAAAGTTTATGCGACCAATCAGTTGGTCCTATTTGAAGGACAATACGAGCTCTTTGGAACAGAAATTCCTCTTTACATTTATTTTCAACCAAGTAAGCTTAATGATGGAAGTGTGCTACTAACCGTGACTGAAATTTCAGCGGGCAGTTTATCGTTTCCAAAAGATGAGGTCCTGACCTATCTACAAAAAAATTATAAATTGCCAGCATTTATTGGTATCGACCCGGCTACAGCGACTGTGAAAGTGAATCCAGCAGACATCAAAAATAGCTTAGGAATTTATGTAAAAGCCAATACAATTGACCTTTATAATGACCAAATTTTATTTGATTTGTATCGTAAGAAATAGTGAAAAAAGGTTTGAAAAACCGGCTAAAAACTTGACGATAAGCGTTTTTTTAGGTAAGATAATAGGGTGAGTAAAAACTCAGAAAATTATTGGAGGACTTAGCAAAATGGCTAATAAACAAGACTTGATCGCAAAAGTTGCAGAAGCAACTTCATTGACTAAAAAAGATTCAGCAGCAGCAGTTGATGCAGTATTTGCAGCAGTAACTGACTACCTTTCAGCTGGTGAAAAAGTACAATTGATCGGTTTCGGTAACTTTGAAGTTCGCGAACGTGCAGAACGTAAAGGTCGCAACCCACAAACTAAAGAAGAAATCACTATTGCAGCTTCAAAAGTTCCAGCATTCAAAGCTGGTAAAGCATTGAAAGACGCTGTTAAATAATGACACGTTAAAAAGCCTATTGTATCAACGTTTTAGCGTTGTGCAATAGGCTTTTTTCTATGTTTTTGAGTGTTTACTGGTATAGTTTTGAAATTGTCAGTAATACTTATTATGATTTTATTTGAAGTGAGAGAATATCTTTGAAATCTTACTTTTTACTTTAAAGAAAATGATTTGCCATGTTCTTCTATAAAAAAGAGCAAGTATTCTATTTTGAAAAGTTCTTATCACGTTTTGTCGCCAATAATATTTAAGATCTCTATGTCTATTGTGACGCATTTCCACAATACCATAAGAGTCAGGTGTAGGATTGAATGGTATTGTGAGGAATCGTTTTGGAGTCTCTAATTCTAAAAAGCGGTCTTGCATATATGTATATGGTTTATAAAAGGCGAATGTTCCTTTAAATACAGAATATGATGGAACTATAATTGGTAGAGTTGAGGTATATCTGTCGAATTTCGTATATTTGCCTCCCACCTTCATTTCAATTTGGATTACATCATCGAGAAGCTCACCTTGGTCACTACTATATTCTTGCGATTCTTTCTCCGTAATTGTCAAACCTGTAATTATCGATGGGGTTTGAGAATCGTTAATAATAATTATTTCTACAAACATTACTTGCCTGTTTTGCCCATTTGAGTGAGTTTTCTCGCTGAAATAAACTTTTCCAGTTGCAATACCGAGACGATATAGTTGTCGATAGTGGTTTATTATAAAAAGAATAACCGATAAGGATATAGATATTATAGATAGAATTAACGCAAGCACACATTTCTCCAAACATTTATTTTTAATTATATCACATAGAACAGGTAAGTCATACAGAAATGAGACTATATTTAAGATAGACTGCAACGCAAAAATCCAACCGATTGGCTGGATTTCTAAGGAGATTTTCCTCGAGTCTCACGACTGGAGAGGAAATATTTAGGATACGAGATTAGTATAGAATGTTTGCAGTAGAATGGCATCCGTCTCAGGGCTGATTTTACAAAGTGGGTATTTTATGATAGGATAGAAACACTATTAAGGAGGATGGTCATGATTCGAAGAGCAGAACAGGCGGATATTCCAGTCTTGAACCGGTTGTTGCAACAAATTTTACAGGTCCATCATGTAGCGCGACCAGATATTTTTAAGGCTGAAGGGCAGAAGTTTACGACTAGTCAGCTGGAAGAGTTGCTGAAAAATGAGGACAAGCCAGTATTTGTCTATGAGAAAAATGGTGAAATTTTAGGGCATCTTTTTTGTGAAATTGGCCAGGCGGATGGGCACGTTTTAGAGCATGTTAAAACACTGTTTATCGATGATTTGTGTGTGGATCAGGCGGCGCGTGGTCAAGCAATTGGGCAGCAGTTGATGGATTTCGCCCGTGCCTATGCAAAAGAAATTGGCTGTCATAATCTGACCTTGGATGTCTGGAATGACAATGCTGGTGCGACTCGTTTCTATGAGCGTTTGGGGATGACACCTCAGAAAACACGTATGGAAATGATTTTAGAAGATTAAAAAACCTTGGACGAAGTTCCGAGGTTCTTATTTTTTTGTAATTTTAACAGTCAATTGTGCGGTGGTGGGTTAAAAAGGTCCGGGAGATATTTTTAATCTGGAAATGACACTTGCAAGGCAAGTGTCAACAACATCAATTTCTACGAAATCACGATTGAGTCCCACTCTCTTTTAGTCTATTATCTTGTTCGTAATTGTTTGAGAAGATTTTGTGCTGTTTCTAGGTTCATGTGTTTTTCTTGACTCAGTAATTGGGCTAGGAACTCAATTTCCTCCTCGTTGGCACCTGCTAGAAGAGCCAGAGATTTCGCATGGAGTTTCATATGTCCTTGCTGGATTCCAGATGTCACTAGGGCTCGGAGAGCTGCAAAATTTTGGCATAGTCCAGTTGCAACAATAAGGGAAGCCAGCTGACGGGCATCAGGGTGACCCAAGAGTTCGAAAGCAATTTGGACTTTAGGATTGAGGCCAATTGAACCACCTACAGTTGCAATGGGCATGGGAAGTGTCAGACTTCCGACCAATTCATCTTCTTCAATAGTCCAAGTGGAAAGACCACGATACTGACCATCATGGCTGGCGTAGGCATGTGCACCAGCTTCTACAGCCCGCCAATCATTGCCAGTAGCAAGTACTAGTGCATCTATTCCATTGAAAATTCCTTTGTTGTGCGTTGCAGCACGGTAGGTGTCCACTTGGGCCAGTTGACTTGCAAGAGATAGTTTTTCAGCTGTACCTTTGGCGGTTTCAGGGTTCGTGTGGAGGCTACTAATCTTGATACGGCAACTAGCTGTTACAAGAGAATCCGTAGCGTAATTAGAAAGGATAGCCATGAGACTTTTTCCAGCGGTTACTTCTTCCAGATACACCTTGATTCCCTCCAGCATGGTGTTGAGAATATTGGCACCCATGGCTTCTTGGACATCCACGTGTAGGTAAAGGATAAGAAAGTCTTCTTTTATCGCTAGGGAAATGGCTCTAGCCCCGCCCCCGCGTTTGACGATAGAAGGATGAGCTTGATTAGCCAAGGCGAGAATGGTTTGTTCTTGCTCCTTCAAAAGAGCGCTAGCTTTTTCCATATCTTCAATCGCGTACAGTGCCACCTGACCAATCATGAGGCGTTGGTGGACTTGTGTCTGAAAGCCGCCAGATTTTGCGATGATTTTGGCTCCGAAAGAACAAGCAGCGACAACGGAGGGTTCCTCGGTCACCATAGGCAGGCTGTATTCTTGACCGTTTAGGACAAATTCAGGCACAACAGAAAAGGGGAGAGCAAATGTCCCTAGATGATTTTCGGCCATCTTCCCTGCAATGTTTTCTGGTAGATTGAGGTCTTCATCTAATGTTTGTTTTTGCTGGGCTGACAAGCCTTTTTTTTCTGCTAAAATGGCAATCCGCTCAGCGCGTGTTTTTTTGTAAAATCCTGAAAAGTCTGACATAGAGTTCCTTTCAAACTAAAAAACTCCAGCATCGCAGCTGGAGGCAGTGATTTATCCTTTGCGATAAATGCGTTTGTGGTCTTCGATTTTGTGAAGTGCAAATGGTGCAGTATCCGTAAGTTCAGCAGCATTTCCTTGGTCATCCACTTGGAGTTCTTCGAAGAAGATAGACTCGTATTGATCAACGGTCAGACGCGTCCGTGCTTCTAATTTTTCTAGACGTTGACTATCTAACTGATCGCGGAAGCCTTCAACCAAGCGGCCGCTGAAAATTTCACAAACCGCTCCCGAACCATAGCTATAAAAGAGTACTTGGTCGTCTGCTTGGATAGCTTGACTATTTTCTAGGAGAGAGAGCAAGGATAAGAAGATAGAGCCTGTGTAGATGTTTCCGACGATTTGGTTGTAGACGATTGCTTCGTGGAAGCGTTCTGTGAGACGCTCCAAATCTGAACCTTGAGCGATAGCTTGGAGGCCTTTAAGACCTTGTTTTGAGAACGGGATGTGGAGGCACATGGCTGCAAAATCAGCGAGGCTCTTGCCTGTTTTTTCTTGGTAACGTGCAAAAGTGGTTGTCAAGCAGTCAGTGTATTGCTCTGTTGAATATTTACCGTCCACACGAGGGTATTTGTCGTAGTTTGGACGCCAGAAGTCCATAATGTCGCGTGTTTGGCAGATATTGTCATTGTTGAGGACCATGATGCGAGGGTCAGCAGAGACTAGCATGGCAATGGCGCCAGCACCTTGCGTGGACTCGCCACCAGAGGCAATCCCGTATTTGGCGATGTCGCTAGCAATCACCAAGACTTTTGAAGTTGGAAATTGTGCAACATGACTCTTAGCCAAACTCAGACCAGCAGTCGCTCCGTAGCAGGCTTCTTTGATTTCAATCGAACGGACAAAGGGTTGAATTCCCAATAGACCGTGGATGGAAACCGCTGCAGCCTTACTTTGGTCGACGCTGGACTCAGTACCTACGATGACCATATCGATAGCTTGTTTGTCTTGGTCGGTCAAAATAGCTTGCGCTGCTTGAGCACCAAGGGTGACAATGTCTTGACTGACTGGAGCAACAGCCATCTGGCTTTGCAAGAGTCCAATTTTGAATTTATTTGGGTCAATATTGCGGGCAGCTGCCAAGTCTGCTAAGTCTAAGACGTAGCTAGGAGCAACAAAACCAATTTTATCAATACCAATGTTCATGTTTTATCCTTTTGCATTTGAAATAATGAGGGAAATTCCTTGCCCACCACCGATACAGAGGGAGCAGAGCCCCATTTTTTCTTGGCGTTTTTCTAATTCGTGAATGAGACTAACCAAAATCCGCGCACCACTGGCACCGATTGGATGACCGAGCGCAATCGCACCGCCATTTACATTGACTTTTTCTGGTGCAATATCGAGTTGGTCTGCCACGGGAATAGCCTGAGCAGCAAATGCTTCATTGAGCTCGAAAAGATCAATGTCTGAGACAGAAAGTCCAGCCTTGTCCAGTGCTTTTTGACTTGCAGGAATAGGACCCAATCCCATGAGGTCTGGGGATACACCTGCCGTAGCATAGCTTTCGATATAAGCCAAAGGCTCGATAGCTAGTTCTTGAGCCTTTTCCTGAGACATGAGGACCAGCACTGCACAGCCATCGTTGATACCAGAGGCGTTTCCTGCTGTGACCGTACCGTCTTTCTTGAAGGCGGGTCGGAGTTGGCTTAGCTGCTCGAGAGAGGTCGCGCGTGGGTATTCATCTGTGTCAAACAGTACTTCCTTGCGGCCTAGTTTGACAGTTAGGGGGGCAATTTCATTTGTAAATCGTCCAGCTGCAATGGCCTGCGCAGCCTTTTCTTGACTGGCTAGGGCAAAGGCATCTTGTTCCTGGCGTGAAATGCCGTGCAGGCTAGCAACATTTTCAGCTGTGATGCCCATATGTTGACCTGAAAAGGCATCTGTCAAGCCGTCCAGAAGCAGGCTGTCTTCTAATGATAGATGACCAAGTTTGCTACCAAATCGTGCTTGTTTGTTGAGATAGGGAGCTTGGCTCATGATTTCAATCCCACCTGCGACGACGACATCTGCGTCACCGAGCAAGATAGATTGGGCGGCCAAGACAACTGCTTGTAGTCCAGAGCCACAAACTTTATTGACAGTATAGGAAGGAACCTCTTCTGGAATGTCTGCTGTAATGGCAATTTGTCGGGCAATATTTTGTCCGTGACCAGCAGCCAAGACATTTCCGAAGATAACCTCGTCAACAGCAGTGGTTGGAATTTGTTTCTGATTGAGCGCAAAACGGGTCACATCTGCACCGAGTTTTGCAATGTTCACATCTGTGAGACTGCCACCAAATTTGCCGATAGCAGAGCGGTAAGCAGAGACAATAGCGACTTTATTCATGGTATCTCCTGTCTTTGGACACATCATGTGTCTTAATCAGCTTTTCCATTATACCATGTTTGGCTAAAAAAGTTTGGAAAGATTATCCGTCTTGAGGCTGATTTTGGCAAGGAAAAAATATGAAAACGCAACCATCTTGCTATAAGTCTAGCTATTTTTGCTAATTTTGTGTAAAATAGAAAAGTAAAAGAGGATAACCTCAAAATAAAAAGGAGAATCCAATAGAATGGTAAAATTGGTTTTTGCTCGCCACGGTGAGTCAGAATGGAACAAAGCTAACCTTTTCACAGGTTGGGCTGACGTTGATTTGTCAGAAAAAGGTACACAACAAGCAATCGACGCTGGTAAATTGATCAAAGAAGCTGGTATCGAGTTTGACCTTGCTTACACTTCAGTCTTGAAACGTGCTATCAAAACGACTAACCTTGCTCTTGAAGCAGCTGACCAACTTTGGGTACCAGTTGAAAAATCATGGCGCTTGAACGAACGTCACTACGGTGGTTTGACAGGTAAAAACAAAGCAGAAGCAGCTGAGCAATTCGGTGATGAGCAAGTTCACATCTGGCGTCGTTCATACGACACATTGCCACCAAATATGGCACGTGATGATGAGCACTCAGCACACACAGACCGTCGTTACGCTCACCTTGATGATTCAGTTATTCCAGATGCTGAAAACTTGAAAGTGACTTTGGAACGCGCTCTTCCATTCTGGGAAGACAAAATCGCTCCAGCACTTAAAGATGGTAAAAATGTTTTCGTTGGTGCACACGGTAACTCAATCCGTGCCCTTGTAAAACACATCAAACAATTGTCAGACGACGAAATCATGGATGTTGAAATTCCTAACTTCCCACCACTTGTATTTGAATTGGATGAAAAATTGAACATCGTTTCAGAATACTACCTTGGTAAATAATCAGAAGAGAGCAAATTAGCTCTCTTTTTTATGCATTTATGCGAAAAATGCTACAATGAATCATATTAACTCGTAGTTAGGAGAACAGATGATTCAGTCAATGTGGTTAAATTTTGCAACCAAATCAGTTGTAGATACGGGGAAGTTTTTTAAAGAACTTGGTTTTGAAGTGCCTTATCCTCAGGGAGAAAGTGGTTCAATCGTGGATATTCGTCTAGGGAAAAATGGGCAGATTGTCTATTTCGACGAAAACGTTTTTGCCCAAATAGCACCATTTTCAGTGTCGAAGGATGAAGTCTTGGTCAGTATGGATGCAGAGAGCTCGGAGGAAGTAGAGGATTTTCTTGCCAAAGTAGCTGCAGCTGGTGGGCGTATCAGTGCTCCAGCAGGGGACCGAGGAGGAATCTTTGGTGGCGCTTTTGAAGATTTAGACGGCCACTATTTTACGATTATCGTGATGCCAGGCTAACAAATACTATGTCGGCGATGCAATAAAAATCAGAAGAGGTGTGCCTATGCTTTCTCAGCAATTGGTGGCCACAAAGATCGGTCAGATCTATACAGAATTTCGTAAGGGGAAAAACTGTATCGTATTTTTAAGTGGTGTTGGAGATTTTTCTACCAGCGATAATTTTCAACAAGTTTTGAAAAAGATGCCAGAAGATTGGGGTTATTTGACAGTGGATTATCCTTGTTCTGGGAAAAGCCCGGTGCAAGATCAGTCAGAATTTGGTGTAGGAGACTACATTGAGGCTGTCCGTTCACTTCTTCAGCAATTTCAAATAGAAGATTTTATCATGTGTGCGCATAGTATTTCAGGAGTGATTGTACTGAATTTAGCCAACAAAGCTGGTAATCCCTACAAAGGCGCTGTTTTACTAGAACCAACAACGAGTGCAATCCTCTTTGGAGGCTTAGCGGAGCATCTCTATCCTGAGTTTGTAGCTCTTGAACAAGAAATTTCAGAAAAATACGGTAGCACGTTCAACTATTTGAAGGAGATGAGTCAGTCTTATTTTAATGAACACGATTATCAACTTTTGTGGCAACATGCGAGTGATAGTGCTTGTCGAAACGAAGTAGCGAGGTTATCAGGAATTCAAGAGTTACCACAAATTTCTCCTAGAGATTTTGAAAGTCAAATTTCAGAGAAACAGCCAGTTGTCATCTTTGCACAGGCTTTTCGACAGGATGAATACAACCGTTCAGAATATAAAAATCATCATCCATTGAGCCAAGTCATGCTAGGTGGTTCTACTCATTATCTGCAGTGGTCAGAGTCTGAAAAAATCGTAGAAGCATTGGGTGATTTGTTGGATAGGGCGTTGTGATTTTAAAAATTCGGTGCCATTCCCCTTCTCCATCTCAAAGCTATAGACGGTGGTCTACGGCTTTTTCTTTTTGAAAATTCAGTTGTTATCTAATCGGTAAAGATTTTTTAGAAAAGTGTTGACACTTAGATGCTTAACTGGTAAAATATAATCCGATTTTTATTAACCAGTTAATTTTTAGTCAGGAGAGTTTATGAAGAAAAAACAATTATTGTATAGCGGTTTGATACTGGCGGCACTTGCCTCTGGTTCAGCGCTAGCCTATCAATTGGGGGTGAGTAATGGCAAAAGCAGTACCAAACCATCTGTTCAATATGTGAAGAATTCATCAAAAGATGCGGACAAGAGTGAAACAATGGCATCGGATGCATCGAAAAAAGATGCAAAAGAAGAGGGAATTGCTGCAGAACAAATCGTTGTCAAAATAACCGATGAAGGCTATGTAACTTCTCACGGGGATCATTTCCACTATTACTCTGGGAAAGTTCCTTATGATGCCATTATCAGCGAAGAACTGCTCATGAAAGATCCGAACTATGTTTTGGACCAAAGCCATGTTGTTAGTTCCATTAAAAATGGTTACGTGATCAAGGTTGATGGCAAGTACTATGTCTACTTGGAGCCTAACAAACCACATGACCAAGTAAGAAGTAAGGAGCAGATTGCGCAACAACGCAAAGGAAATTATGGTCACCAAGCGGGCGCAAATCAAACAAATACAGAACGAGTAAAAAATGGCGGTAGCTACAAGACGGATGATGGCTATGTCTTTCATCCGAGCGATGTGATGGATGATTTGGGAGATGCTTATATCGTTCGTCACGGTGACCATATGCATTACGTGCCGAAGTCAGATTTGTCTGAGAGCGAAAGAGTGGCTACGAAGCAGTTTTGGACTCAACATAAACCTGCTCTTACAGCGGTTGCACCTGCAAGACATTCGCAAGGAAGCAGCGCAACGGTTACGCCTGTGGACAAGGTGCAGGCGGTACCATCTGCACCAGCCGTTCCTAATGCTGACGAGAGCCTGGCTGCGAAACGTGCCTATATGGCGAAGATGTACAATTTGCCTCTTTCAGTAATTCAAATTGCGGGAGACTATTTCACTTATCCACACGGCAATCATCGCCATGCGATGTTGATTTCAAAAGTAGTTGTGGGACAATTTCCGACAGCAGAAAGTGTCGCAGCGGATTTGAATCATGGTCATGAACCAATGGTTAAGCCAGCAGAGCCTGCTACACCAGTTCAGCCGAGTCAACCATCCACACCAACTCCAGCACCAAGTCAGTCAAAAGAAGAACCGACAGAGACAAAACCAGTTTTAGACAAGGAATTGAAAGCTAAAATCGACTATATCTCTCAACTGTATGGCGTTGATCCGGCAACAGTTCAAGTACAAGGTGATAGCTTGATTTGGCCACATGAAAATCATTCACATAGCATTAAGATTGCAGATGTGGTCATTCCTAAAATGAGTGATGACCCAGAAGCGGACTTTGAAGCTGAGTTGAATACCCTTGCGAAGAGCATGCATGTTGATTCATCTAGCATCATCATTGCGGATGGTACGATGACGATTTCCCACGTGGATCACACTCATACTTACAATATCAAGAGCCCAGGCTGGCGTGATTACATTAAGAACAAGGTACCAATTCCAAGCGGTGCTTATATCCCTGGAACCTTGGACCGAAAAGTAGTAAATGATAAGGTCACTTCTTTGATTCAATTGGCAGAAGAAGTGTATAAAGACAAGCCAAAACAAGTCCGTCGGATCAAATCAGCCTTGAATAGCTTCCAACAAGATTTGGTTTGGGCGACAAACTCAACAGCTGGTTACTTGAAGATTCTCTCAGACTTTGAGAATAAATACATCCAAGCAAGTACTGCACCAACTCCGTCAGAACAACCAATCGCAACACCTTCAGACAAGGAAGTAACCTGGAAAGAATTGGACTTCTTGTCTAATAAGATTTCGGCAGCGTTGACAAAAGATCATCCTGAATTTACGCAAGCAAACTTTAAACTGCGTGATTTGAATGTGACGATTTCATTCCGCCAAGGAGATAAGGCGGCCTTGAAAGCCAAACTCTTGCAGTTTGCGGCTGATTACCACTTGCCGATTGATGCCGAAGCACCAAAACCAGGTACAGCAACTACTCCATCAGACAAGCCTGCAACCTGGCCAGAAGTAGATGCTCTATCTAAGGCTGTTTCAGCGGTTCTGACCAAAGAACATCCACAATTTAGCGATGCAAAACGCAAGTTGCACTCCCTCTCTACAACCATTGCTTACCGTCAAGGGAAGCCGGCAGCTTTGGAAGAACAGTTGAACCAATTTATGGCAACATACAATCTCAAAGTGGCCTCAGCTTCTGCAGACAGCAAACCAGCAGAAAATGCTGAAACAACAAAACCAAATGGCAGACAGCTTGCGAACTTGAAACAATACTTAACGGCTAACCAATTCGATAAACGATTGACAGCTGAAGTGCGTAAAGCCGTCCAAGTAGTTCTTTGGAACGGGGCAAGTAGTGTACAAGAACTTGAAAACCTCAAGCAACAAGTAAAAGATTGCTTCCGCCAATACGAAGAAAAACAAAGTCAGTTATCAGCTCGCATTGCAGATTCATTGGCGAAGTCACAAGACTTGCTCTCAGTGGTAGGAGATGCTGAACGTAAGGCAGCTTTCCAAGCAACTTTGGATGATTTTAAGGCACAATTGCAAGCATCAGATACAGATAAGACAGCTCTTTATGCAAAAGCAAAAGAATTGCAAGCACAATTAGAGCAAGAAAAAGCAATTGCAGAGGCACCAGTTGTTCCAGCAGAGGCAAGCCAATCAGCCCCTTCAGTAAATGAAGACAGTGCTGCGCTTGCTCATCAAGCCGAAGTGAAAAAACAGATTCAGGAAATTGTTGACTTTATCAACCAAAACAAAGATAAGATAGAAACAAAACCTGCTAGTCTGAAACAAGATTTGTTGAATCAATTTGTAGCTTTCCAAGCTCAGTTAGCAAATGGTTCAGCGAATGTGGATGAATTGTTAGGGCAATTCCAAGCGCTAAAAGCACAAATTGAACCACATATCAAGGCCAATACAGGTTATCGTTTTAATCCTAGTGACTGGTCAGGTATGTATTAAGCTAGATTGATAGCTTCTGTTAAACTATTTCTTTACAAAAAATGCAGTCTCCAATTAGGAGGCTGCGCTTTTGTGTCAATTATCCATTAGCTAATCAGTAATGAGAGAAGCCAGATAAGCAAAAAGTGAGCTGGTTAAAAGCTGTAGTTAAACCATTTGGACTGTTTTCCGCGTTGACCATTGTAAAAGAGGAGGGCGAGAAAGGCGAAAATAGAAGACAACTCTTTCAAAAAGATCAGGTAGCCCAATGTTTGACGGAGAAGAGCTGGGAATTTTCCTTTGTGACCAAAGTAGAAAATCAACCCTAACCCGATACCATAAAAGCCGAAGTTTACAGAGAAGACCTCTGACAAGGCGATACCGCTCACAGAAAGCAGAAGGACAATCGGGATAGACCGGTAGCGAAATTTATCAATGGCCCAATCAATGCCCATGAGGATGACAAAGAACAGGACAAATGTTGTGAAAATATTTTGATGTGCCCACTCCACTTGTCCATAAGTGGCAAGGTCAAAAGGCAACTTGGAAATTAGTGCGGATAGGATCAAAAAGCCCAGCATCTTCAGCCGATTGCGCGTATGGAAGAAACTCTCTACTATCAAAAAAACAAAAAATGGGAAAGGCGATAGTTCCTAGAAAAGTACACACATCGCTGATAAAGGCAAGTAGGGGATGATAGGAGCGATTGAGCAGTAGCAAGAGAAAGCCCTTGTTAAAGTGGTCGAGGAACATCGATACGTAGGCAATGTATTTTAAATGAGCAGCGTTAAGACTGATTTTTTGCATTGTCTGTTTTCCTTTTATCAATAAAATTTTTTAATATGTTATCAAACTGTTTAAATGCTTGTCAATCAATTGGCTTAGAGAGCTCTCGTATCATACAGTTTTTACAGTTAGATTGCCCCTTTGGTGCCTGATGTCGGCGGAATTTATGGTATAATAGGGACAACAAACGCAGTAAAGGAGATACAAATGGCAAGTATTAAAATGCTTCACGCTTGTTTGCGTGTAGAAAATTTAGAGGCATCAATGAAGTTTTATGCGGACTGTTTTGGCTTTGTCGAAACACGCCGCAAGGAATATCCTGAGCACAAGTTTAGTTTGGTTTACATGGCTTTGCCGGGCGATGAATTTGAGATTGAATTGACCTACAACTACGACCACGGTCCCTATGTAGTAGGAGATGGATTCTCACACTTGGCCCTTTCTTCAGATGATTTAGAAGGAGATAATGAAAAGCACAAGGCTTTGGGCTACAAGACGACCGACCTTTCTGGCTTGCCAGGTAACCCAGGTCACTACTATTTTGTAACAGACCCAGATGGTTATCGTGTAGAAGTTATTCGCGCAGATTAATAGACAAACGGCAAGAGAATCCCCTTGCCGTTTCTTACAAAATTGTTATGTTCCCCTAGTTGACAGGGGTAAGGGATTCAATTACTATGGAAGGAAAGATTAGAAACGGGTGAAATGATGAAAAAATGGTGGTGGTTGTTGCTTATAAATATCGTGCTAGTTATTGCTGTAGGGTTGGGCTCTGTCTCTGCTTATAAATCTTATATTGAGCGTACATTGGCTCATACGATTGAGCAAAAAAAGGAACAGCTGGCGCCAACTACTGCCTATGACCTGCAAGAAGGCAATAGCGGTAGCAGCAAAGTCATCGCTTATTTTCCAAAAGGAAAAGATGGCAAGCGCATCAGCACTCTGGAGAGTAAGATGTATGCTTCCATTGACAAGCGAGTTGGACGCAAAGCTGCTAAAAAGCGCGTGAGTCAACTCTATCTCTTGTGGACTAAAGAAGAACAAACTAATGTTCCAAAAGTTAGAAAAGAACGATTGCACTCCGTTTCTTATCGGATTAAGGGCAACAAGCTTGAGCAAGAAAAGCAGGAAGAAGAAGGAGCCGTCTTATTGACAGAGGACAATCAGCCCTTCAACTTTACGAATTTATTTAAAGATGCTAGTCATGTCGGCGATGCCTATGCCAAGCAGTTGGAAGATGAATTGACAAAGGCTGGAAAGTCTGATGAAGAGAAAAAAGCCGCTCTTGCAACTTTGAAGCAGATTGACTTGGCTAGTGTTGAATTCAAATATGAAAATAGCCAACTGACGCTTCTTTTACCAACTTCATTAGCAGGTATTAGCCAGCTCAGCTTGCCAGTTTCGCGCTTTTATGACGTTATCAATGTAGACTATCTGGTTGATGCTGATAAGAAAGCTTACGAGGCTTACAAAGCGGAGCAAGAGGCTAAAAAGAACCAAAATCGGATTGCTTTGACTTTCGATGATGGTCCGAATGCGACAACTACTCCGCAAGTACTGGACTTGCTGAAAAAGTATAATGTAAAGGCTACTTTCTTTGTATTAGGAAAAAATGTAGCGGGCAATGAAGCCATTCTGCAACGGATGCATGCAGAAGGTCACGAAATTGCTAACCACAGCTGGAGTCATCCACAGTTGACAGCCCTCTCTGCGGACCAAATCAAGCAAGAAATTGACCAGACACAGGCCGCTATAAAGGCAGTTATTGGCAAGGCGCCCACAGCCTACCGTCCGCCTTATGGTGCGGTCAATCAAGCAGTTCAAGCGGTGACACATTTGCCAGCTATCTACTGGACGGTGGATACTCTGGACTGGAAGAGCAAAAATCCAGCTGCTATTTTAGGGGAAGTAAAAGCTCATACTCAGCCAGGAAGCATCATTTTAATGCATGATATCCACCCAACAACTGTAGCTTCATTGGACAATGTCTTGGCCTATCTGACAAGTTGTGGCTACAGCTTTACGACTGTTGACGACCTTATCGGTCCAAATGTAAATCCACAATATGTTTACTATAGCCAGTCATCTTCTGGTCCTGCACGATAAAAAAAGAGCCCTTGGCTCTTTTTATTTTGTGATAGAAAGAATATAATCCTTGAGCCCTGGGGCCTTTTCAAGATTAAATTTACGGGAGAATAAGTGTCCCAACTCCCGTCCTTTTTCCAACTGTGCAATGTCCTTTTCGCTGTCTGTCCACTCGTAAGGACGACCGTCCCACCAGTTGATATAACGAAGATTGCCTTGAAACTCGTCTGGTACTTCCTCTACAGGATCGTAGTGGTAAATCTTGTCGAGCAGGTTAGCACGTTTTAGCACCATGGCAAAGAAGTATTCGTCTGAGCAGAAGGTGAAGCGGAAATGTTTGCGGATAAAGGCTTCATTTTCAAGTACGGTCAGAAGAACCTCGTGATTGAAGGATTTCCATTCAGAAAATCCTTCGAAGCCCATTTCAGCGCGTTTTCCATGTAGGCGGTCCACTTTGAGCGCAGTCTGGAGCTTGTTTTCAGCGATTTGATAAACGCGCAAGACCTTGCGGGCAATTGGAGACAGATTGCGTGGATTAATCCGACGCGAGAGATGGTAATGCTCGACTAATTTATGAAGTTTTAACTCCTCGGCTTCTTCTTGATTGTAGCGCGTGATAAAGATCTTGTCTTCTTTATCTTTGAAAAAATCGTGGATAACATCTTGAGATTGGAGAGGCAAGTCAGCACCAGAAATCAAGTGATACATGGCGTACGGTCCCTTTTCTGCAACGGCTTTATAGAGAATCAGCTCGCATTCTACCAATGAGAAATGTCCCCAGTAAACCGCAATCCGAGGCGTGAAGTAGACCTTGGAGTACTTAGCAGCAGAGACCAGCCGCTCCTTGTCAGCCTCTGTCAATGTACTGCGTTTATCAATGTGGATGAAAATATCATTTCTAGGATCATCTACTAATGAAATTTGGAAAGCAAGTTGCTCGTATTTATCATAAGCGATGACAAGATAAGCATGTTTGTTCATAGATTATTCCTTAACATTTACTGGTATAGAAGTCCTTACCATTCTAAACTAAATGTTCCCGTTTTACAAGCTAGGAGGAAAAGTTTATAATAAACAGACAAGTAACCAATGAAAGAGAAAATTATGTCTGAAAATATAGAAGCGAAACAGTCTCATGGGAAAGCGACCATGGTACGAGGAATGGCTTGGTTAACGGCAGGTAGTTTTATCAGTCGTTTGCTGGGTGTGGTCTATATCATCATCTGGTATCGTTGGATGGGGGAGCACAAGGCAGAAGCTAATGCTCTCTTCAATATGGGCTATCAAGTCTATGGAAACTTCTTACTCTTATCAACGGTTGGCTTACCGACGGCAGTAGCCAAGCAGATTGCCAAGTATAACATTCAGGGTCGAGAAGATGTTTCCTATTATTTGGTGAGAGAATTCTTCAAACTCATGTTGATTTTTGGTGCTATTTGTGCTGGAATTATGTACCTTTCATCCCCTTTACTAGCGCAAATGTCGGGGGCAAAAGAAGAGTTGACACCAGTTATGTATAGCTTGGTGCCCCCCTTGTTTATCTTCCCGACCATGAGTATCATGCGTGGATTTTTCCAAGGACACCACAATATGAAACCCTATGCCATCAGTCAGATTATCGAGCAGATTGTCCGCGTTATCTGGATTTTGGTAGCGACCTTCATCATTATGAAGCTAGGTTCTGGTGATTACCGAGAAGCAGTTGTGCAGTCAACTTTTGCGGCCTTTATCGGAATGATTGCGAGCGTAGGAACCTTAGGTTATACCATGCACAAGCAAGGCTTCATTAAGAAAATTTTTCGACCAAAACCTGCGTCCATTACGATTGACCTGAAAAGCCTGATCATCGAAACGGTTAAGGAAGCCATTCCGCTGATTATCTTAGGATGTGCTTTCCAGATTTTCCAATTGATTGACCAGATGACATTTGTTAACTTTATGGCCTTGATTACCGACCAAAGTAAGAAGAGCTTGCTCGTATTGTACTCTTATATGACGGCCAATCCAAGCAAGATTACCATGTTGATTATAGGGGTGACAGGTTCATTAGGAAGTGTGGCTATTCCGCTGATTACAGAACGATTTGTTCAAGGAGATAAAAAGGGAACGGGGCAACTCATCGAAGACAATCTTCAAATGCTCTTTATTTTCATGATTCCAGCTATCACTGGAACTGTCCTTCTAGCCCGTCCACTCTACAGTATTTTCTACGGTGTCGCTTCTGACATTGAGATTTACCTCTTTATTGCAAATCTGCTCTTGATTTTTGTGCAAGGCTTGTATGCGATTTTTGGTGTTGTCATTCCAGCCATTTTCCAAAATCGGGCAGCCATCCAGTATTTCTTCATCGGTTTCTTGGTCAAATGTGTTCTCCAATTACCAGCACTCTATCTTTTCCATGCTTACGGCTCACTCGTGGCCTCAGCAATAGGTCTAACGGTGACTGTTTATCTCTTTTACAAGCGGATTAAGCAGGTGGTTCCTGTTGACGAACATCATGTGAAGATAGACATCCGCATCATTAGCGCTATTAGTCTTGTGATGGGAATTGTTGTCTGGCTGGTTGAATGGGCTTTGAATGGCCTGCTTCCGCTGACAGGTCAATTGACGAGTGCAGTGCATGTGGCTGTCAGTGGGTCGGTCGGAGTAGCAGTCTTTGTTTTACTGACCTTGAAGACACGTCAATTGGATAAATTGATTGGTTCACGTGCGGACAGACTTCGTCGTAAATTGAAAATTTCCTAAAAGAAAACCATAAGGTTTTCTTTTTTGGGAGATTTTGTGGTAAAATAGTCTAGATAAATACAGAGGAGTAAGATGATGAAACCCAAATATGAACGTATTCTAATCAAATTGTCAGGAGAGGCTTTGGCTGGTGAACGTGGTGTCGGAATTGACCTACCAACCGTTCAAGCAATGGCAAAAGAAATTGCGGAAGTCCATAGCTCAGGTGTCCAAATCGCTTTGGTAATCGGTGGCGGAAACCTCTGGCGCGGCGAACCTGCGGCAGCAGCTGGCATGGATCGTGTGCAAGCAGACTACACTGGTATGCTTGGTACAGTGATGAATGCGCTCGTGATGGCAGATAGCCTTCAACAATACGGAGTGGATACGCGTGTGCAAACGGCTATTCCAATGCAGAATGTTGCGGAGCCTTACATTCGTGGACGTGCTCTTCGTCACTTGGAAAAAGGACGTATTGTCGTATTTGGTGCAGGTATCGGTTCACCTTATTTTTCAACAGATACAACAGCAGCTCTTCGTGCAGCTGAAATCGAAGCAGATGCTATTCTCATGGCTAAAAATGGCGTTGATGGTGTCTACAATGCAGACCCTCGTAAGGATGCCAATGCTGTCAAATTCGACGAATTGACACACGTTGAAGTCATCAAACGTGGCTTGAAAATCATGGATGCAACAGCATCTACCTTGTCAATGGATAACGATATCGACCTCGTTGTCTTCAATATGAACGAACCAGGAAATATCAAACGAGTTGTCTTCGGTGAACAAATCGGTACAACCGTTTCAAATAAAACAGAACACAAATAAGAAAAGGAATCTTTATGTCGAAAGAAATCGTAACAAAAGCACAAGAACGTATGGCTCAATCACACCAAAGTTTGGCTCGTGAATTTGGTCAAATCCGTGCAGGTCGTGCCAATGCTAGCTTGCTTGACCGCATCACTGTGGAGTATTATGGAGCAGAAACACCGCTCAATCAATTAGCAGGGATTACAGTTCCTGAAGCGCGTGTCCTCTTGATTACCCCATTTGATAAGTCAATCTTGAAAGAAATCGAACGTGCCTTGAACGCATCAGACCTTGGCTTAACACCACAATCTGACGGTACAGTCATTCGCTTGGTTATCCCAGCTTTGACAGAAGAAACACGTAAGAGCTTGGCAAAAGACGTGAAAAAAGTCGGAGAAAACTCAAAAGTTGCCATCCGCAATATCCGTCGCGATGCTATGGATGATGCCAAAAAGGCTGAAAAAGCAAAAGAAATCACTGAAGATGAGTTGAAAACTCTTGAAAAGGACATCCAAAAAGCAACGGATGACGCCATCAAGATAATTGACAATATGACAGCTGAGAAAGAAAAAGAACTCCTGTCTGTATAAGAAAAGGCCTGAGTCAGTTTGAGCTGGCTCTCTTTTTAACATTAAAGGAAAAATATATGAACCATTTATTAGCAACCTTCATCGTCGGTCTTGTGACGGATGAAAATGACCAATTTTATTTTATTCAAAAAGAAGGCTTCACCTTTGCCTTGGCAAAAGAAGAAGGGCAGCACAAGCTAGGCGAGTCTGTTAAAGGCTTTACTTACTTGGATATGAAGCAAAAACCACGTTTGACGACCAAAGATGTGACGGCAACCCAAGAAACCTTTGGTTGGGGAACAGTGACGGATGTCCGTAAAGACTTGGGTGTGTTCTTGGATACTGGATTGCCGGACAAGGAAGTCGTTGTGTCTCTCGACATTCTCCCAGAAATAAAGGAATTATGGCCTAAAAAAGGCGACCAACTCTATGTTCGTTACAGCGTAGATAAGAAAGATCGTATTTGGGCGCTTCCAGCATTTCAAGAAGAATTCCAAAAGATGGCGGGACCTGCCTATGACAATATGCAAAACCAAAATGTTAAAGCCATCGTTTTCCGTCTGAAAATGAACGGCACCTTTGTCTATCTGCCAGACAACAATATGCTAGGCTTCATTCATCCAAATGAACGCTATGCAGAACCGCGTTTGGGACAGGTGCTAGATGCGCGTGTCATTGGCTACCGTGCCGTAGACCGTACCCTCAATCTCTCTCTCAAACCGCGCTCTTTTGAGATGCTGGAAAATGATGCACAGATGATTTTGACCTACTTGGAAAGCAATGGCGGCTTTATGACCTTGAACGATAAGTCTTCTCCAGCAGACATCAAGGCAACCTTTGGCTTGTCAAAAGGTCAATTTAAAAAAGCCCTTGGTGGGCTGATGAAGGCTAAGAAAATTAAGCAAGACCAGTTTGGGACAGAGCTCATCTAGCCGTCTCGACCAATCATGTATTTTCCAATATAGTTGAAAAATTCACGGGATACAGGGAAAAGCCCGTAGTGGAGTTGGCTGGCGTATTGTTTCCACTCGGGATGTTGTCGAGCATAGTCGATTGGACATTCGCGTACGATTGGTAGGTAGTCCATATCCTTTCGGAATGGATGAAAGGATTCGTTCATGTTTACTTGGTAGACGGTATCGTCTGTCAGTTGTCCCAGTGCGGTAAAGGCTTGATAGGCTTCTTTGGTTTGCATGGACAGCTTAGGGCTGTAGTAAATCAAGTAATCGCCCTTTTTCATCCTGCTGAGTGACGCCTTTTTCCCATGACCTACTTGGGAAAATCCGTCTTTGACAGCTAGGTCCACGTGTTCTTTTGAAACAACTCCAATCCAATAATTTATAAACATTCCTTTGCTAGATTTTTATAGTATAGGAGTGTTTCATCAAAAATGCAATCAATTGCTAGAAATGAAGGTGTGTATGCTCGTTTATATTGCAGGAAGCGGAGCCATGGGTTGTCGCTTTGGTTACCAATTGTCTAAAACCAACCATCGTGTGATTTTGCTGGATAACTGGGAAGATCATATCGCAGCTATTTCTGAAAATGGTCTTCAGGTGACGGGAGATGTTGAGGACTGTGTCCGTTTGCCGATTATGAAGCCAACTGAGGCGACAGAGATTGCGGATCTGATTATCCTCTTGCCTAAGGCTGACCAACTCCCTAAAATGTTGCAGGATATTCGGGGAATTATCGGTGAAAATACCAAGGTTCTTAGCCTCTTGAACGGACTGGGACATGCCACCACCATGCGTCGTTATCTGGCGCAGGAAAATATCATGGTCGGTGTGACCATTTGGTTAGCTGGTTTGAAAGGACCAGGACAGGCCTTTTTACAAGGAACCGGCAGCCTTTCTGTCCAAAATATGGTGGGAGATGGGGATGCTGTTGCACCGATTATTGAGATGTTTAACGAAGCGGGGCTGAATGCCTCTTATGACGACAATGTTATTGAAGCCATCTGGCGCAAGGCCTGCGTCAATGGTGTGATGAATCCAACCTGTGCAGTTTTGGATTGTACCATTGGAGAGTTGTTTGGGACAGAAGCAGGTCTCAATCTGGTCCAGCATATCTATGATGAATTTATAGCCGTTGCCCAGTCTGAGGCAGAAGGGATTGACAAGCAAGCAATTTGGGTTTATATCATGGAGACTTCGAAAAAAGCTTCTAGCCACTATCCGTCTATGCACCAAGATTTGATTCAGCACAAGCGGCGCACGGAGATTGATTACCTGAATGGGGCTGTGGTCTTCAAAGGAAAACGGGCAGGCATTCCGACGCCTTATTGCCAAATGATAACCGATATGATTCACGCCAAAGAGGCCATGCTCGGTCTGCGTTAGATTAGAAAGGACACTATGCGCAAATCATTTTATAGCTGGCTCATGACCCAGCGTAATCCCAAGTCCAATGAGCCTCTGGCCATCTTAGCAGACCATGCTTTTGAGGATACCACCTTCCCCAAGCATACAGACGACTTCGATACAGTCAGCCGCTATCTGGAAGACCAAGCCAGTTTTGTCTTTAACTTAGGCCACTTTGACCAGATCTGGGAAGAGTATTTGGGGCATTGAGATGGATATTTCATTTAAAACGGAATCTGTACGTTTCAATCTTCGTGTAGCAGCAGTGAATCACCAACAAGAAAGGTTGCTGGTGATTCGGGAAGAGAATGCTCCCTATGCCTACTTGCCAGGAGGTCGTGTGCACATGGGTGAGGATGCAGAAGCCGCTATTTTACGAGAAATAAAGGAAGAAATGGGGGAACAAGCCAAGATTGTTCGACCTCTTTGGTTGTCCCAAAATTTCTTTCGAGAAGAAGTCAGCGAGGAAGATTTCCATGAATTGTGCTTGTATTTCCTTGTAGATGTACCTAATATCCGAAAATCTGACTTTACTGTTGTGGAAAAGGGACGCGAGAACCACTTTTTCTGGCTGGATTTTGACCAATTACAAGAGGAAAGAGTCTATCCACAATTTATAAAAAAAGAAATAAAGCAATTACCAAGGGAATTGACCCTGAGAATAGCTCGAGACTGATAAGAAATCCCCACACTTGGGGATTTTCTGCTATAATGAAGCTAGAAACAAAAAAGGAAGAAATGAATAGTGCAAGATTTTTCGGTTGAGATTGCCTTGAGTCATCCAGATGATGTGCTGGCTCTGTTTGGGAGTAATGAGCGTCATCTGCGTTTAGTAGAGGAAAATTTAGGAGTTGTCATCCATGCGCGGACAGAACGGGTGCAGATTTTAGGGGATGATGAGGAGGCAGTCGAGCTAGCTCGCATCACGCTACAAGCTCTTTTGGTTCTT
Source organism: Streptococcus gallinaceus (assembly GCF_040545695.1). Classification (NCBI taxonomy): domain Bacteria; kingdom Bacillati; phylum Bacillota; class Bacilli; order Lactobacillales; family Streptococcaceae; genus Streptococcus; species Streptococcus gallinaceus. The sequence continues at coordinate 307,299 of NZ_JBEPMK010000002.1, read as the reverse complement.
GTTGGTCGTGGGATGTTGGTCAATACTTCAGATGTTGTGACAGCTCTCTCCATGGCTCAGGCGGGGACTATTGATAAGTTTGTAGCCCTCTATGAAGAAGAAATCATCAAGGACAACTATGGTAAGCCCATTCGGGTCAAGACCTTGGGTCAAAAGGTCTATGTCGATAGCGTCAAAAAGCACGACGTGGTCTTTGGGATTGGTCCTGCGGGAACGGGGAAAACATTTTTAGCTGTGACCTTGGCAGTGACGGCTTTAAAACGAGGACAGGTCAAGCGCATTGTCCTGACGCGACCAGCTGTTGAGGCAGGTGAGAGTTTGGGCTTCCTACCGGGGGATTTGAAAGAAAAAGTGGATCCTTACTTGCGTCCGGTTTATGGTGCCCTGTATCAGATTTTGGGCAAGGAGCAGACGACGCGGCTCATGGAGCGTGAAATCATTGAGATTGCGCCCCTGGCTTACATGCGTGGGCGTACCTTGGACGATGCCTTTGTCATTCTGGATGAAGCGCAAAATACGACTATCATGCAGATGAAAATGTTTTTGACGCGGCTTGGTTTCAATTCGAAAATGATTGTCAACGGGGATACGAGTCAGATTGACCTACCACGCAATGTAAAATCAGGTTTGATTGATGCTCAGGAAAAATTACAAGCCATTCAGCAGATTGATTTTGTGCATTTTTCAGCTAAGGATGTGGTCCGGCACCCAGTGGTGGCTGAGATTATCAATGCTTATGAGCAGCCAGTTAGCGTAGCTGACCCCGAAGCTGTGACAGCAGAGAAATAAATCTTGTCATTAGGGATGGGATTTGATATAATAGATTTCGTTCGGTTAATACGAACTACAATTTGTATTTTAATTCATAGAATTAAATGGGCCTAGGATAAATTTCTAGGTTCTTTATTATGTTTTTACATTGATATTTAAGGAGGAAGTATGACAGCTAAAAAATGGCATGTTGTACCAGCGATGATTGCAACAGCAATTTTGAGTTTTTGTGGTATTTTATTTGAAACGTCAATGAATGTGACCTTTCCAACTCTCATGAAAGAGTTTGGAGTGGGAGCGACTGTCATTCAATGGGCGACAACGGGCAATCTGCTCGCCGTAGCGGCTACGGTGCCTCTATCGGCTTATCTGATTCGAAATTTTTCTGAGCGTCAGATTTTTATTATGGCGAATTCCCTTTTTCTCATGGGAGTAGTGGTAGATAGTTTTGCCTTTAACTTGTCCTTGCTCTTGATTGGGCGCGTGTTGCAGGGGATTGGCACGGGGCTGGCTCTGCCCTTGATGTACCATATCATTTTGCACTATGTGCCTGTAGAGAGACGGGGCTTTATGATGGGGATTGCGGCCATGACAACCTTGCTGGCGCCAGCTATTGGTCCGACCTATGGTGGCTTTGTTTTGGCGCATTTTGGCTGGCAAATGATTTTCGTGCTCTTGTTCCCAGTTTTGATTGGGTCCAGCATTGTCGGCTTATTGTCTATTCCAAGTGCAAAAGTGGAGATTACGGAGAAACTCAATCTTCCAGCTTTCATTTCCTTGGGGATTGGGCTTGTCTTCCTGCTTTTATCCATTGAAAAATTATCTCTGATTTTCCTAGCGGCGGCTCTTTTAGGGCTTGTCATTTTCTATTATTTCAATCGGAAAAATCGTCTGCTTAACTTGGGTGTGTTTGGCAATCATGTATTTGTGGTCTTATTGTACGGCGTGTTTGCCTATCAGATTGTTCCCTTGGCCTTGTCATTCGTACTTCCCAACCATTTGCAACTGGTTTTGGGACAAAATTCGACGCAGGCAGGCATGTTCATGTTTCCTGGGGCGATTATCGTTGTTGCTATGTCACCAGTTTCAGGCTATTTATTTGATAAAATCGGTTCGTTTAAGCCAATCCTGGCAGGCTTGGTGACAGTACTCGTCGGTTTATCAGCCATGTTCCTCTTTATAATGGGCAATTCTGTTTGGCTGTTATTGCTAGCGGATATCATTGTCAAGTTGGGAATGGGGATCGGAGCCAGCAACATGGTGACTTCTGCTTTGACCAAACTTTCGAAAGAAGAATCTGCGGATGGAAATAGCGTGCTCAACACCTTCCAACAATTCGCAGGAGCCTTCGCAACGGCAGTGGCTTCACAGTTATTTAGCCTAGGAGAAGTAACGGGCCTATCAAATGGTGCCAGTCTCGGTGGCCGAAATGCAGTGGTCTTTGTCATGATTACCGTGATACTGGCTATGCTGGGGCTGATCTTTTTGAGACAGAAGAAAGAATTACGCTAGAAATAAGTCTGGTTTTCCAGTCTTATTTTTTTATTGACAAAAATAGAGTACTTAAGATATAATAGAAAAGCGCTGGTTTAGCTCAGTCGGTAGAGCGCATCCATGGTAAGGATGAGGTCGCCGGTTCAATCCCGGCAACTAGCATATTTAAGCAATTGGCGCATAAAATATTTTGGTAATTTTAAACTTCTTGACCAAGTTTGTCTTGTCTACCAAATATTGTGAATAATACTTTTTATTGTGTGTTTTAATATGAAGACAACATGCAGTTGGGCGCTACACCTCAATAGTGGGACATGAGAAAAACACTGTTATGAAACCAATTTCCTGAATTGAACGGGAGATTGGTTTTTAAAATGTCATTCAATCCTAGTTTCATTATAAAATGTGATGTAGTTCTTGATAATATTTGTTATACTACCGTTGTTGGTGACATGTTCACTTATGTTTCACGTTATGGGGGCAGTGCAGTTGGGATGAAGTTTTGTTATAAATGTAATAAGATAATATACCAAAAATCTATGTTTCTTTAGGAACAAGTGTACCTAAAAAGCATTTGTTATGTTTTAAAATATCTGAACAGATTAGGGAATGCCTTTTGAATTGAAGGAAAGAGTAGTATAGAATTGCGCATAGACTAAGTCATGAGGTTTTCATTTTATTTTATTTATGCTATATTAGATAAGACTAATTTTTTAGGAGAGTTGTAGTGAAACAATTACGATTAACAGGTTTACAATTAAAAATAATTGCTCTAGTCGGTATGATTATTGATCATATAAACACCTATTTTGGTTATCAGTTAGGTTTTCCAGACTGGATAGGTTGGGTTGGTAGATTTGTAGCGCCTGTATTTCTATATTTATTAATGGAAGGATTTATTTACACCTCTAATCGGTCAAAGTATTTTCGACGTTTATATACTGGTGCGTTCGTGATGTTTTTGATAAATTTTGCAAAAAATATTGTAACCAAACATTATTATCATCCAGTAACAAAGGAATTTGATGGTTTTATGCTGATAGAGGGAAATAATATTTTTCTAACATTGATGTGTTTTTTCATTATTTTTTGCCTCGTTGAACGTTTTCAAAAAAATGAACGCAATAAGTGGAAATATCTTGTTTTGCTTTTTCCAATGGTAATGGTCACTTGTTTTACAGAAGGAGGATTATACCTATTGCCTTTAGGACTTGTATTGGCATATTTTGGTAGTTCTAAAAACGCCACAATTTGGACATTGGCTACGACTTCCTTATTATTGGCTATAAAAGCAGTTATTAATTATTATTCTTTTGGAGTTACTTATTCAAATCTATACCATTATTTAGCATTTGATAATCAATTTATGCAGTGGTTAGCTGTTCCGCTTATTCTGGCTTATAATGGCGAGCGAGGAGGCAAAGGGAAACGCTGGGAAAAAGATTTATTCTATGTTATGTATCCAATGCATCTTATAGTTATTTATGTTATTAAAATCATTATTCAATAATTATTGAATAAATTCAGAAAAAGGAGAATATTGTTATGATACTACATCTTTTTTGGGGTGTTCCTTTTCTTATATTTTTACTTCTTTTTATCGTTGATTCTCGTCATTTATTGAACGCTTATCTCTTTTTGATTTCCTTTATTTTATTTGTGATTGTTCTTGCTGGTTATTTTGTTATTCAAGTGGAACGTTGGGATCAGCAATTAGCAATTGCGATTCTTATTTGGGGATTATTGTTGATTCCGTTAAGTATAGTTTTTTCTACTGTTTATCTATTTTTCAATGGAAAACAGATGTTAACATTTGAGGGACGACGATTTGCTAATCTTCTTTCTCTTTTTTATGGTGTTGTGATTGTTTTGGTAATTTTATTGCATTTTTTACCAAGTTATTTTATTACAATGAAGCTCATAAATTTGGTAGATGCCCTATTGTTTTATGGAAGTTTCCTTTACCTATCCTATATGATTTATGGTCTTGTCTATAATCTTTTTCCGATTACTTATCAACCAGATTACATTGTGGTACTGGGATCAGGTTTAATTGGAGATAAAATTCCGCCACTTTTGGAGCAGCGCCTAGAAAAGGGGATCTTTTACTATGAAAAATTTGATAAAAGACCCAATATTATTGTTTCAGGAGGCCAAGGCAGTGATGAGACTATTTCTGAAGCTCAAGCGATGGCTCAATATCTCTTAGCCAAGGGAATAAAACAGGAAAAACTTCTTGTTGAAAATAAATCCACAACAACGCTTGAGAATTTGACTTTTTCCAGAAGATTGGTTGTTGAAAAAATAAAGGGCACCCCTCGATTTTTAGTTGTAACCAATAGCTTTCATTCTTTACGAGCAGGAATTTACATGAGAAAACTAGGACTAAAGGGTCGTAGTGTTGGTTCAAAAACAGCGTTTTACTACTTACCTAGCGCATGGCTACGAGAAACTATTGGGCTTGTTGTGATATATTGGAAATGGCATGTAGTAATTGTCGGCTTTTATTTAGCTTCATGGTTCATTTCATTTTTTGTTTAGATAAGGAGAAAAGGCTTTCCTAGTTAATGTTAGTAGAGATAAAAAATTAAGTATGTGTATAGGAAAGGTAACAGGAACTTATCGAAAATAATTTCGCTTAAATAAAGAGCATACCTGTAGACATCAAGATATGCTCTAAAATAGGGGTTAAGCAAGTATATTTTGATTGTTAATAGAGATTAATAAAATTCTACATTAAGAATACCATTTGGATCAAATAAATTTATTTTTGTTTGTTCTGTAAATGGTGTAATAAGGAGTTTATTATTTTCTATAGCAGATGCAATACCAATAATTTGACCATCTACGATAATAGAAGACCCTGATTGTCCTTTGACTCCACTAATATTTGTTTCCAGCAAGCCGTCAGGGCGAATTTTAGTAATTTTTCCTGTTTCATATACCCATCGACCAGGAAGATTGATTGTATTTGAAACAATGGTAAATTTTTTACCTCTTAACTGTTGAAGGTTACGGTAAACTCGTAATCGTACTTGACTGGTATTTATGTTTGAGGTTTCAGATGATGGATCGGTAATTTTTACCAAAGCTATATCATTTACTCTATTCCAAGCGCCTGAATAAAATGGATAGATAATAAAGGGATTTTCACTGTTTGGAGAACGATAAATATCGGAGCTGTTTGTATAAGTAGCAGGTAGATTGGCGCGAAGAGCACTTGCAGAAGTTGTTTCCTCAGATATATTTCCTGTCTGCTCATCGGCAATTCCATGTGCTACAGTTAATAGTATATTGGGGGCAATTAATGTTGCTGAACTTTTTTTGTAATTATTTTCGCCAACTGTAACCTGTAAGATATAGGATAAATTATATGGCGATTGATTTGCTAGAGAAGTTCCTTCAATGGGTTTTGTAGCAGCTGCTGCATTTTCAAAGAAAGAGACCATTAAGCCTAGTACAAACAAGATACGAAATATTTTTCTTTTCATAGATATTTCCTCCAGAAATGTAATAGAGTACAGTTAATAACTTGCTTAGACCCAATTTTATTATATAATTTTTTATGAAAATACACAAATTAAGATGAAGTGATGTATGACCCAATCTATCCTTTTACTTTGACTAAAAAGGACACTGTTTTTCTTGAGGAATTTTTAGAAGATTATGGAGAAAAGTTGTTAAAACATTATCTAAAGTGGGAATAGTTTATACTTTACCTGCTTTTTGTATGGTTTTGATACGTTGTTGAAGGACTGTTTTAAAAAGCGTTTTTAGAGATGTCAGAAAACTAGGGTTATAGAAAGAAGGCTATTGAAGCAATCTCTTAAGTCTGTGATGGCTTTAAAAGCAGTGTTAGCCCTTTATCAAGTGAATCAGGAAACTTACAATCAATATAGCTCAAGTAGTAAATCTTACTAAAAAGAATAATTCACCGAGCTTTATTACCGTTCACTTATATGGTAAACAAGTTGAAATAATAGCTCAGCGTCTTTCTAAATGCTCATCAATATTGGTCAAGTGTGAGGTTATTCAATGCCCTTATACAAATCAACAGGGACAATGTCGTACTTCCCAGTATATTACCCATGGTAACTGGATAGCATAGAGAATAAGGAAGTGATCACGAAGTGTAAACAGGGGGGATTTTACGGCTTCTCAGCCAGTAAATTTATTTTAATTAATCAGAACGCATACAGGAAGTTTTCTTGTATGCGTTCTTTTAGGATATTACTAAATTATGAATAAGAAGGGGAAGTTGAAAAAAATAGCACTATGTAGTATAATTGGGTTTGTTCAATTAATAAAAAAGGAGTTTGATCGTGATGAAACTTTATTATGCACCAGGGACCTGTGCCCTCGCTTGTTGGATTGCTCTGGAATGGGCAGGAGCTGAATATAGTGTAGAGAAGGTTAATCCGCGTTCGGAAGAGTACAAGAAGATAAACCCATTAGCAATGGTTCCAGCCCTCGAAATTGGCCTATCTCGACCGATGACGCAGGCAGATGCGATTTTGCAGTATATTGCAGAAAAATACCCTGAAAGCCAGCTTGGTAGCGCAGAAGGTCTTGAAAACCAATTTGAATTCAATGAAACCATGGCCTTCTTAACAGGAGATTTCCATCCAGCCTTTTGGCCCATGTTTGTGCCATTTCGCTATACTGTTTCTAAAAAAACAGCTGATTTAGAGAATGTCCGTGAAGCGTCTTATCCGCTCATCGACAAGGTTATGAATCATCTGGATCATCTTATCGGAGACAGAGGACATGTGTATCAAAATAAGCGTAGTGTAGCCGATGCTTATGCATTTGTCATGGCACTCTGGTCTGAAAAGACGCCTAAGACCTGGAAAGATTACCCACATTTGTCAACCTTTATGGAACAAATGATGCAGGACCCTGTTGTCCAATCTGTTCTGGAGCAGGCTAATCAATAGAGGGGGGGATAAATGAAAAATATGGATTGGCTACGGGTTTTCGCCACATTATCTTTTTTTCTTGGAGTTCTGAGTTTTGTGGCAAAGAGTATTGGCCCAGAATACATTGATAAACAAGGTGTACTACATGAATATTTTTTTCTTGTTCCTACAGGATTCTTATTCATATTCCTTGGCTTACTTTTATTTATGCTATGGTTCTATAAAAAATTTGGAAAGAAGAGTTAAATATGTCTGGATCTCGACTAGAAGCATTTAGTGATGGTGTATTGGCAATCATTATTACAATTATGGTTTTAGAATTAAAAATTCCAAATACAGATAGTCTTGCAGGGTTATATTCTTCTCTTCCCACCATACTAGCCTATGTTCTGAGTTTTTTATATGTTGCAATTTACTGGAATAATCATCACCACCTTGCGAAAAGTATTACTAGAGTGACTTCTACAATACTTTGGTCTAATATGTTTTGGTTGTTTTGCATATCGCTTATCCCATGGGCGACAGCATGGCTTAATAGATTCTACAACAGTGTTATACCAGTTATGACATACTGTTTTGTCTTATTTATAACTGGAGTAGCTTACTATATTTTCCAAAATCAGGTTAGAAAAATAAACAATGAACTACATGCCGTTTTAGGATCAGACTATAAAGGCAAAATTTCTATTATTGTCTATCTTATTTCGTTTTTGGTTGCTCCATTATCTCCTTATTTATCTCTAATCGGTGTTATTTTGGTAGCGATTATCTGGTTTATTCCTGATCAACGTATTAGTAAGATGTTTTAAGTTATTTCAAACTTATTCTTATTAAAAAGTATATAGAGCTCTTAGGATTCAGTTTCTAAGAGTTTTTTACAGCTTGAACAAACTAAACTTATGGAGATATGTATTACAAAAGGTAATTTATGATCAATATGAGGCTGTTCGTAAAATTATGAGTTATTCGAGAGAAATAAATGTTTGGAATTTACTAAATTTTAACTTAAAATATGACAGAACTGGCTTTTATTGGCATTTCAACGATTTCGATAACCATCATAATAGTTATAGAGACAACCTTGTTTTGCAGGGTTGTTTTTTGTTTCTACACACTAATGTAAAGAATGTTAAAAAAATCACAATTTTATATTGACAGAAAACGCATTTAGGAGTATAGTAGCTCTTGTAAGTAGCTACTAAAAAGGAGTATATATGCTGGTTCAAAAAATGAAACAGTTTGGCTTTGCTGAATCTGAAACAAATATCTATTTAACTTTGGTTGAAAATGGCTTGATGACCGGATATGAAGTGAGTAAAAAATCTGGTGTGCCAAGATCAAAAGTATACAATAGCTTAGAAAAGTTGGTAAAAAGAGGAGTCGTACTGGTCAATAAAAGTGAACCTAAATTATACTCAGCCTTGTCACCAGAGGAGCTTGTGAGCATGCTAAAGCATTCGACTTTGAGTGATATTGATTATTTAAAGGATCATTTGTCTGGGGTTAAAGAAAAGGAGAAAGACACCTTATTATGGCAATTAGAGCATAGGGAAGCAACTTTGTTGAAGTTGCTATACATGATTGAGCATACGAAAAGCAGTTTATACATTCAAATTTGGGAAGATGAGTTAACCCCAGATATTATCAATGCTTTACGGGATGCGGAGGCTCGTTTAGAGACCTTTGTTTGTATTCTCTTTAGCAATAGCGGCCATTATGACTTGCCATTCAAGCGTTTTTATCCTCATGGATTTGAAGCAGACAAGATTCGAGATATGGATGGCCGTTGGGTAAATTTAGTCTGTGATGATGATATTGTATTATTTGGCACGGTGGATGACCATTGTGACGTTATTTGGAGCCACAATAAAGCTATGCGACTTCTTGCAAAAGAGTACGTGAAACACGATGCCTATACGTTAAAAATCATTCAAGAGCACAGACCAGAATTACAAAACGACTATGGAAAGGATTTCGAAGGAATCCGCAAGATTTATTGATGGAGATTAAAAAATGTCATTCAAAGATATTTTATTGTTATTAGTTGTTGTTGTGAATGCGTATTTTGCCGTTATTTTTGTGAAAGATTTATTGGTTCATAGAAATGAAATTATGTCGGAAAAAGCAAATACGATTGCTCTTCCGTTTACGAGTGCGATTATCTTTTTCTTATCAACAGTTGGTATTTCAGACTTTGCGATTAGTACCAGTTTGTATCCAAAACTAAATTGGACGAGTGTGAAAAAATTGCCAGGTACATTGAATACCCAATGTACAATTCCAGTTGCTGTGATGGCGTTGGCCTACATTACAAAAATTGAAGTTAGTGTGGTAACCTTGATTGTCTGTATTGTTAGCCAAATGGTTGGTTCATATTTTGGAGCAAAATTTGCGGTTAAGTTACCTGCTGATAAGCTGAAAGTGTCAATTGGGATTGGGATGATTATCGCATCCTTGATTATCTTAGGTGGGAAATTTGGATTTTTGCCAGGTGGTGGCGATGCGACTGCATTAACAGGAATTAAATTAGTGATTGCAGCAATTGCTTTGGCGATTTTTGGAGCCTTGAATAATATCGGTATTGGTTCCTACGCTCTCACGATGATTACAGTCTATCTTTTGGGATTAAATCCAGCAGTGGCCTTCCCAATCATGATGGGGGCAGCGACTTTCTCTGTACCAGTTGGTAGTGTGCAGTTTGTCAAATCTGGAGAATACAGTCGTAAAATCACCCTATTTACATCAACTTTTGGTGTCCTAGGTGTGCTCTGTGCAGTCTTTGTGGTTACAAGTTTAAATACAGCTATCCTGCAATGGTTTGTTGCATTTATTCTCTTGTATAGTGCCTACGGTATGTTGAAGAAAAATTAAGAGTCTGGAGGAAAGAATATGCTTATTTTAACGAAATCAGACATCCAAGAATGTTTTTCAATGAAAGATGCGATTGCAGCGGCTAAGGATGCTGTTCGATTGTATTCATCTGGGAATGCGACAGTGCCCTTGCGCACAAATTTGGATGTAGTTGACTACTATGGACAAAGTTTATATATGCCTGCAGTGACGCGGGGCGAACAGAATGCTCTTGGTGTGAAAATTGTGTCTGTCTATCCTGAAAATATTGAAAAAGGATTGCCTTCTGTACCTGCCACCATGGTCACTCTTGACCCAGAGACAGGGATTGTATCGGCTGTGTTAGACGGCACTTATTTGACACAATTGCGTACAGCGGCAATTCAAGGAGCTGGAACAGAAGAATTGGCTAATCCAGATGCAAAAATCGCTGGGCTTATCGGAACAGGTGGACAAGGTTACCAGCAAGCGATTGCCATGATGACAGCTCGTCATTTAGAGGAATTACGCGTGTTTGATATTGATTTTCAGCGGGCACTATCCTTTGCTGAACAATTAAGTAAGGATGTAGCGGATACTTTTGCAACGAAGATTTATGCGGTAGAAACAGCAAAAGAAGCTGTAACAGATGCAGATGTTATCACAACAGTCACTACCTCTAAGGTCAATACTTTTGACGCAGCAGATGTGAAAAAAGGAGCCCATATCAATGGTATCGGAGCCTACACACCTGAAATGTTGGAATTACCGGCAGAATTATTGGTTAAAGCGAATGCAGTTGTCTTTGATACCAATGACGGGGTATTAGCAGAAGCAGGAGATATTTTAGAACCGATTAAAAAAGGACTGTTGACCAAAGAAGATTACACCGGAGAATTGGGTGATTTGCTTCTTGGAAATATTCATGGTCGTCAAAGCAAGGAAGACATCACTGTTTTTAAGAGCGTGGGCTCAGCTGTTCTAGATATTGTGACTGCTCAAATAATTGTTGAAAAAGCCATTAAAAATGGTATTGGAACTCAAATTGATTTTTAAAAAAAAGGATGCGAATAGGTCTACGGATTTATTCTTACCTTACTAACTACCGGTAGAACTCATAGGTGTTTTTCGGATTTGCTAGTTTGCTTCAAGCTGCAAATGCACAGAGAAACACTTATGAGTTTTTACTTTGTCGCTTCCTGGAGAATATAAAAGATTCCTCCGAAATTTTTAGTAAATTTTTAAAATTATTACTAAATATAATTGATAAAACGCTTACAATTTGATATGATGTCATTGTAGAAAATCAAAAAACAATCATTTAGGAGGAAATCTACAATGAAAAAATCAACAGTGAGTATGCTAGTTGCAAGTGTTTTGGTATCTAGTGCAGTGCTAGCTGGATGTGGTTCGTCGTCTGCGAGCAAATCTGATAAAACTGATGTGGATTCACTTACAGTTTGGGCTTGGGATGCTAAGTATAATGTAAAAGCGGTTGAGTTGGCGGACAAGATTTACCAAAAGACAGATGATAAACCTGTAAAAGTAAAAATTGTAGAATCAGCTCAAGACGATATTGTACAAAAATTAAATACGGCTCTTAGTTCAGGTGTTACAAAAGGTCTGCCTAATATTGTATTGATTGAAGATTACCGTGCTCAAAGTTTTCTAGCTGCTTATCCAGATAGCTTTTTCCCTCTAACAGATGTCATCAATAGCAAGGACTTTGTGGATTATAAGATTGCTGCAGGTACTTACAATAAGGAAGTTTATAATGTTCCGTTTGATACAGCTTCAACAGGGATGTATGTGCGTACAGATATTTTAGAAAAAGCAGGCTACAAGCTAGAGGATTTACAAAATATCACTTGGAAACAGTACACAGAGATTGCCAAAGTTGTCAAAGAAAAGACAGGTGTGAAAGCAATTACCAACCAAATGGATGATTTGGGGCAAATTCGTGCCATGATTAACTCAAGTGGTGCTTGGTACACAGGAGAAGATGGAAAAACACCAACTATCAAAGACAATGTTGCGTTAAAAGAAGCATTTGAAGACATGAAGACATTGAACGATGGTGGTTTGATGAATTTGCATAATGACTGGGCTCAGTATGTTAGTGCATTTAACAAAGGAACAGTTTGGTCAGCACCAGCCGGTAATTGGTTGACACCATCTATCACAGCTGAAGCTTCTCAATCAGGAAAATGGGCTGTAGTGCCTTACCCTCGTCAGTCTGTAGAAGGCTCAGTAAATGCTTCAAACATGGGTGGTTCTTCATGGTATGTTATCAATCAAAATGGTAAGGAAGAAGCCGCAGAATTCTTGAAGGAAACATTTGGCTCTTCAGAAGAACTTTACAAACAATTGACGGAACAAATCGGTGCCATCGGTTCCTACAAACCAGCTACTGCCTCAGGCACTTATAATACAAAAGTTGATTACTTTGGCGGACAAGAAATTTACAAAGATTTTGCTGGCTGGGCAGAAAAAATTCCTGCAGTTAACTATGGATCAAATACTTACGAAATCGAAGATATTTTAGCTAAAGCCTTCCAAGATTATTCTAAAGGTGGAGATCTTGATAAGATATTGTCAGATGCTCAAAAAGAAGCAGAAGATCAGCTCAAATAAGATTTTCAATCAAAGTCTTAGGATGGAGAAATGTGCGGATAGAATTCTTTGATATCAGTCGAAGGTTTTATCCGCTTTCGATTTTAGGAAAGGTTGTGAAGAATGAAATCACATCTAAAAAAACAAATTGTCGGGTGGCTCTTTATTGCAGTGCCGGTTGCCCTTGTCTTTCTATTCTACTTTTATCCAATGATTCAATCCTTTATTCTTTCGCTTCAATCAGGCAAAGGGGTAAATATGGAATTTGTAGGATTGAAGAACTATAGTCGATTGTTCAAAGATCCAGATTTTGTTGTTGCAGTGAAAAATACCTTGATATTCTTGGTTTTTCAAGTTCCGATTATGGTTATTTTGGCCATGTATTTTTCAGTGCTTCTCAATAAAAAAACACTCAAATTCAAAGGGATGTTTCGAACAATTGTTTTTTTACCAGCGGTAACGTCTTTAGTAGCTTATTCTATTGTTTTTAAGTATTTGTTTCAAAATGATGGGATTATCAATAAGTTTTTGATGAGTTTACACCTGATTTCTGACCCGATACTGTGGTTGTCAGATCCAGTTTTAGCCAAAGTATTGATTGTCATTGCGATTACTTGGCGGTGGACGGGTTACAATATGATTTTCTTCTTGTCTGCTTTGCAAAATATCGACCCGCAGGTCTATGAAGCGGCAAGGATTGATGGGGCAAATGAACGTCAACAATTTTTCAAGATTACCATGCCTCTATTAAAACCGGTTATTTTATTTACTTCCATTACGTCTACAATCGGAACCTTGCAACTTTTTGATGAGCCGATGAATATTACTAATGGTGGACCAGGTAATGCTACGATGACCATTTCTCAGTATATTTATAATTTATCGTTCAAATATACCCCAGATTTTGGTTATGCAGCAGCGGTGTCTTATGGTATTGTGATTTTAGTGATAATCTTCTCGATTATGCAATTTAAGGTAGGTGGACGTGATGACTAAAAATAAGAATATTGGCTCCTATATCTTTCTAGGTTTGATGTCCATTGTTTTTGCATTCCCATTTTATTTCCTTTTGGTGAGTGCGACAAATAAATCAATTGATGTGACAAATGGTCGTCTTCTTCCTGGAGGTTACTTTTTTGAGAATTTAAAAAATCTTTTTGAAACAGCAGATATTGCTCGTGCTTTGAAAAATTCAGCTGTTATATCTGTTTTGCAGACTGTATTAGCCTTGTTTTTCGCTTCCTTAGCTGGCTATGGCTTTGAAATTTATCGATCCAAATACAAGGATATTGTTTTTAATGTCCTCATGTTGGCCATGATGATTCCATTTGCTTCTCTGATGATTCCGCTTTTCCGCTTATTTGGTAGCTTGTCCAATACAGTTCCAATTATTGGGATTGATACTTATGCCGCAGCGATTTTGCCCTATATTTCTACAGCTTTCTTAATTTTCTATTTCCGTCAAAATACGAAAATGTTTCCTAAGGATTTGTTGGAAGCGGGACGGATTGATGGGTTGTCAGAATTAGGTTGCTTTATTCGTATTTACATGCCATCTATGAAAACAACCTATGCCGCAGCAGGAATCATTACTTTCTTGTCTGCTTGGAATAACTATCTCTGGCCATTGATTGTTTTACAAACACCAGAAAATCAGACGATTCCATTGCTGATTTCAAATCTTGGCTCAAGTTACTCACCGGATTATGGTGTGATTATGACGGCTATTGTCCTAGCGACTTTACCAACCGCCTTGATTTTCTTTATTTTACAAAAACACTTTGTAGCCGGTATGCTTGGTTCCATCAAGTAATAGGAGAAATATATGTTAATCGAAAATTTTTATGAAAATGTAGATGTGCTCCATGTCAATATGATGCCGCGGAGAAATTACTACATTCCTTTTGAGAGTGCCGAGGCTGCCTTGGGTTCCAAACGTCGTTCGGAGTCGGCTCGGTTTGTGGACTTGAACGGTCAGTGGGGATTTCTGTATTATTCCTCCATCTTGGATGTGTTGGACAAAAGTTTAGAGGCTTTGGTGAATGCCCAGACAGAGAGTATTTCGGTGCCATCAACTTGGCAGCATTCAGGATATGACCAGGCAAATTACACCAATGTTCGCTACGCCATTCCTTTTGATCCTCCCTTTGTTCCAAATGATAATCCTGTCGGGCTCTATACGCGTTCATTTTCGGTAGAAGAAAGTGAGCTGGAATTCGACTTTCACTTGAATTTTGAAGGAGTGGACTCAGCTTTTTATGTTTGGGTCAATGGGCAATGGCTGGGCTACAGTCAAGTTTCTCATTCCATTTCAGAATTTGATGTGACTCCTTATTTACAGGTTGGGAACAATCAGCTGGCGGTTCTCGTCTTAAAATGGTCTGATGGGACTTATTTTGAGGATCAAGATAAGCTTCGGACGAGCGGAATTTTTCGAGATGTCTATCTCTTGAAACGTCCAAGAGAGCATTTAGTTCATTACTTGGTGCAACAGGAATTAAGCGATGATTTTTCAACGGCTCGTCTGGATTTGGATTTCTTGGTGATGGACCCAGATTTGGTTGTTTCTGCCTATCAACTCTATGGGCCAGATGGTCAACTCTTGCAGGAAGGCGAGAGCTGGCAGGAAGTGACGATTGAGCAGGTACACCTCTGGACTGCTGAAACACCAGAACTGTATACCTTGATTTTTCAAGTGGGGCAAGAATGGTTCCGTGAGCGCATTGGTTTCCGACATTTTGAATTTATTGACAATGTATTTCACTTGAATGGCCGGCCGATTAAACTCTATGGCGTCAATCAACATGATAGTCGTCCACGTACAGGGGCAACGGTTTCCGTTGCTGAGCAGATAGAAGATTTGCGCCTGATGAAAGAGCACCATATCAATGCGATTCGTACGGCTCATTATCCAAAGTCGCCCGAATTTTATGAGCTTTGTGACCAGTATGGTTTCTATGTCATGAGCGAAGCTGATGTGGAAGAACATGGCGTTGTTGAATTGTACGGTCGCGGTTGGAATGCGAATTACAATCAATTGGCAGATGATCCACGCTATATTGAGGTCATTAAGGACCGTGTGGCAGCATCAATTATTCCAAACCAGAACTTTACAAGCATTTTTATGTGGTCAATGGGCAATGAATCAGGTTTTGGGATTACCTTTGAAGAAGCTCTCAAATATGCCTATGAGTTAGATCCAAGTCGTCCTCGTCATTATGAAGCCTTTCACTATGCGGACCCTGATCGCGTTAATGATACGACCTATCTTTCTTGCTATTCTCGGATGTATCCAAGTGTAGAAGAGACGGAAGAACTCTATCTCAAGCAACCTGAGAAACCATTTGTCCTGTGCGAATATGCGCATGCTATGGGAAATGGACCAGGTGACTTGCGTGCTTATCATGAATTGATGGAGCGTTACCCGACATTTATGGGAGGCTTTGTCTGGGAATGGTGCGACCATGCTATTGTCCTAGGGACTGATGAGCATGGTCACGATTATTTCGGTTATGGTGGGGATGAGGGTTCTCGTTTCCACGATGGAAATTTCTGTGTGGACGGATTGGTTTCTCCTGACCGTGTACCGCACCGTGGTTTGAAGGAATTTCAAGCGATTCATAGACCGATTGTGCTAAAAGCTGTCGATACTGAAAAAGCATGTATCACCTTGCAAAATCAACTCTTCTTTGCCTCAACGGATAGTCGGTTCCGAGCAACTCTTCAGCACCAAGAAAATGGCGTGATTGTAGAGGAATACAAGTTTACTGTGCCAGCTATTCCAGCCAAGGGAGAGGCAGTCCTAGAGGTACCATTTGTCTTTCATCCTGATGTGCTGACCCACTTAAACTTGCATGTAGAATGGGCAGAGGAGCAATTGCTTATCCAAGCAGGAACGGCAGTGTCCAGCGAGCAATATCTGGTCTATGACCAACCGCTCATCTTGCCAGAATCTGAAAACGTATCTCTAGGCCAATCGTGGTTAGTAGAAGACTATGCAGACCGTTTGCAAATCTCAAATGGAGAAAATCAGTGGACGTTTGATAAACGAACAGGTGGTTTCTCTAGTTGGTTAGTAAATGGGCAGTCTGCATTAGAAACTCCGATGGAGTGGACTGTCTGGCGTGCTCCGACGGACAATGACCGCAATGTGAAGCCGGCCTGGCAGGATGTCGGTTTTTATCAGCCAACTACCAAGTTCTACTCTTGTGAATGGGAAATTGTAGGAGAGGACTTGGTCCTTGAAACGCATCTAGGTTTGGTGCCGATTTATAGGGAAAAAATCTTGGATATCAAAGCAAGATGGACCTTGACGAGTGCAGGTCGGATAAGCCTAACCGCTGATTTGACGCGCAATCAACTTCATCCGTTCTTGCCTCGGATTGGTCTCCAGTTGGGCTTGAAGAAGGAGTTGGACCGAGTAGAGTATCTGGGGAATGGACCATGGGAAGCTTACCAGGATAAGCATGAAGCCAGCTATTTCGGTCGGTTTGCAGCTCGGGTGGTGGATTTGTATGAGCACCATATTCGTCCGCAGGAATCTGGCTCTCATCGAGGAACGCATGAGCTAATCGTGCACGGACAGGCAGGTCAGGGCATCTGTATTCAATCGCAAGCAGGTTTTAGTTTCAATGCATCCTATTACTCACTTGAAACGTTGACAGAAGTAAGCCATGACCATGAGTTGACGGAGGCGGATCATCTGGTCTTACTCCTAGATGTGGAGCAAGCGGGAATTGGTTCCAATTCATGTGGGCCAGCACTCAGCACAGATTATCACCTCTTAGACGAAACCTATCGTTTAGAATTGACCATGCACTTGTTGTAGAAAGAGGGTAAGACTTGTTCTTACCCTTTATTTTAGATAAAATAGACAGAAAAGGAGGGAAGAAGTTGGCAACCTTAAAAGATATTGCGGACCAGGCTGGGGTGTCTCAGGCAACTGTTTCGCGCGTGCTCAATTATGACCAAGGACTTTCTGTGACGGATGAAACCAAGCGTAAAATTTTTGAAATCGCTGAATTGCTCCATTATGAGCAAAAAAGCAAAAAGAAAAAGAAGAAAACGATGGGCGCTCTAGGAATTTGTTACTGGTATTCTTACGAGGAAGAATTGGAAGACGTATTTTACCTATCGCTTCGCAAGTATATCGAGCTATGCGTCAAGGCCGAAGGATACGAAGCGAAGTTCTTCCAGTTGACCAATCTGCCCACGGCTGAAGATAATTTGTCTGGAATTGTGACCATTGGAAAGTTCACAGAGGAACAAATTTCCTACCTCAAAACGGTCACTCCTCATATCTGTACGATTGACAATGATGCGATAGATTATGATGTTGATGCGGTCAATGCCAATTTGTACCAAGGAACCTTACTAGCGATTGAACAGCTCTTGCGGCTGGGACACACGCGTCTAGGAATGCTCGGAGGAGCTCGCAAAACAGAGCTTGAAAATGTATCTGAGCCACGATACGACGGACGTCAGCGTTATTTTGAGCGGATTTTACGGAGAATAGGGATGGACACAAGCGAGTTTCCAATTCTGATGACCAGTTTTACGGTTGATTCGGCTTACACAGCCATGAAGTCCTACCTTGAAGCAACTCCTGCATCGGATTTGCCAACAGCTTTTGTGGCAGCAAATGATCCAATTGCGATTGGAGCTATGAAGGCGATAAAGGAGGCCGGCTATCGTATACCAGAGGATATAGCGATTATCGGTATGAACGATGTGCATATCGCTGAATACGTATCGCCCTCTTTGACAACGGTACAAATACCGATTGAGCAGATGTGCAATGAAGCCCTTCGTTTACTGAAAAGTCGCATTGATGGAGAGACGGAAGTTGGCCGACAAATCCTATTATCCACCAAATTAATTGTCCGAGAAAGTTGTTAATCATTAAAAAATTAGAAAATAGGCTTGACAAGCGTTTCCCTTGTGCTATAATAAGACACAAACAATACCTAAGAAAGGAGAAACATCATGAACAAAGAAATGATGCGTGCAAAATTGAATAAGCAACCCCTCCTTTCTGAGATGCTGTCTTAGTCCTTTTTACTGTGATTAGGATACATATTACCTGTTAAGGTCTCAAATGGAGGAATCTGTTTGAGGCCTTTTTGCGTACATTTTTGAGGTGAAGTGATGTAGTGTTTAGTAGAATTCTTTGGAAAGAATGGAAATAGGAGATGAAAAATGTTTGGTTTAATTTTTAACTATGTCAAGAAACATAAGTGGATGTACCTCTTGATTGCTCTATTATTGATTGTTTACGACATGACCATGTTGGTACCGACCAAGGTCATTCAGGGATTGGTGGACAACTTGTCCAATCAACAGTTGACTGCTCAGGTTCTCTGGTCAAATGTGAGTATATTGGTGGCAGCGACCCTGGTCAACTATCTGTCAGCCTATATTTGGCATTACAAGCTCTTTCAAGCATCGGTCAATTTCAAATTTGACATGCAGTGGCAGGCTTTTCGAAAATTAGTATCCATGCGGACGCCTTTCTATGAGAAATTTCGTTCAGGTGACATGATGACCCGTTTTTCAACGGATGTGGAAGGTCTGATGGAAATGGTGGGCTACGGTCTCATGATTGTCGTCTACGCAGGCGGGATGATTGCCTTTATCATTCCAACTATGTTTTTGATGTCTTGGCAGATTACCCTGGTAGCCATGATTCCGATGGCGGTACTGATGACAGGTTCCTACTTTATCAGCCGCAAACAGGATGACCTGATAGAAGCAAGACGTGAGGCGATTTCTAACCTCAACAATGAGGTGCTTGAGGCGGTAGAAGGCATTCGTGTCATGCGGGCTTATTCGAAAAAGGCCAGACAGGAAAATCGGTTCGCCAAGCGTACCAGTGCCTTGGTAACATCGGGTGACCAGATTACAGCCTTGCAGTCGCTTTATCAGCCTATGGGGAGTCTCTTGATTGGCATGTCCACTGTACTTGTTCTGCTTCTGGGGGCTCATTTTTTGAAAATGGGTCAAGTTAGCTTGGGGCAGGTTATTGCCCTTCAGCTCTATATGGTTTCCTTGATTGAGCCGTTCTGGATGTTGTCAGACTTTATCTTGGTCTACCAGACAGGAAAGACGTCATTTGCCAAAGTCAATGAGCTGATTACAACAGGGGACGATATGGAAGTTGACGGGGAAGTGAGTTTGGCTCCTGGTCAGGATTACCAATTTAGAAATTACGACTTTTCTTATCCCAAGGCTGAACGGCCTAGCTTGCGCGGTATCAATTGGACTTTGAAAGCTGGTCAGACGGTTGGAATTGTCGGGAAAACGGGCTCTGGGAAGACAAGTTTGGTTCGTCAATTTTTGCGGCAATATCCACAGGGACAGGGAGAATTTTTGGTTAATGGCCTGCCGATTACATCCTATAAGCGTCGTTCGGTGGAGCAGTTGATTGGCTATGTTCCTCAAGAGCACATCCTTTTCTCCAAATCTGTAGGTGAAAATATTGCTCTTGGGAAGTCGGATGCAAGTCAAGAAGAGATTTTGAAAGCTGTTGAGACGGCAGTCTTTGAAGAGGATTTGAAGCGGATGTCAGCTGGTCTTGAGACCATGATTGGTGAGCGTGGGGTGTCCATTTCCGGCGGGCAAAAGCAGAGGATTTCCATTGCACGTGCCTTCTTGTGTGACCCTGATTTGCTGATATTGGACGACTCCTTGTCGGCGGTCGATGCACGGACAGAACGTCAGATTATCCACAATATCCAAAAAGAGCGGGCAGGGAAGACCAATATCATCGTGACCCACCGTCTGTCTGCGGTCAACCATGCAGATTGGATTTTGGTGCTGGACGACGGTGCTATCGTCGAGGAAGGAACTCCTGCCGACTTGTTAGCGCAAGGTGGTTGGTATTATGAACAGTATCAGCGCCAACAAAGTGAAGAGAAAGGGGAGGAATAATGAAAATTATCGTTCCATTAGTAAAAGAAATTAAACATGTGGCCGTCCTCTTTTTCTGGGGAGTTCTGCTATTTTTACTGGCTACATTGGCTAGTCAGGTTGCTCCCTTGCTCTTGCAGGCGGTCATTGATGGACCTTTGACAGATTTGAGTAAGCACATGGCCTTTGATGAGGCGGATTTTTTAGAGCGTTTGGCAGGCTATGTGGGCTTGATAGCACTGGGTGGGGGTCTTTCCTATCTAGCAATGCGTATCTTGATTCATTCTGCCAATAAAATCGCAGAAAATCTGCGGAATCGTGCCTATGATGTCATGCAAAATCTACCAATTTCCTACTTTGACGATAAACCAGCGGGTAAGATTGCAACGCGGATTGTTAATGATACGGAGACCCTGCGCAATCAATTTTACAGCATGCTGGTCTATATCGGTTCCAACGTCGTCCGTGTTGTGATTACCTACGGCATCATCTTTTATATGAATGTCAGCCTTGGTTTGGTTTTGCTGCTGTTGATACCTGTTTTTTATCTGATACAGCTCATCTATGCCAAGATGACCAATGCTCCTATGAAGGATTTCTATGATGCCAGAAGTGAAGTCAATACACAAGTCAATGAAACCATGAACGGTGCCAGTCTGATTCAATTATTTGGACAAGAAGAGCATATCTTAGACGAATTTGAAGCGACAGCTACCAAAATGAAGAATGCAGATAATCGGATTATCTGGGCCCAGTCCATTGCCTCTTGGCCCTTGACTGAATTCATTAAAAATATGGTGGTAGCAGCTATTTTGACTCTGATCGGGATGCAGTTCTTATCAGGACATGCAGCTATCACAGCAGGCCGTCTCTTTGTCTATCTTAATTATGTCATCGAGTTATTTGACCTCATGGGTATGCTGGTTCGCCAACTTCCAAATATCCAACGTTCTATGGAGACGGGGCAACGTGTCTTGAACCTGCTAGATGCCGAAACAGAAATAGATGCGGCAGAAGAGTTAGTTGTAAAAGATGGGCGCGTGCGGTTCGAAGCGGTCCAATTTGCCTACGAGGAAGGTAAGCCTGTCTTACAGGACATTAACCTTGAAGTGGAAAAGGGGCAAACCATTGCCTTGGTGGGACACACTGGTTCGGGGAAATCATCCATTATGAACCTCCTCTATCGCTTTTATGACCCGCAATCTGGTCGTATTTTGATTGATGATCAGGATATCAGCCAGTTTTCACGCGAAAGTCTCCGGTCTTACATGGGGATTGTCCTCCAAGACCCCTATTTGTTCACAGGGACGATTGCGACAAATGTAGCTATGGACAAAACGGATGCCAAGGATGAGGACATTCTTGCAGCCTTGGAACAAGTGGGAGCGGGAGATTTGCTTAGCCGCTTGAGCAAGGGCATTCATGAACCTGTCGTAGAAAAAGGTGCTTCCTTTTCAAGTGGGGAGCGTCAGTTAATTGCCTTTGCGCGGACCCTCTTTTCTAATCCCAAGATTTTGATTTTGGATGAGGCAACCTCGCATATTGATACCGAGACAGAGGACATTATCCAGCGGGCTATGGAAGTGGTCAAGGCTGGACGGACGACCTTTATCATCGCCCACCGCTTGTCGACTATTCAAAATGCGAATCAGATTTTGGTACTGGACGCAGGACAGATTGTCGAGAGAGGCAATCATGAAGAACTGCTGGCTCTTGGCGGTATTTACGCTCACATGCACAAGATTCAGCAGAAAGTATAAGAAAAAATGACAGATTATCAGAAAATCAACCAAGAAACTATTGATCGTTGGGTTGAGGAGGGCTGGGAATGGGGCATTCCTATTTCACATGAAGATTATGTCCGAGCTCAAGAAGGCAAGTGGGAGATGCTCTTGACGCCAACCGTTCCTGTTCCCCACGATTGGTTTGGAGACTTGGCAGGCAAAAAAGTGCTGGGACTAGCTTCTGGCGGTGGTCAGCAAATGTCCATTTTTGCAGCACTGGGAGCAGATTGTGTAGTTTTGGATTATTCAGGCCAGCAAATCGCGTCCGAAATCATGGTGGCAGAACGTGAAGGCTACACCATTGAGACCATTCAAGGCGATATGACCAAGCGACTTCCTATTGAGGATGAGACTTTTGACTTGATTTTTCATCCGGTTTCCAACTGCTATATTAAGGATGTGGAATTTGTCTTTGCCGAGGCCTATCGTGTCTTGAAAAAAGGCGGTATTTTCCTAGCGGGACTTGGAAATGAAATCAACTATATCGTGGACGAGGCGGAGGAGAAAATCGTTTGGAAGATGCCATTTGATCCAACGACAGATGAAAAAGCGCGTGCTTTTATGGAAGCAGAAGATTGCGGTATGCAGTTTTCCCACACGATTGAAGAGCAAATCGGTGGTCAATTAAAAGCAGGCTTTACCCTCAAGGACCTCTACGAAGACACCAATGGAACAGGTCGGCTCCACGATCTCAATATCAAGACCTTCTTAGCAACAAAAGCGGTTAAATAAGGAGTTTTATGCCAGAATATTATTTTGCTCTGAAGGGAGACAATCCCCAGCAAGCACGAATTATTTCAGAAAATAGGATGAACTATATCTTAGGCTTTGCGGATGGTCATGTGGAAGATGTTTCAAAAAAACAAGGCCAGAAAAACTTGTTTGTGGGGGATATTGTTGCCTTATCAATATTGACCAGCTGTTCATTCTGATATCGCTGGACCAAAATTTTTCTATTTCAAAGTTAGAACGTTACGTGCTGGTCTTTTCTCAGCAGGAAGTCAACTTGACCATTGTCTTGAGTAAGAAGGATCTGTGTCCTGACTATGCGACTGTCATGGAGGAAATCCAGCAACTCTACTCCAATATTACTCTAGTGGCCATTAGCAGTGAGGATCAAGACTCTATTGATACGCTAAAAGGAAATTTAGTAGCGGGTGGGATTGGTCTTTTCATCGGGACGTCTGGAGCAGGCAAGTCCACCTTGGTCAATCTCTTACAGGAAGAATTCTCTGCCAAAGTCAATGCCGTGAAGCGACAGGATGGGAAAGGCAAGCACACGACGACTAGCAGCACCTTTGTCTACTGTCCAGACTTAGATTACTATGTGGTGGACACACCGGGATTCAAGGGAATTGACAGCCATTATGCTATGGATACCAAGTCCTTGTTTGCAGTCATTGATGACTTGGCTGCAGCTTGTAAATTTAGCAATTGCCAGCACAGGACAGAGCGCAATTGTGCGGTCAAAGCGGCTCTTGAAAATGGGACTCTCAATCCAACTATTTTAGAACGCTATCACTATAACTTGGACAAGATGGAACTCTTATCCAAACGAAGAGAAAGCTGGCGCTTGTGAGTTAGTGTGTGTTCAAGTGAAAATAGCCTCAAAATTTTTAAAATGGCTTTATTTCCTCGTGGAAGATTCGGTAAAAAATTTTTTTGATCTAATTACCGAGTGTGAGTAGCGTCAAAAATATTTTGTGACTTCATTCTATCGCAGAACGTTCGTAAAAAAGTTTTTTTAAGCCAATTTCCAAGTGGAAAAACGCTCTTGCTGTTCATGTGGAGTTATTGTTTCGTGAATATTCGGTAAAAATAATTTTGTAACTTGATTGTAAGGTTGCGATTATATCACATATTGCTTTTTTATAGTCTAATTTTCGATAAGTAGGGCTTAGGAGAATGAAATTATTCCTCTTTTCGCTGAACCCAAAACCAAAAGACCTTGTTCATTCGAGGTCTTTTGGTTTATTCGATATAAAAATTAAAACCTTACTTTCTATGCTTGTAAAAGGTTAGAAATAATACAAACAGAAAAATAATAATTAAGAGAAACTCTTTGCTATCATTTTTAATAAAATAACTCATTATAAAAGAAGTTGCGATTAAAATTAAAATGATATTATCAATAATTCTTTTTTTCATATAATATCTTTTTATTCAAAGCATTCTGAATAAACACTACCTAGTGAAAACAATTCTAATAGTATTTCGCGTCCACCAACATTAGCAGCAGCCGCTGAAACCGCAGCTTGAGCAGCTGCCAACTTTGCTCTAGTTGCTTTAAATTTGTTATAGAGACCAACCGTTTTATATACAAAATTAGCAGCACCGCCTAAGGCTTTTAATGCACTTTTTGCCTTAGCAATTTTTGCTGGTGTGAGATTTACAACCAATGCAATACCTACGGCAGAAATACACCCTACAGTTCCTCTTTTTTGTCTTATTTTATCACTTACTCTTATTCGAGTAATCCCTTTCTCATGAAAATATTGATTTATTCTTTCTGAGCCACTTGCTATTACTTCATCTGGTATATTTTCAATTGCACTTAAAACTTCAAATTCCTCGTTTCCTAAAATTAACGTACCATCGTCGAATAATTTTTCATCCTCATATGAGTAATTATTTTCTACTGAAGAGACAGTAACACCATCAGCATTCGTATTTTCATTTGCATAAATCGTACTTGCTTGAATAAATGGAGTAACTACACCACTGAGGGCAGTAAATAATAATATTGTTTTGAAAAAACGCTTCATAACTGTAATCCTTTCTAAAAAATAATCTTATAGGGGAGTCAGCTTGATTTCTTCTTAAAAAACTCCTTTCTAACAAGCTAATCCAACAAATTTTACACCTTGATTATATGTCCGTATTAAATTAAAATCAAGTCTATTTTTTTCATGATACAATAAAAGGGTTGTGAGATATTTTCCAACTCTTAATTAAAATAGGTTTAGTTGTATATTTGTGAGACTGTTTCTGTCCTATTCTTAATCTTTTCGATAATGTTTAGACAACTCCAAAACAAATTTTGAAGACTATTGTCTAGCCAATTCACTGACTTCTATTGGTAATATAACGATGAATGATGAGACTTACTAGTGGTGATGGTCAAGCAGTGTTGGCTTGTACTGGTGTAGGGGTAATCAAGGGTGGAAATCTTTTTAGTGTAGAAACGGTATTATAGAAGATGCTTTTGATAATAGCGCTAATCCAGCTTCTATAATGACAACTATGCAGTGATTCATTGGTACTAAAGTTTGTGCAAGGGAAATTCTAGGTTGGCAAATGGTAACAGAATTTCTCTAAATCATCGCGTATCGAAAATCAGATTATATAAAAGTAAGAGGTTAGGTACTCTTGTACCAGCCCCTTTTTTCTTTCGGCATTTGTTGGCTTTGTGGTATAATGGAAAAAAGACAGAAAAGAGAAAAACATGTATATTGAAATGGTGGATGAGACGGGGCAAGTATCGTCTCAAATGCAGGAACAAATTACGGAGTTGCTGAATTTTGCAGCTAGCAATATTGGTAAGGAAAATAAGGAAATGGCTGTCACTTTTGTGAATAATGCACGGGTGCACGAAGTCAATTTGGAATACCGTGGGATTGACCGCCCAACAGATGTGGTGAGTTTGGAGTATAAGCCAGAGCAGGAAATCCTCTTTGATGAGGAAGATTTGGCTGAAAATCCTGAACTGGCTGAGATGATGGACGAGTTCGATAGCTATATCGGTGAGCTCTACATTTCCATTGATAAGGCGCGTGAGCAAGCGGAAGACTACGGTCATTCTTATGAACGGGAAATGGGATTTTTAGCGGTACACGGTTTCTTGCATATCAACGGGTATGATCATTACACACCAGAAGAAGAAGCAGAAATGTTTGGACTACAGGAAGAGATTTTGACTGCTTATGGACTTACACGAGAATAACTCACAAAAAAAGTGGAAAAACCGTGATTTAGTAGCCAGTATGGAATTTGCCATCACTGGTCTGTTTACGGCTTTTAAGGAAGAGCGCAACATGCGCAAGCATACGGTGTCAGCCATCTTGGTCTTGATAGCAGGATTGATTTTTCGTGTGTCGGTGACCGAGTGGCTCTTCTTGCTCTTGAGCATTAGTCTGGTTATCGCTTTTGAGATTGTCAATTCGGCTATTGAAAATGTGGTGGACCTGGCTAGCGGTTATCACTTTTCCATGCTTGCAAAAAATGCCAAGGATATGGCAGCTGGGGCGGTTTTATTCGTCTCGGGCTTTGCCTTGCTGACAGGGCTAATTATTTTTGTTCCAAAAATTTGGAATTTACTATTTTAAGGAGAAACTATGACATTTAAATCAGGATTTGTGGCGATTTTAGGTCGTCCAAATGTTGGAAAATCAACCTTTTTGAATCATGTAATGGGTCAAAAAATTGCCATCATGAGCGATAAGGCGCAGACAACTCGTAATAAAATCATGGGGATTTACACAACGGATACCGAGCAGATTGTCTTTATCGATACGCCGGGGATTCATAAGCCTAAGACAGCGCTTGGGGATTTCATGGTGGAATCCGCTTATTCGACCTTGCGCGAGGTGGAGACCGTTCTCTTCATGGTACCGGCTGATGAAAAACGTGGCAAAGGGGACGATATGATTATCGAGCGTCTCAAAGCTGCAAATATCCCAGTTATCTTGGTGATCAATAAAATTGACAAGGTGCATCCAGACCAGCTCTTGGAGCAGATTGACGACTTCCGTAGCCAGATGGATTTCAAAGAAGTGGTGCCTATTTCAGCCCTTCAAGGCAATAATGTCGAAACCCTTCTTTCGCTTTTGAAGGAAAATTTGGAAGAAGGCTTTCAGTACTTCCCGGAAGACCAAATCACCGACCATCCAGAACGCTTCCTTGTATCGGAGATGATTCGTGAGAAAGTTTTGCACCTGACGCAGCAAGAAGTGCCTCACTCTGTAGCTGTAGTGATTGAGTCCATGAAACGCGATCCAGAGACGGATAAGGTGCATATTCGTGCGACCATCATGGTAGAACGTGATAGCCAAAAAGGCATTATTATCGGGAAACAAGGCGCGATGCTCAAGAAGATCGGTAAAATGGCCCGTCGCGATATTGAACTCATGCTGGGGGACAAGGTTTACCTCGAAACTTGGGTCAAGGTCAAGAAAAACTGGCGTGATAAAAAGTTGGACCTAGCTGACTTTGGCTATAATGAGAAAGAGTATTAGAGAACAAGGTAAAACAAATGAACCAAGACTATATTTCCTACATCCGATCAAAAGTTGGTCATGATAAGATTATGCTCAACTTTGTGGGAGGTATTCTGACGGATGAGGCTGGGCGCGTGCTCTTGCAACTTCGTGGTGATATGCATACTTGGGGGCTACCAGGTGGCGCCATGGAGCTTGGAGAAAGTTCGGTTGATACCTGTAAGCGGGAATTTTTGGAAGAAACGGGGATTACCGTAGAGCCAGTCCGCTTGCTGAATATTTATAGCAATACGGAAACCCACTATCCAAATGGAGACAAAACGCAGTCTATCGTCATCCTCTATGAGGTCAAGGCTTTGTCGGATGCGACAAAATTGGACTTTACGGACTCGGAAACCTTGGCACTCCGCTTTTTCTCAAGAGAAGAGATTGCTGGGATGACGGATTTGTTTGAAAAACACCGTGTCATGCTGGAAGAATTCTTTTCTGGTCATTTTGAAATGGGTCGATAAGTTGAGCTTTGCTCAGCTTATTTATTTTTCTTGACAGGTAGAAATTATTGTTTTATAATAATTTAAAACAAACAATTATTGTAAAACAATAAAGTAGGATTGTCATGAACAGTCAAAATAGTAAATTTATCGTAACTTTCTTGTTCAGAATGCTGCAGTTTATCTTGTTGATGTGGTTTCTAGTTAGAGGAGGTATCGGCATAGTTATGTTGATTTTAGACTGGAAGCAGTCTTATGAGCCTATTCAAGTCTTATTTACCCTACTTTTTCAACTATTTTGGGTGGGGTTGTTGCCAATTCTTTTGTTGAATGCTGTCCGTAAATTTGTACTAAATTTAATAGAAAATCGTCTGTTCACAGAAGAGACTTATCAGCTGAGTAAAAAGATTTTTGTGCTAAATCTTGTCCTTATCTTTTGCAGTGTAGTAGATGATGCTTTTATCAGCCTGAAATCATTTAGCGGTTTTGAGCAAGTCTTTTTGAACTATATTTTTCCATACTTTGACAATGGCATATTATTATTGGTGTTTGTCAGTCTGATGATCATTGTGAAAAATGGACTTCAATTAAAAGAAGAGATGGATGGATTTATCTGATGGGGGAGATTAGAGTACATCTGGATAAAGTGTTGGCCGAGCGGGGTATTAGTTCCAAAGAACTAGCTCAGCTAATCGGGATTACACAGGCAAATTTATCCATATTAAAAACCGGCAAGGCAAGAGGGATTCGATTTGTAACCTTATTAGCCATTTGTGAGGCTTTGGATTGTCAGCCGGGAGATATTTTAAGCTATTCGAAAGAGGATTAGAAAGGAATACTATGCCAGAATTGCCAGAAGTGGAGACGGTGCGTCGAGGTTTGGAGCGCTTGGTTCTTGGAAAAGAGTTGAAAACTGTCGAAGTACGAGTTCCAAAAATGATTCGCAGTGGTGTTGAAGATTTCGTCACCTATCTCCCTGGTCAAAAATTCGTGTCAGTTGGTCGTCGAGGGAAATACTTGCTCATCTACCTGACAGATTTTGTACTGATTTCCCACTTGCGGATGGAAGGCAAGTACCTGCTCTTTCCAGATCAAGTACCTGAAAACAAGCACTTTCATGTCTTTTTCAAGCTAACTGATGGTTCAACTTTGGTCTACCAAGATGTGCGTAAGTTTGGTACCATGGAATTGGTAGACAGTGAGGTTGTGGAAGCCTATTTCCAGTCTAGAAAGATTGGCCCAGAGCCGATAGAGGCGGATTTTCAGCTCTGCCATTTCCAAGAAAAGTTATCCAAGTCTGCAAAACCCATCAAAAATCATCTTTTGGATCAGACTTTGGTCGCAGGTCTGGGCAATATCTATGTGGATGAGGTGTTGTGGGCTGCGCAAATCCATCCTAGTCGGTCATCTTCTAGTCTAACCGATGAAGAAAGCGCGCGGCTTCGTGAGGAGATTATCCGCATTCTGCAGCTGGCGGTGGAAAAAGGTGGCTCGACTATTCGGACCTACCGCAATGCCTTGGGCGAAGACGGTACCATGCAGGAATATTTGCAGGTTTATGGGAAAACTGGCCAGAAGTGCCCACGCTGCCAGACGACCATTGAAAAAATACAACTAGGTGGACGGGGGACACATTTTTGTTCGAAGTGTCAGGTGAAAAAATGACAAAGATTATCGGAATTACAGGGGGGATTGCCTCTGGGAAGTCGACTGTGACAGCTTATTTGCGACAATTAGGCTACCAAGTAATTGATGCAGACCAAGTGGTGCACGACCTCCAAGCAAAAGGTGGAAAATTGTATCAGGCCTTGGTGGAGTGGCTGGGGCAGGATATTTTGGATCAAGAAGGCCATCTCAATCGTCCTGCCTTGGCACAAATTATCTTTTCATCCAAGGAAAATTTGGACCGGTCAGCAGACTTGCAAAATGGCATCATCCGCGCAGAGTTAGGGAAGAGAAGAGACCAGTTGGTGCAGACAGAGTCTGTGTTTTTCATGGATATTCCCCTGCTCATCGAGGCTGATTATGTGGACTGGTTTGATGAAATTTGGCTAGTGGCTCTAGATGAAGAAACCCAGTTGCAGCGCTTGAAAGAGCGCAATGGTTACTCGGATCAGGAGGCGAAAAAACGTTTGGACAGTCAGATGTCTCTGGCGCAGAAGCGTCTATTTGCTCATTGTGTGATTGACAATAGTGGCAGTAAAGAGGAAACTTTTGCCCAAATTAGGCACGCCTTGGAAGGAATTTCCTAAAAAATCAGTCTTTCTTCTGGCTTTGTGTTATAATAGTCAAAGACTTTACAGAGAAAGAAGATGATGACTTATTTCGACGAATGCAGTAAATTGGCGTCAAAATTTAAAAGTAGCTTGGCTCGGGAACTTCTTTACTGGGGCAAGCTTTTCGCTTGTTATGCCCTTCATGGTGCTTTATGTAGAAGAGCTAGGTGCGCCTAAAAGCAAGGTGGAGCTGTATGCTGGCCTGGCCGTATCGCTTTCAGCCCTAGCCTCAGCTCTGGTTTCCCCGATTTGGGGTCGCTTGGCGGACCGGTTTGGTCGCAAGCCCATGATGGTCCGAGCAGCGTTAGTCATGACCTTCACCATGGGTGGGCTAGCTTTTGTGCCCAATGTTTACTGGCTGTTGGTATTGCGGATATTGAATGGTGTCTTTGCGGGCTATGTGCCTAATTCGACGGCCCTGATTGCCAGTCAGGCTCCAAAGGAACATTCGGGATATGCCTTAGGGACCTTGGCAACAGGTGTTACGGGCGGCAGTCTGATTGGTCCCTTGCTTGGAGGGCTCTTGGCAGAGTGGCTCGGTATTCGACAAGTCTTTCTCTTGGTTGGCTTCATTCTCTTAATCTGTACCTTGATGACGATTTTCTTGGTTAAGGAAGATTTTGAGCCCATTACGCGGGAAGATGTGTTGCCGACTCGAGAAGTTTTCAGACAGGTTAGCAGCTTGCAAATCATGATTGGCTTGTTTGTAACCAGCATGATTATTCAAATTTCGGCCCAGTCTATTGCACCGATTTTAACGCTCTACATTCGTCATCTGGGGCAAACGACAAATCTCATGTTTGTGTCTGGTTTGATTGTGTCAGCACTTGGTTTTTCAAGCATGCTGAGCTCGTCTTTTCTGGGAAAAATTGGCGACAGAATTGGCAATCATAGACTTTTATTGCTCGCCTTGTTTTATAGCTTTGCCATGTATTTTCTCTGCGCTTTAGCTCAGACGCCGCTGCAATTAGGGATTCTTCGTTTCCTTTACGGTTTTGGCGTAGGAGCCCTCATGCCAAGTATCAATTCACTTCTGAGCAAGATTACACCTAGAGAAGGGATTTCACGGATTTTTAGCTACAATCAGATGTTTAGCTATATGGGGCAAGTGGCAGGGCCTTTTGTCGGGTCAATGGTGGCTACTCACCTAGGTTACCGAATGGTCTTTTACGTGACGGCGATGATTGTCTTTGTCAATTTTAGCTGGAGTTTAATCAATTTTAGAAAGTATCTTAAAGTAAAGGAAATTGTGTGAGAGTAAAAATTAATTTACAATGTTCAGAGTGTGGCAGCAAAAACTATCTGACCAGCAAGAATAGTAAAACTCATCCGCAGAAAATAGAGGTTCTAAAGTATTGTCCCAAGGAAAGAAAAGTGACCCTTCACCTTGAAACAAAATAGAATATGTGTTATACTGTAGGGAGTTATTGAAGGAAGTGAACAAAAAATGTACCAAATTTTACTAACCGTTCTTTTAGTTTTATCAGTGATTACAGTTGTTGTAATCTTTTTACAGCCTGCTAAAAACCAATCTAGCAATGTTTTTGATGCCAGTTCAGGTGCCCTATTCGAGCGAACAAAAGCACGTGGATTTGAGGCAGTGATGCAACGTTTGACAGCTATCCTTGTATTGTTATGGATGCTTGTAGCTGTTGGTTTGGTTATCATTTCAAGTAAATAAATGGTACAGGGGCTTATCAGTCCCTTTTTTTGTAGAGGAATCATGAAAAAAGATATTAAAGAATATATAGCAGAGGTCGGTCTTGTGACCATGGATCAGCTTGCAGATCAGCTAGGAGCGACGTCTTCCAAGGAATTTGTCGAGTTGATCAAACTGGTTTCCAAGATGGAAAGTCAAAGACAACTGCAATTTGACAAGAAGGGACGAATCTCCCTTCCTAAGAAGAAAGAAAAGCAGGCCATCACCATTAAGGGAATTTTTCGTGCCCATAAAAATGGATTTGGCTTTGTGACGGTGGATGAGGAAGAGGACGACCTCTTTGTCGGTCGAAATGATGTCAATCATGCCATAGAAGGCGATACAGTTGAGGTTGCCATTACCAAGGTAGCAGACCGTTTAAAAGGAACTGCGGCCGAAGCACGCGTGGTTGATATTTTAGACCATGCCTTGAAGACAGCTGTTGGCCTCTTGATTTTGGATGAAGAAAAGCCCAAGTATGCCGGCTATATCAAGTCAAAAAATCAAAAAATTCAGCAACGCATTTACGTTAAGAAATCACCACTAGTCCTAACTGGGACGGAGATTATCAAGGTTGATATTGAAAAATATCCAAGTAAGAAGCATGATTTCTTTGTGGCAACCTTGCGTGATGTGGTCGGTCATCAAGACGATGTCGGCATTGATGTGCTGGAAGTTTTGGAGTCAATGGATATCGTTTCCGAGTTTCCAGAAGAGGTTTTGGCAGAGGCCAATCGTGTACCCGAGGCACCGTCCGAAAAGGATATGGAAGGCCGTTTGGATTTACGGGATGAAATTACCTTTACCATTGACGGCGCAGATGCCAAGGACTTGGACGATGCTGTCCATATCAAGCAGCTGAAAAATGGCAATCTAGAGCTTGGTGTCCATATCGCTGATGTGTCTTATTATGTGATGGAAGGCTCAGCTCTGGACAAAGAGGCGCTCAATCGTGGGACCTCAGTCTATGTGACAGACCGTGTGGTACCCATGTTGCCAGAGCGGCTGTCAAATGGCATTTGCTCGCTCAATCCAAATGTCGACCGCTTGACCCAGTCAGCTATTATGGAGATTGACCGCAAAGGTCGAGTTGTCAAGCATTGGATTGGACAGACGGTCATCAAGACTGCCTTCCGTATGACCTACTCAGATGTCAATGAGATCATTGCAGGGAATGCGGAAAAAGCTGCGCAATTTAAAAAAATTGTGCCAAGTATTGAGCTGATGGTCAAACTGCACAAGACGCTTGAAAATATGCGACTCGGTCGTGGTGCCCTTAATTTTGATACCAGCGAAGCAAAAATCATTGTCAATAAAGATGGTTTACCTGTGGACATCGTCTTGCGTCAACGTGGACTGGCAGAGCGAATGATTGAGTCCTTTATGTTAGCAGCCAATGAAACAGTTGCAGAGCATTTTGCCCAGTTAGAACTGCCTTTCATTTATCGGATTCACGAAGAACCCAAGTCTGAAAAACTGCAAAAATTTATTGATTATGCTAGCACCTTCGGTCTGCCGATTTACGGGACAGCCAGTTCAATTAGCCAAGAAGCCTTGCAAGACTTGATGGCTAGAGTAGAGGGCGAATCTTATGCTGATGTGCTCAGCATGATGCTCTTGCGTTCCATGCAGCAAGCTCGCTACTCTGAGCACAATGCGGGCCACTATGGTTTGGGAGCAGAGTTTTATACTCATTTTACCAGTCCAATCCGTCGTTATCCCGACCTTTTGGTTCACCGGATGGTGCGTGAATATGGCCAGTTAACAGAAGAAAAAGTGGCGCATTTTGAGGCAGAAATTTCTGAAATTGCGAAATTAACTTCTAGCCGTGAGCGCCGTGCCATTGATGCGGAGCGTGAAGTAGAAGCCATGAAAAAAGCAGAATACATGCAAGAATTCGTGGGACAAGAATTTGACGGTGTGGTCTCAAGTGTTGTCAAATTTGGGGTCTTCGTCGAATTACCAAATACGGTTGAGGGCTTGATTCATGTGACCAATTTGCCAGAGTACTACAGCTACAATGAGCGGACCATGACACTACAGGGAGAAAAATCTGGTGTGGTCTTCCGTGTTGGTCAAGCCATTAAAATCAAGCTTACCAAAGCTGATAAGATGACAGGCGAGATTGACTTTGAGTACCTTCCATCCGAAGTGGATGTGGTTGAAAAAGTTGCCAAGTCTAGTCGGAAGAAGGCCAATCGTGGGGGGCGTGACCGAGATGACAAGTCTGTGAAAAATCGTGGCAAGTCTCACCGTAAATCGGATCAAGAGTCGCATTCTCCTAAAAAAGATAAGAAGAAAAAGAAACCATTTTACAAGGAAGTAGCAAAGAAAGGAGGCAAGAATGGCCAAGGGTCAAGGAAACGTCGTCGCACAAAATAAGAAAGCCAGCCACGACTACACCATTGTAGACACCATTGAGGCGGGTATCGTACTGACAGGTACCGAGATTAAGTCGGTTCGCGCAGCCCGTATCAACCTCAAGGACGGCTTTGCTCAGATTAAAAAAGGCGAAGCTTGGTTGGTCAATGTTCATATTGCACCTTACGATGAGGGAAATATCTGGAATCAAGACCCGACTCGTACCCGCAAGCTTTTGCTTAGAAAGAAGCAAATCCAGCAGCTGGAAAATGAAGTCAAGGGAACAGGTATGACCTTGGTACCGCTCAAAGTCTATATCAAAGACGGATTTGCCAAAGTCCTAATCGGCCTTGCTAAAGGGAAGCACGATTACGATAAACGTGAGTCTATCAAGCGTCGCGAACAGGAACGTGATTTAAAACGAACCATAAAAGCGATTAATAGTCGATGAGAACTAGAGAAATCTAGTTCTTTTTTGTATAATAGAAAGAAAAGTATAAAAGTTGAGGAAGAAGCATGCCAGAATTAGTCGCTTATAAACGAATGCCTGTCTGGAACAAGGAAACTGTTCCAACTGAAATTACCCACAAACACAACACCAAGGTCGGCACTTGGGGAAAAATCAAGGTCTTAAAAGGTCAAATCAAGTTTGAAGCCATCTCAGATGACAATGAAATCACGGATACCTTTATCTTTGACCGTCGTCTGGATATTCCTATGGTGGAGCCTCAAGCTTGGCACCGCGTGACCCTCTTGACAGATGATACCGAATTTTTCGTGGAGTTTTTCTGTCAGCCTGAAGATTATTTTGCTAAAAAATACAATTATGGACGGACGCATTCGGAAATCATCGAGGCCATGGAAGTGGTCAAGGCACCTGGCAAGGTATTGGACTTGGGGTGTGGACAAGGTCGCAACGCCCTCTATCTTGCTAAAAAAGGCTTTGATGTGACAGCTGTCGATCGCAATGAGGTCAGCTTGGAGATGTTGGCAACTGTCTTGGATGCTGAGGATATGGATATGAACTTCGGTCTCTATGATATCAATGCAGCCAATCTCAGCCAGACTTACGACTTTATCTTGTCAACGGTTGTCTTTATGTTCTTGAACCCAGATGCTGTTCCAGCTATTATCAAAAACATGCAAGAGTCAACAGCAGTCGGTGGTTACAATCTGATTGTCTGCGCTATGGATACAGAGGATGCGCCATGTACCATGAATTTCCCATTCACCTTCAAGGCGGGAGAGTTGCGCGACTACTACCAAGATTGGGAGTTCATCAAGTATAACGAAGATTTTGGTCATCTTCATAAAGTGGATGAAAATGGCAATCCTATCAAGCTCCGCTTTGCAACCATGCTAGCTAAGAAAATCAACTAATTCATTTTGAAAATCATGTAGTTATTTTCTGGATTTTAGATGAAGAAATATCCGTTAAAACAGGGTGAAACCCGTTTTTTTATTTTTTCAGAAAATAGATTAAAAAAATTAGTTTCTATGAGAACTTTTTGTTGACAATATCCCCACATAGTGTATAATAGTTTCCATGGTAACTAATTGAAAGGAGATAAGTCATGGAAACCCCACTTCAACAACTTCGTAGACTAGTAAATCAGATTGAAAAGTTTTTGGATAAGGCTGCGACAGACTGTGGCGCAGAGCATTTGTCAGGACCGCAAGGTTTTATCGTTATGCATCTTTACCGCAACCCAGAAGCCCACTATTCTATCAAAGATGTTGAAGAAAAATTGAAAATCTCCAAGTCAGTTGCTTCGAACTTGGTCAAACGGATGGAAAAAAATGGATTTATCCAGATTCAACCATCTCAAACCGACAAGCGCGTCAAAAACCTTGCCTTGACGAACTTGGGCCGAGAGAAGGCTGCCAATTTTGAGAATTTTATAGCCTATGTTCATGAAACCCTGCTTGATGGTATCAGCCGTGAAGAAATTGATTCGGCACGTCAAGTCATGACAAGGTTAGCTCAAAACATTCAATTAGATGACAGCGAATCCTAAAGAAATTTAGGATTCTTCACTTTTTACAAAGGAGTAAATGCATGTTTAAGATTTTTAAACGCTTGAACGCTAGAGAGTGGGGCATGATTGTCCTTAGTATTGTCTTGATTTGTTTGGCGGTATGGATGGACCTGAAGAGTCCAGAGTACATGTCCGATATTACGACTCTCTTGCAGACAAAAGGGACAGAGATAAAAGACATTCTAGAGCCGGGCTCAAAAATGTTGGGCTTCTCACTCGGTAGTTTTTTGATTGCCGTTGCGGTTGGTTTTCTGGCTTCGCGTACAGCGGCTGGTTTTACAACACGTTTGCGCGGGGACATCTTTAACCAAGTGATGGATTATTCAGATGCGGAAATTAAGAAATTTTCCATTCCCTCTCTCTTGACTCGGACGACCAATGACTTGACGCAGCTGCAAATTCTCATCACCATGGGGATGCAGGTAGTCACTCGTGGACCGATTATGGCCATTTGGGCTTTGACAAAGATTTGGGGCAAGAGTAATGAATGGACCAGTGCCGTTGCGGTTGCTGTTGTGATGGTCTTGATTTTGCTCATAACCTTGTTAGTCTTTGCCTTTCCAAAACAGCGCATGGTACAGGATTTGACAGATGCGCTCAATGCAACCACGCGTGAGTCCTTATCAGGTGTTCGTGTCGTTCGTGCCTACAATGCCGAAGAATACCAATCAGATAAATTTAGACAAGAAAATGCTGGCTTGACCAAGCTGAATCTCTTTGTCTTCCGATTGATGTCCTTGATGAATCCAGTGATGACGGTTGTCTCATCTGGTTTGACTTTGGCCATTTACTGGATTGGGGCGCATTTGGTCAATGATATCAAGCTTGCAGCCATGGATCAATCAAGTGCGGAAGCGATGAAAACATCAGCTTTGGCCATGAAAGATGCGATTGGAGACCGCGTTTCTCTCTTCTCAGATATGGTTGTCTTCTCGTCTTATGCTATGCAGGTTGTCATTGGCTTTATGATGATGGTGGCTATTTTCATCATCATGCCACGTGCCTTGGTATCTGCTCGCCGGATCAATGAAGTGCTTGCTTTGGAGCCATCTGTTCAATTTAAGGATGCCTCCGCAGCAGACAATGGACAAAAAGGACAAGTGGAATTCCACGATGTTTCTTTCCGTTACACCAAACATTCTCGTGCTGTGATTGAGCATGTTTCCTTTACAGCAAAAGCAGGTCAGACCGTTGCCTTTATCGGCTCAACGGGTTCTGGTAAGTCTACTTTGGTAAACCTTTTGCCACGTTTCTACGATGCGACAGAAGGTTGGATTAAGGTAGATGGTGTTAATGTCAATGATTATTCACACGATGACTTGAATAATAAAGTGGGCTATATTCCTCAAAAAGCGGTCCTCTTCAGTGGAACAATTCGTTCCAATATGGAATTCGGGCTTTCAGAACAATCTCCTCTCACAGACCAAGAAATTTGGGAAGCTTTAGAATTAGCTCAAGCCAAGGATTTTGTTGCTTCAAAAGAAAAAGGTTTGGATGAAGAAGTGGCCCAAGGTGGGACAAACTTCTCTGGCGGACAAAAACAACGATTGGCCATTGCTCGTGCCTTGGCTCGCAAACCTGAGATTCTGATTTTTGATGATTCATTCTCCGCCTTGGACTACAAGACAGACCGTATTTTGCGGAATGAATTGAAAGAAAAAACGGCTGAGATGACCAAATTGATTGTGGCTCAGCGTATTTCAACCATTATGGATGCAGACTTGATTTTGGTACTGGACCAAGGTAAGGTTGTCGGTCAAGGTACCCACAAGGAACTCTTGGCTCAAAATGAGGTCTACCAAGAAATTGCTTATTCACAATTATCGAAGGAGGAGTTGGAAAATGGAAAATAAAAAACAAGAAAAAAGCTTATTTGCCAATCTGGCTCCCTACGTCAAGGGCTATAAGGCCTTCTTTGGAGTCGCGGTTGTCCTAGCTATTATTTCAAGTATTATCACCGTTATCGGGCCTGACCGTCTAAAAGAGGTAACAGACCTCATGGTCAAGGGCTTGACAGGAGATATCAATTTGACAAAAATCGGTAAAATTGCTGGTCAATTGGCCATCTTGTATGTGGGAGGTGCCTTGGTATCCTACGCAGCAAGCTTTATCGTGACAACGATTATTCAACGTTTCGCTCAACGGATGCGTGATGCTATCGCAGATAAAATCAACCGTATTCCGCTTCGTTATTTTGATGGGCATTCACAGGGAGATACCTTGTCTCGTATCACCAACGATGTGGACTTGATGACCCAATCCTTTAACCAATCCTTGGTTACAATGGTTGTATCGATTGTGCTGTTGATTGGTTCTATCTTTATGATGTTTAAGACGGACTGGCATTTGGCAACGACAGCTATTGTCTCTGTATTTGCAGGTTTTGCTTTGTCATCCATTATCATGTTTAAGAGTCAGCCGTTGTTTAAAAAACAACAGACAAATCTCGCCAATATTTCAGGCTATGTAGAGGAAATCTACACTGGTCACAATGTCGTAACTAGTTATAACGCCCGTCAGCAAGCCAAGTCTGAATTTAAAGACTTGAATGATAAGCTCTATAGTTCTATGTGGAAATCACAATTCTTCTCTGGCATTATGATGCCGCTGATGCAATTTATCGGGAACTTTGGCTATGTCATGGTCTGTGTTGTCGGTGCGGCACTGGCTTTAGACGGTACCATCACGATGGGGACCATCGTAGCCTTTATGACCTACGTGCGGATCTTCACCCAGCCCATCGGTCAAATTGCCCAAGGGATTACCCAGTTGCAATCAGCTAGCGCAGCGATGGGACGTGTCTTTGAATTCCTCAATGAAGATGAGATGGAAGTTGAAGAAAGTAAGATACGTCAGTTGGAAACGGTCAAAGGTCATGTTACATTTGACCATGTTAACTTTGGCTACACTCCAGAGAAAACGATTATCCATGACTTTACTTCAGAAGCAAAACCAGGTCAGAAGGTTGCGATTGTCGGACCGACTGGTGCTGGTAAGACGACCATTGTCAACTTGCTGATGCGTTTCTACGAAATCAATTCAGGAACGATTGCCATAGACGGCGTGAATGTTCATGATATGAAACGTAGTGAAGTGCATGATGCCTTTTCGATGGTTCTGCAAGATACCTGGCTCTTTGAAGGGACTATTAAGGAAAATCTGATTTTCAATCAAGACCATATCACGGATGAGCAAGTGGAAGCAGCAGCTAAGGCCGTGGGTGTGCATCACTTTATCAAGACCTTGCCAAATGGTTATGATACAGTCTTAGATGATTCAGTAACCTTGTCTGTCGGTCAGAAGCAGCTTTTGACCATTGCACGGGCCTTGCTCAAGGATTCTCCACTTTTGATTTTGGATGAGGCGACGTCATCAGTGGATACTCGGACAGAGGAGCTGATCCAAAAAGCAATGGATAAATTGATGGAAGGTCGTACTTCCTTTGTCATTGCTCACCGCTTATCAACGATTCGCAATGCAGACTTGATTCTTGTCATGAAAGATGGCAATATTATCGAGCAGGGCAACCACGATGAATTGATGGATCAAGATGGCTTCTACGCAGACTTGTACAATAGTCAATTTACAGAAGATAGCGAAGAAGTAGCTTAAAGAAGAGACTGGACTGAGTTCCAGTCTTTTTCTGTCTTTGAAACTGAAAATCCTATTTTGATATGGTAAAATAGAACAAAGAACACATGAAAAAAGGAGACCTTATGTCTGATACAATTCAATTTGGTTATGGGAAAGCTGCCGCTCAACTTGTGCTGAAACGCTTGAACCGCCACGGTATTATTGCCGGAGCAACTGGTACAGGGAAAACGGTGACTTTAAAGGTATTGGCTGAGCAGTTGAGCGATGCTGGAATCCCCGTTTTTCTCTCAGATATCAAGGGAGATTTGACGAGTCTAGCTCAGGAAAATGCAGGTGATATTTCGCCGGAGCGTTTAGCGGCTACTCACTATGAGGATTATCATCCTGCCAGTTATCCTGTCGAGTTGTGGGATGTCATGGGCGAGCAAGGATTGCCAGTTCGGATGACCATTTCTGAGATGGGACCGGTCTTGTTAACACGATTATTGGGGCTCAATGAAACCCAGGAAAGTATTTTGAATATCGTGTTTAGTGTGGCAGATGAAAAAGGCCTTCTACTCATTGATATGATGGATTTGCGAGCCATGCTGAATTATGTTGCAGAAAATGCAACGGAGTTGAGCCAATATTATGGCAATATTCCTGCCCGGTCGGTCGGGGCTATTTTGCGCAGTCT
This sequence comes from Streptococcus gallinaceus, assembly GCF_040545695.1. Taxonomy (NCBI): domain Bacteria; kingdom Bacillati; phylum Bacillota; class Bacilli; order Lactobacillales; family Streptococcaceae; genus Streptococcus; species Streptococcus gallinaceus. The sequence continues at coordinate 266,629 of NZ_JBEPMK010000002.1, read as the reverse complement.
GGTGGTTTTGGAGCAGCAAGGTGGCAAGATTTTCTTTGGTGAGCCAAGTTTGGAAATTGCGGACTTGATGCGCACGGCAAATGATGGACGCGGTGTGGTCACTATCTTGAATGCCAAGCAGTTGTTTAACCAGCCAACTCTCTACTCAACGGTGCTCTTGTCCTTGCTAGCCGAGCTCTATGAGACTCTTCCTGAAGTCGGGGATTTGGATAAGCCTAAGATGGTCTTCTTCTTTGATGAAGCCCACGTTCTCTTCAAGGATGCACCAAAAGTTTTATTGGAAAAAATCGAGTTGATTGTACGCCTGATTCGCTCGAAAGGTGTCGGAGTTTTCTTTGTGACCCAGAATCCGACGGATATTCCAGACAGTGTAGCTAGTCAGCTGGGCAATCGTATCCAGCACGGTTTACGTGCCTTTACACCTAAGGAATTAAAAACTGTTGCAACGGTTGCGGAGACTTTCCGTCAAGCCGATGGAGAGGACTTGAGCAAGGTCATTCAAGAATTACAAGTGGGTGAAGCAGTGGTTTCTACACTGGGTGAGGATGGAGCACCGGGATTTGCAGACCGAGTAATGATTTATCCACCGAAAAGTCTTTTGGGAACAGCGAACCCAACACTCGTTCTGTCATTGGCTAATCATTCAAGTCTCTTAGACAAGTATGCAAATGCCATCAATCGCGAATCGGCCCATGAACAAATCATGGCCATGACGCAGGAAAAAGAAGCTCAATTGATAAAAGAAGCTGCGGATGCAGAAGCTAAAAAGGCAGAAGAAAAAGCAGCCAAGGAAGCACAAAAAGAAGCCGAAAAACGAGCAAAGGCTGAGGAAAAAGCAAGTGAAAAACGCGCGACCACTAGCAGCCGTCGTTCAGATAGCGCAATGGATCGATTTACAAAAAATATCATGAGTGCTGTTGGACGAGAAGCCGGTCGCATCTTGGTCCGTGGTATCACAGGTATGTTGAAAGGAAAATAAAAAGAAGGGAAACCTTCTTTTTATATAACTTATTTGTTTACAAATGTAAACAAATTTGATATACTAAAGACAGAAAAGTAAAAAAGGAAAAAACCATGGCTTTAGAGACTTATAAAGTAGAAGGAATGACCTGCGCAGCTTGTTCCATGACTGTGGAAAAAGTAGTGGGAAAAGTGGACGGAGTAGACCAAGCAGCTGTCAATCTCGCGACAGAAAAATTAACCGTGCGTTTTGAACCAGAACAAGTTTCTCCAGAAACATTGGTTCAAGCGGTGGAAAAAGCAGGCTATCACCTGGTTCTCACCTCAGAAGAAGCGGCGGTAGCAAGCGCCAAACCCTCACGTGAATCTATCTTGTGGAAGAGATTTATAGGCTCCCTACTCTTCTGCCTCCCCTTGCTCTATGTAGCTATGGGTAGCATGGTCGGTCTTCCCCTGCCAGCATTTTTAGAACCGATGGCTCATCCTCTGGCATTTGCCTTAGTGCAGATTGGTTTGGTCTTGCCAATTGTTTACCTAGGTCGAGCGTTTTATACCAATGGATTGCCCAGTTTATTTCGAGGGCATCCCAATATGGATAGCCTGATTGCGGTAGGTACAATTGCGGCCTTGGGACAAGGTTTTGTTATGACAGCTCTCTTAGCTATGCACAAAGTGACGTTCTCCCATCATCCCGAACTGTATTTCGAGTCTGCGGGAGTTATTTTGACCTTGATTACCCTGGGAAAATATCTCGAAGCCGTCTCCAAAGGGAAAACCTCCAGTGCTATTCAGCATCTCGTGGCTTTGGCACCAAAGACAGCTCATCTGGTGAAAGATGGAGTGGAAATGGAAATCCCAGTTTCCGATCTCATGGTTGGGGATATCTTGCAGGTGCGTCCTGGGGAAAAAATCCCTGTGGACGGTCGCTTGCTAGAAGGACAATCAACTGTTGATGAGTCTATGTTAACAGGCGAGAGTTTGCCAGTCAAAAAAGTCAGCGGTGACCAAGTTTTTGGTGCAACCATCAATAAAAACGGCAGCTTCACCTTGGAAGTGACCAAGGTTGGAGAGGATACGGCTTTGGCGCAGATTATTCGTCTGGTCGAAGAAGCGCAAGGTTCAAAGGCGCCCATTGCTCGATTAGCAGACCAAGTAGCCGCGGTTTTCATACCAGTCGTCATGACTCTGGCTTTGCTTTCTGGCTTTGCTTGGTTTGTTTTTGGAGGAGAGTCTTGGACTTTTGCCTTGAATATTGCAGTTTCCGTCTTGGTCATTGCCTGCCCCTGTGCCCTAGGTCTTGCCACTCCGACGGCTATTATGGTCGGAACTGGGCTAGGTGCAGAGCACGGTATTCTCATTAAGTCGGGTTCAGCCTTGGAATTGGCTCAGTCTGTGGATACCATCGTCCTCGATAAGACAGGAACGATTACAGCTGGTCTAGCTAGTGTGACAGATATCTTACCTGCAAATAATACAACTGAAGATGAGTTAGTCAGTTTGGCGGCAGCTGCTGAGCAAGGTTCGGAGCACCCATTGGGACAAGCAATCGTCGATTTGAGTAAGGAAAAAGGTTTGGTACTGCCGACTGTTTCTGAATTTGAGGCCTTGTCTGGCCGAGGCATTTTAGCTAAGGTAGCAGGCAAGATGATGTATCTTGGCAATCAAGCTCTCATGGCAGAAAAAGGAATGGATACATCGCTTAGTCACGGTCGAGAATTGGAATTGGCACAAGCTGGAAAGACCCCCATTTTTCTGGCCTATGATGGTCAATTTTTAGGGTTGCTAGCCATCGCAGACCAGATAAAAGAAACCAGTCCAGCGGCCATTGCCCAGTTGAAAGATATGGGCTTAGAGGTTGTCATGTTAACAGGGGACAATGATGCTACAGCGCAAGCCATTGCCCAAGAAATCGGTATCGAAAGAGTGGTCAGTCAAGTGCTGCCGGAGCAGAAATCTTCAGTCCTTGCGGATTTACAGGCTAAAGGTGCCCGAGTAGCCATGGTCGGAGATGGTATCAATGATGCGCCAGCCTTGGCTCAAGCAGACATCGGAATGGCAATTGGTACAGGTACGGACGTAGCCATTGAATCGGCAGACTTGGTGCTGATGCAGGGAGACTTGACAGGTGTTGCGCGTGCCTTGCACCTGAGTCGCTTGACCATGAAAGCCATCAAGCAAAACCTATTCTGGGCTTTTGCCTACAATGTCATCGGTATTCCAGTTGCCATGGGCCTGCTGTATCTCTTTGGTGGACCCTTGCTCAATCCCATGCTAGCAGGTGCAGCTATGAGCTTTAGCTCTGTGTCTGTCTTGCTTAATGCCCTTAGACTGAAAAGAGTAAAGATCTAAACGAAAATACCGGTCAAATGACTGGTATTTTTTTGAGAGAATGCTTACAATAAAATCAGAAAGTGAGGAGATGACATGACGACCTTTATCGGAAAAGAAGTAACATTGATTGGAAAACAGCCACAGGTTGGAGAACTAGCTCCTAATTTTAGCTTGATGGCCAATGATTTGACACAAAAGCAGTTGACAGACTTTAGCGGTATCAAGGTCTTGAGCGTAGTGCCTTCGATTGATACAGGCATTTGCTCTGCCCAGACTCGCAGATTTAATCAGGAACTATCGGATAGGGATGGAGTGACTGTGATTACGGTATCTGCTGACCTACCTTTTGCGCAAGCTCGTTTTTGTGGAACAGAAGGCTTGGACAATGCCATCACTCTATCAGACTATTATGACCACACTTTTGGGAAAGCCTATGGTCTGCTCATGGAAGAATGGAATTTATTGGCACGTGCAGTGTTGGTATTGGATGCGGACAACAAGATTATCTATACCGAATACCTTGAAAATGTCAACGAACACCCAAACTATGAAGCAGCTTTGGCAGTGGTAAAATAAAAAGAGAACCTGTAAGAAGAAACTTACAGGCTTTTTTGGGGGTTAGTCCGCAAGAGCGAGGCCAGAAATCATCTGAGCCAGTTCCTGTGGAGATTGCTGAAAATCCGTAGCTATCCAGTGACTGATGACACTTTCAATGCTAGCAATGTAGACTTCACGAGCAAATTCAGCTGGCAAGTCATACCGAAGATAAGCCTGCTTTTCCCAAAAAGGATAGAGGCAAATAATGCGGTAGAGAGTGTCCTTGATGGCTTGGGCAAATAAAAAATTCTTACTTTGAGATAGGGCGGAAATGAAGACTTGGTCTTCTTCTACAAATTCTAAAATGGACAAAATGACGGTTTCTGGCTGGTCGCGGTGCTCCTGAATCCGTATATCCATTGCAGCTAGCCATTCTTCCTTGTACTGCTCCATCATATCAGCCTTATCAGAGAAATGCAGATAGAAGGTGCCCCGATTGATACCAGCTTTTTTACAAATCTGACTAATGGAAATCTGCTCCAAAGGTTCTTCCCGCAAGAGTTGACCAAGTGCTTGACGGATGTAGGTTTTTGTTTCGGTTTGTCGTTTTTGCATGTCACCACCTTAAATCAACAAAGTGTTGAGATTTGTTCTTGTAGGATCATTACTGACATGATACCATAGTAAACAAGTATAAATCAACAAGTTGTCTATTTAATCCTAAAAAATAATTGCCGACTTATGCTATACTAAAATCAATGAAAGAAGAAAAGAATGGCTTATATTGAAGTAAAACACAGTTCCAAGTACTACCAAGTCGGGGACAACCAGATTATTGCCAATCACGATGTGAATTTTGAGATTGAAAAAGGGGAGTTGGTCATCATTTTAGGCTCCTCTGGTGCAGGAAAATCAACGATTCTTAATATCTTGGGCGGCATGGATACCAATGATGAAGGTCAAGTGATTATTGACGGCGTGGACATTGCTACCTACAATTCTCATCAGAGAACCAATTACCGTCGGGATGATGTAGGCTTTGTCTTCCAGTTTTACAATCTGGTGGCTAACTTAACCGCCAAGGAAAATGTAGAACTTGCTTCGGAAATTGTAAAAGATGCCTTGGACCCAGTCGAGATTCTAACTGAAGTTGGTTTGTCCCACCGGATCAATAATTTCCCAGCTCAGTTATCAGGTGGAGAGCAGCAACGTGTGTCCATTGCGCGTGCCGTAGCTAAAAATCCTAAAATCCTCCTCTGTGATGAACCGACTGGAGCCTTGGATTACCAGACGGGTAAGCAAGTCTTGCAGATTTTGCAGGACATGTCTCGTCAGCAAGGAGCGACTGTTATTATTGTCACCCACAATTCAGCGCTAGCACCTATTGCAGACCGGGTCATTTATATGCGGGACGCAACGGTTAAGTCCATCAAGGTCAATCCACAGCCGCAAGATATTGCGACCTTGGAATACTAGGAGACGTCTATGAAAAAAGTCTATTGGAAAAATCTTTTCAAGTCAGCGTCTTCATCCAAGGGACGATTCTTCTCCATTTTTAGTCTCATGTTCATCGGAGCAGTGACCTTGGTGGGGCTCAAAGCTACATCACCAAATATGGAACGCCTAGCTCAAGCTACCATTGGAAAAACACAAATGATGGATTTGGCGGTCATTGCAGATATGGGATTGGACAAGGAGGACCAAGCGGAGCTCAGCTCAATCCCCCATGCGACGGTCGAATACAGCTACACGACAGATGTGACTCGTAAGGGAACGACGGACGCTGTTCGTATTTATTCTCAGACGGAGAAAATCTCCCTATTTCAACTCATATCGGGTCAACTTCCCAGTCAGCCAGACCAGATTGCCCTAGACACGAGTCTCAAGGGAGATTATCAACTTGGAGGTAAGATTGAATTTTCCCAATCAGATAAGGGGAGTTTGAAAAAAACGACTTTTACAGTGACTGGATTTGTCCATTCGCCGGAGATTTGGAGTACAAAAAACCTTGGAAATTCGAGCGCTGGATCAGGCAGTTTGACAGCCTATGCCGTGGTTAGCAAGGAAGCATTTGACTCGGATGTTTACATGATTGCCCGCCTTCGTTATGATGATTTGAAAGATTTGGTTTATACCTCTTCAACTTATGACAAGCGTTTGGCAAAGCATGCAGAGGAACTGGAAAAGTTGGTGGCTGACAATGGCAGTCTACGGCTCGCTCGCGTTAAGTCAGATGGGCAAAAGGATATTCAGCAAGGGCAAGAAAAAGTTGCTGACGCGGAAAATCAACTCAGCCAGTCTGCACAGAAAATTGCCGATGGAGAACAGCAGATTGCCGACGGCGACCAACAAATCACAGCAGCAAAAGAACAGATTGCCAAGGGTGAAAATCAATTAGCAAAAACGGAGCAGCAACTAAAGGAAGCAGCTGCAACCTTAACTAGCAAGAAAGCTGAACTCGATAAGGCAAGAAGCGATTTGGATGCTAGTAAGGCCCAGTTAGATGCCAGTCGCAGTCAGTTAGACAGTGCCAAGAGTCAACTCGACCAGGCTCAGGAAACGATTGCACAAAAACAAGCAGAACTAGATGCAGCAGCTGGTCAAATACAGTCTGGACAATTGGCTCTTCAAACAGCAAAAAATACTTTACAAGAGCAAATAGAATCCCTGACAGCTGCTGGAGAAGATCCAAGTCAAAATCCAGCGATCCAAGCGGCGCAAGCAAAAATTGCCCAAGATGAAGAAACGCTGGAAGCTTCTTTGACCAATTACAATCAAGGATTTGCAGCATTAGAAAATGCCAAAGCGGCCTACCAAGTCCAAGAGACTACTTACCAATCTGGTGAGCAAGAGTATGCTAATGGCTTAGCCCAGTATCAAGCAGGTGAGTCTAGTTATCAAACTGGCTTGACCCAATACCAAGCAGCTCAAGCGACCTATCAATATGGGGTGGCTCAGTATGAGACAGGAAAGGCTGATTTACAATCTTCCCAAGCAACCATAGCTGAAAAAGAAGCCCAGCTAGGCAAATCCAAGACCGAGATAGCTACTGCAAAAGACACCTATACCGATAAGAAATCTGAGGCAGACAAGAAAATATCTGACTCGAAGGAGAAATTGACCGACGCGGAAACTAAATTGTCTAAGTTAGAGGAGCCAAATTACCTGGTCTACAATCGCAAAACCATTCCTGGTGGGACTGGCTATGAGAATTATCGCGTAGCAACGGGAAGCATCTCAGCTGTCGGAACCATTTTTCCAATTGTTCTCTATCTAGTAGCAGCCATGGTGACTTTTACAACTATGACACGTTTTGTAGATGAGGAGCGGACCAATGCCGGAATTTTCAAAGCTCTAGGCTACACGAATCACGACATCATCCGAAAATTTATCCTTTATGGCTTGGTAGCTAGCATACTAGGGAGTGTTGTGGGGGTTATTGTAGGAAGTTACTGGCTATCTCCGATTATTAGTAACATTGTTACGGAGCATATGGTAGTGGGGGCAGCGCCGACCTTCTTTTATCCGCGCTGGCTCCTGACGGCAATTGTACTAGGATTGATTTCAGCAGTACTACCAGCTTATCTAGTCGCTCATCGGGATTTAAAAGAAAATGCCGCCCAACTCTTACTTCCCAAACCGCCTGTATCAGGTTCTACCATCTTACTTGAAAAGATTTCTTTTATCTGGAAACGATTGACCTTTACCCAAAAAGTCACTGTCCGCAATATTTTCCGCTACAAGCAGCGGATGCTCATGACCATATTTGGGGTCGCAGGGTCTGTCGCCCTCCTCTTTGCAGGCTTGGGGATACGCTCTTCAATTTCTGGCTTGGTCAATCGTCAGTTTTCAGATTTGCTGCAATATGATATGATTGTGGTGAAAAATTCAGCTGCCAGTAAGGCTGAAGCAAATACTGTAGAAAAGGAATTCTCAGAGAAATCCGTAGATTCCCACCTCTCTATTTCCTATCAAAGTTTGGAGCAATCCATTCCCCATCAAGATGAAAAACAGGCCACTAGCCTTCTTGTGACTGAGCAAGCAGATCAATTATCAGATTATATTCGTCTCTCCAATCGCAAAAACGGTGAACCACTTACCTTGTCATCTTCAGGAGTTATCATCACTGAAAAACTAGCGCAGCTATATGATGCAAAAGTAGGAGATAAGATAACTTTGACAATTGATAATCAAGAAGTGTCTGTAGAAGTGACTGGCATTGCCGAAATGTATGCGGGACACTCAGTTTACATGACAGCAGACTACTACAAAAAAGCAACCGGACAGGCACCGACAGATAATGCATGGTTGGTCAAGTTGACCAACCACCAGTCGAACAGCGTGAAGTCAGTATCGGCCAAGTTCCTACAACTGGCAGGCGTATCAGCAGTTGTACAAAACACAACTATGGTAGCAACAATTGACAATCTTGCTCAATCTCTCCAATCCATTATGTTGATACTGATTGTTCTGTCTTTATTGTTGGGGATTGTTATTCTCTATAACTTGACCAATATCAATGTTGCCGAGCGTATTCGTGAGTTATCAACGATTAAGGTTCTCGGTTTCCATAATAAGGAAGTCACTCTCTACATCTATCGAGAGACCATCCTCCTTTCTCTAGTTGGAATCGTACTTGGTCTTCTAGGGGGAAGAGCCCTACATCTCTTGATACTGGATATGATTGGAACGGACTCAATTATGTTCAATCCGACGGTGACTTGGGATGTCTACCTAACACCTGTTCTAGCTATTTTAGGCATTCTAGCTGTCTTGGGCTGGTTTGTTAATTATCACCTAAGAAAAGTAGATATGCTTGAAGCCTTAAAATCCGTTGAATAAAACGAAACCAGTCTCGAAAGAGACTGGTTTTATGCTATAATTAAGCCATGAAAAATTATGAAGAAGTCTATCATAGCTGGGCTGACTATTTAGCGAAATACCCACCCTATCAGAAAGCAACTATCTGGCTCAACCGTTATATCACTTACATCATGTATCTGATTTATCCACTCTTTCTTTTAGACAGAGTCATTCAAGACAGCTGGGACTGGAAATATCTGCTCATACCAGCTCTTGGTTTTGTCCTCCTGAGTCTAGTCCGAAAGGTCATTAACACTCCTCGCCCCTATGAAGTTTATGCCATTCACCCTCTAATCTCCAAAGCCAGTAAAGGAAATTCCATGCCTAGCCGTCATGTCTTTTCAGCCACTATCATCTCCATGTGTCTCTTGACGAGCAATCTTGGTTTGGGGTTATTAGGACTGTTTCTTTCAGCTACCTTGGCATTTTGTCGTGTCTTGGTCGGAGTTCATTTTCCAAAAGATGTCCTAGTTGGTCTATTTCTTGGAATAGGGATAGGAAGTTTGCTATTTGTTTTTTAGGGGAAGGATATGAAATATAGTAAAGAGAAACAGGTTATCAAAGATTTGGTAGAATGGATGAATGCAAAGATTGCCTACTTGTAGGCGATTTTTTTATTGACCACGGATTGAACATAGAACCGTTGACCCAAGTAAACAATCCAAATTACCGTTCAAACTCATTCGTCACACGATGTAGTCGTCATAACTTATTTTCCGAATAGTTCGATGCACCAAGTGGTTAATGTATTTAGTCTTCCAAATAGCATGACACACCATGTAGTTGTAGTATTTTGCCTTTCCGGATAGCGTGACACACCATGTAGTTGTAGTATTTTGCCTTTCCGGATAGCATGACACACCATGTAGTTGTAGTATTTTGCCTTTCGAATAGCACGATGCAACGTGTAGTTGTTGCATTTCGCTTTCCGGATAACGTGATACATCGTGTAGTTGTTGTATTTCTTCCTTTGAATAGGACGATACACCGTGCAATCAACTTGTTTTTAGCTCTAGAGAGAATTACTTTATAGAAAATGAGCTTATTTTTTACTTAATATCGATTTTTTCAAAACTATTTTCGAATAACTAAGATGAGAAATAAAAAAGCGTGTTAGCTAAAAAGGAGAAATACATGAAGAAACAATATGCTACCTACCCCTTAAATCTTCGGACTCTTGACCAAGAGCAAACTTATCAGCTTATCAAAGACTCGCAAATTACCATCGGTGCCTTTGCCAAGACCCATAAGTCAGAATTGATTTACACAACTTATTCTATTTGACTGCAAGACTATATGGCAGAATTTGAAAAAGGACTCCATAAAAGCCGCGCTAGCCTTTATACTCAACAGTTACGAGAGACCGATAAAGAACGGTCAGACGCTGCTGTAACCTTGGTAAATCTCATTCGCGCCTATGGCAAGAGTCGGGACAAGAATAGCCAAGCTGCTTATCAGTTGTTGGCACCCTTGATGAAGAACTATCAACAGCTAACAGAGAACACCTATGAGAAAAAGACGGAAGCTATCAATCACTTGGTCAATCAATTAAGAGAGGAAGTCTATCAAAATGCTTTGGCTCAGCTTTATTTGTCTGTTCAGTTCGAACATTTAGTGCAGGCGCAGAGTCATTTTGATGGCGTTTATAGCCAACGTATCCAAGAGCAGGCTAGTAAAACTCCGGGAAAAATCAGAGAGACCCGTGGAAATCTAGTAGAATCCTATAACTTTATCATCGACTACACAGCCATCATGGCCTATGGTTTTCCAGAAAAGACAGAATTTGCCCAATTACGTAAGCAACTCAATACCATTCGTAGTCGGTATAAGGTGAGAAAACCGGATACGAAAGATAAGAATGTAGCAATTGTGAAAGAGGAAGTTCTAGCAGAAAAGGAGTGAAAGAAAAGACCCAGTTGGGTCTTTTCGTGCTATAATAAGACTATGACAAACAAGAATAGATTACTTTTAATTGACGGTTCTTCCGTTGCTTTTCGTGCCTTCTTCGCACTATATAATCAAATTGATCGTTTTAAAAATGCTGACGGTCTTCACACCAACGCAGTTTATGGTTTCCACCTTATGCTCAATCATTTGCTGGAGCGGGTTCAACCAACGCATATCCTTGTTGCTTTCGATGCTGGAAAGACAACCTTCCGTACAGAGATGTATGCGGACTATAAGGGTGGTCGTGCCAAGACACCAGATGAGTTTCGGGAACAGTTTCCATTTTTGCGCCAACAATTAGATGTCCTTGGAATCAAGCATTACCAGTTGGACCGCTATGAGGCGGATGACATCATCGGAACCTTGGTCAAGCAAGCAGAAGCAACAGACGAGCACTTCGATATTACCGTTGTTTCTGGAGACAAGGACTTGATTCAGCTGACTGATGAGCATACGGTTGTTGAGATTTCTAAAAAAGGTGTGGCGGAGTTCGAAGAGTTTACACCTACCTATCTCATGGAGAAAATGGGGATTACCCCTGCTCAATTTATCGACCTGAAAGCCCTCATGGGAGACAAGTCAGATAATATCCCAGGAGTGACCAAAATCGGAGAAAAAACAGGACTCAAACTCTTGATAGAACATGGATCCTTAGAAGGAATTTATGAGCAAATTGATGGGATGAAGGCTTCCAAGATGAAGGAAAATCTCATCAATGATAGAGAGCAGGCTTTCTTGTCTAAGACCTTAGCAACCATCGATACAGATTCTCCGCTTGAAATTGGTCTAGCAGATATTCACTATGCGGGTCCGCAGGACTTAGATGCTCTGGCGACCTTTTATGAAGAAATGGACTTCAAGCAATTTCGTGCTCAGTTGGGAGCCACTCCGTCTGTTGAACAGGAAGAAATTGACTTTGAATTTGTGACAGAAGTGACAGCAGAGATGCTAAGGGAAAACCAATTTTTCTATTTTGAAATGTTTGGGGAAAACTACCACAAGGAAGATATGATTGGTCTTGCTTGGGGAGATAGCCAGCAGATTTATGTTGGGAAGCCTGAACTTTTGCAGAATCAACTATTGAGCGACTTTTTGTCAACAACTGCCTTGAAAACCTATGACTTCAAGCGGACAAAGGTGCTCTTGCATCGTGCAGGTATTGAGGCCGAGAACCTGAAGTTTGATAGTCGACTTGCCAAGTATCTCTTATCCACAGTTGAAGACAATGAATTGACTACGATAGCACACCTATACGGACAAACTCAGTTAGTGGCAGATGAAGTAGTCTATGGCAAAGGCGCTAAACGAGCGATTCCAGACGACCAAGCGCTCTTTGACCATTTGGCTAAGAAAGTTCAAGTCTTGGTTGAAACCGAAGAACCTATGTTGGAGCAACTCAGCAACCACAATCAGCTAGAGCTTCTCTTTGATATGGAGCAACCATTGGCTAAAGTACTTGCCAAGATGGAAATCGCAGGAATCAAGGTAGAAAAAGAAACCTTGCAAGCCATGCAAGCTGAAAATGAAATTCTCATCCAAAATCTGACGCAGGAAATCTATGAACTGGCTGGTGAAGAATTCAATATCAATTCTCCAAAACAGTTAGGAGTTATTCTCTTTGAAAAAATGGGTCTGCCTTTGGAATTTACCAAGAAAACCAAGACAGGTTACTCAACAGCAGTCGATGTACTAGAACGTTTAGCACCTATTGTTCCAGTAGTTTCTAAGATTTTGGAATTCCGCCAAATCACCAAACTCCAATCGACCTATGTCATTGGTTTGCAAGATGCTATCATGGCAGATGGGAAAATCCATACCCGTTATGTGCAAGACTTGACGCAGACAGGGCGTCTGTCCTCTACAGATCCAAATCTGCAAAATATACCCGTTCGTTTGGAACAAGGTCGCTTGATCCGCAAGGCTTTCGTGCCTGAGTGGGAAGATGCAAGTTTTCTTTCTTCGGATTACTCGCAGATTGAATTGCGTGTCTTGGCCCACATTTCACAGGACGAGCACCTAATCCAAGCCTTCAAGGATGGCATGGACATTCACACTTCAACTGCTATGCGGGTCTTTGGTATTGAAAAGCCTGAAGATGTGACAGCAAATGACCGCCGTAATGCAAAGGCTGTTAACTTTGGTGTGGTTTATGGTATCTCTGACTTTGGCTTGTCCAATAACCTGGGTATCAGCCGTAAAGAAGCCAAGGATTATATTGACCGTTATTTTGACCGTTTCCCAGGGATTAAAAACTACATGGAAAGTATCGTTCGAGAAGCGAGAGATAAAGGTTTTGTAGAAACGATTTACCATCGTCGTCGAGAGTTGCCAGATATCAATTCACGTAATTTTAATGTCCGGAATTTTGCAGAGCGGACAGCTATCAACTCGCCAATCCAAGGATCGGCAGCTGACATCCTAAAAGTCGCTATGATCAATCTTGATCAAGCTCTGACAGACGGAAACTTCAAGACCCGTATGCTTCTGCAAGTGCACGATGAAATTGTCCTTGAAGTGCCAAATGATGAACTGGATGCTGTGAGAGCTCTTGTCAAGGAAACAATGGAATCTGCTATTGAGCTAGCAGTGCCTCTTCTGGCAGATGAAAATGCAGGACAGACTTGGTACGAGGCCAAGTAATTAGAACTTGTCATCAACTATATACCTATAGAGAAGAGCTTGTAAGCCTCCCTGTTTTGTGGTATGATGTGAGACAAAGATGCTTCCAAAAGTTGATCATGAAGAAAAAGCTCTAAATCTGCTATATGATTTGATTTTAAATCCAGAAGTAAGTCAGGCAGAACGGGATTTACTGGTTGAGGCCAAGAACTTGATTGAAAAAGGGGATGATATTTTACCCGTTTTTAATCGATTACTTGGGCAACTACGTCCCTTTGTCATTAACCGAAGCATGACCAAGCCGGTTTCGGACTTTTATCTGAAAGCCATGACGCGACCAGCATCTGACCAAAAATTCTGGGGATTGATCTATGCTGCTTGGATTTTTAGTATGAAATAAGGAGTGCTTATGACCTATCATTTTCAAAATCCAAATCAAAATATTATTTTTGATTATCTGAGAAATAGCCAAACTATTGCGGTTGTTGGTCTGTCAGACCGTCAAGAAACCGCCGCTTATGGTGTGTCAAAACTCATGCAAGATGCAGGGTATCGGATTATCCCGGTCAATCCTAAACTTGTTGGTCAAGAAATTCTTGGCGAGCAGGTTTACGGACGATTGCAGGATATTCCTGAAAAGATTGACATAGTTGATGTTTTTCGCCGGAGTGAGTTTTTAGCAGATGTCGCGCGGGACTTTATAGAGACAGATGCGACCATTTTCTGGGCTCAGTTAGGTCTTGAAAGCCAAGAAGCAGAAGAAATCTTACGCGCTGCCAATCGGCATGCCATTGTCATGAATCGTTGTATTAAGATTGAATACCTAGCCATGCAAGGCTAAACAAAAAAAGAAGCGATTGCTTCTTTTTTTGTTTAGTTGAGATTTCCTGTTAAGAGGTCTTCTTTCCATTTCCGGTCTTTTAGGAGTGCATCGTAGAAATGAATCTTAGCAGCACCATAGTATGGATAGACATAGATTCCCACGAGTCCAAAGCTTAGTCCTTGAAGGATAAACCATCCGATGAAGGAAAGATTGAGTACGAAGAATTTTGCTTTGTAGCCTTTCATGAGGCGACGGCTTTCTTTGATAAGTGCCATCGGACCAGAATAAGTACCCGCTTCCAAGTGTTCCAACAATAAGATTTCGACTTGTGAATAAGCTAATTCTTGAGGAATATAAATGGCAAGTCCAATGATGAAAACAATAAAGCCGACAATAAATAATGTTCCAAATACAGCCAGTGTTGGTTCTATAGAAGCATGGCTTGTATTGGACATGGATGCGATGATAGCTAGTACGGCACTTCCAATCGCTCCGATAACTAAGAGAACTAATCCAATATAATAGACCAATCCCCATAGGAAGAGCAAGAGCCCTTTAACAAAAACAGTTAGAAAAATCTTTCCAAAATGCGGATGCTGGAAGATACTAAAGCCGTCTTTCCAGCCAGTCATTTCTTGACGATGACGGAGGATATTCAAAATAGTAAAGGTCAAGGATAAAAGAATGAAACTCAATAAAATTCCGATTAAAAAAGGAAAAAGACTAGCTGAGATGCTGTAGAAAAATGGAGATGAGTTAGCTGTGATTTGGTTAATATCCCCTGAGGACAAAGAGTTAACAATTTCTTGATTCATAGTAGAAGCAGATGAATTGCGGAAAAAACTCACGAGACTTGAAAATAAGGATACAAGGGCTGGGACCAATCCAAGCAGGTAAATCCCTGGGGTTTGGTCAATGGTTTGTCGTGCCTGTGCACGAATTTGACTAATAGAAAACATAAGATACCTCCTTTCTTTATTTTAGCACAATATCAGATGACAATCTAGCTGAATTTTGTTACACTAGAAAGGCTGAAAAGCGCACAAGACTGTATTTCTTGAAAGCGAGGAACTTATGACGGATTATCCAATCAAATACCGTTTAATCAAAAAAGAAAAGCACACAGGTGCTCGTTTGGGTGAGATTATCACGCCACATGGAACGTTTCCGACACCCATGTTTATGCCAGTAGGAACGCAGGCTACGGTTAAAACGCAGTCCCCTGAAGAACTCAAAGAGATGGGTTCGGGCATCATCTTGTCAAATACCTATCATCTCTGGCTTCGTCCAGGTGATGAACTCATTGCTAAGGCTGGTGGCTTGCACAAATTCATGAACTGGGACCAGGCAATCCTGACAGATTCAGGTGGTTTCCAGGTTTATTCATTGGCAGATAGTCGCAATATCACTGAAGAAGGGGTGACCTTTAAAAATCACCTCAATGGGTCCAAGATGTTCTTGTCACCTGAGAAGGCTATCTCCATTCAAAATAATCTCGGTTCGGACATCATGATGAGCTTTGATGAATGTCCGCAATTTTACCAACCATATGACTACGTCAAAAAATCAATCGAACGTACCAGCCGTTGGGCTGAGCGTGGTCTCAAAGCTCACCGCCGTCCACATGACCAAGGATTATTTGGGATTGTGCAGGGTGCTGGTTTTGAAGACCTGCGTCGCCAGTCAGCGCAAGATTTAGTTGGTATGGATTTTCCGGGTTATTCTATTGGTGGCTTGGCAGTGGGAGAAACGCATGATGAGATGAATGCTGTGCTTGATTTCACAACGCCACTCTTGCCAGAGAATAAACCGCGTTACCTCATGGGGGTTGGAGCACCAGATAGCTTGATTGATGGCGTTATCCGTGGTGTTGATATGTTTGACTGCGTGCTTCCGACACGAATTGCTCGCAACGGGACTTGTATGACGTCACATGGCCGTTTGGTGGTCAAAAATGCTCAGTTTGCAGAAGATTTTACACCGCTCGACCACAACTGTGATTGCTACACATGTAAAAATTACACGCGTGCCTACCTCCGTCACTTGCTTAAGGCCGACGAAACCTTTGGTATCCGTTTGACTTCTTACCACAATCTTTATTTCCTTGTGAATCTCATGAAAAATGTTCGTCAGGCTATCATGGATGACAATCTCTTGGAATTCCGCCAAGACTTTATGGAACGGTATGGTTATGGTAAAAATGGCCGTAATTTCTAAATAGAAAGCTAGAGAGAGTGGGATAAAAATCGTGATTTCGTAGAAATCGATTTTGTCGTCCCACCTCCGCACAGTTGACTAGCTTCAAAGGTTCGGGGAACTTTTGAAGGTTGGAGATAGGGCTAACAAAGTTAGCCTCAAATATTCGAAATTGCTGCGTAGCAAGGAATGAGAGCATTCAGTCAACCCCTGCGTCAAACTGCTAAAATTATAAAAAATCAAGAGCCCAGGATTGAGTCCTAGGTTCTTTTCTTTCACCTTCTATCTATCTTAAACATGCAATCTGACGGGATTTTTGTTATAATGTTTTAATTAAATAAAGGAAGCAAAAACATGAAGAAAATTCTAATTGTAGATGATGAGAAGCCCATCTCAGATATTATCAAATTTAATATGACGCGTGAAGGCTACGAAGTGGTGACGGCTTTTGATGGCCGTGAGGCCTTGGAAATGTTTGAAGCAGAAATTCCTGATATTGTCATTCTGGATCTCATGTTGCCAGAAATCGACGGTCTGGAAGTGGCGCGAAACATTCGTAAGACCAGTAATGTGCCCATTATCATGCTCTCTGCAAAAGACAGCGAGTTTGATAAGGTTATCGGCTTAGAAATTGGTGCAGATGACTACGTGACCAAGCCATTCTCAAATCGTGAATTACAAGCGCGTGTCAAGGCGCTTTTGCGTCGTAGTGAGTTGACGGAAACGCAAGTCATTGAGACAGAAGCTGGTGGTCAGACGGAGTTGGTGATTGGCGATTTGACAATTTTACCAGATGCTTTTGTGGCTAAAAAGCATGGTAAGGAGTTGGAATTGACTCACCGCGAGTTTGAGCTTTTGCACCATTTGGCCAATCATCTCGGTCAAGTCATGACACGGGAGCATTTATTGGAAACCGTGTGGGGCTATGACTATTTTGGGGATGTGCGTACGGTTGACGTGACCGTTCGTCGTTTGCGTGAAAAAATTGAGGACACGCCAAGTCGTCCCGAATACATCTTGACCCGTCGTGGTGTCGGATATTATATTAAAGCTAATGATCAATAAATTACGTTATCTAATGACGACTCCAGAATTTTGGTTTATCGTCATTTTAGTTGGTTTCGTGGTGGCTCTTGTTTTCATGATTATCGAAAATCACCGCGACAACAAACACATTAAAATCTTGAACCAAAAGGTCAAGGAATTGATTGCGGGGGATTATTCGGATATTTTAGATATGCGTGGAAGCCCAGAAATCACTGACATGACCAACTCTCTCAATGACTTGTCCGAAGTGATTCGCCTGACGCATGATAATCTGGAGCAGGAAAAAACACGTCTGTCCTCCATCTTGTCCTACATGAGTGACGGTGTGATGGCGACCGACCGGATGGGGCGGATTATTATGATCAATGATATGGCTCAAAAACAGTTAGGGCTAACTAAGAAATCAGCCTATCAGACAGATTTGCTGGATATTTTGGATTTGGAAGAGCAGTACAGCTTTCGAGACTTGTTAGCGCAGACACCAGAGGTCTTGGTCAATCATGCCAATGAACATGGAGAATATTTGGCGCTTCGGGCTAATTTTGCGACCATCCGGAGTGAAAGTGGCTTAATTTCAGGTTTGGTGGTTGTCTTGCACGATATGACAGAGCAAGCCAAGGAAGAACGCGAACGCAGGCTTTTTGTATCCAATGTCAGTCACGAATTGCGAACCCCCTTGACTTCGGTTAAGTCCTACTTGGAAGCACTGGATGAGGGCGCGCTCAATGATACGGTGGCACCGAGCTTTGTCAAGGTTTCGCTGGATGAAACCAACCGAATGATGCGGATGATTTCGGACTTGCTCAGTCTCTCTCGGATTGACAATGCCGTGACCCACATGGACTTTGAGTTGACCAATTTCACAGCCTTTGCGACCTTTATCCTCAATCGATTTGACCAGATGAAAAGTCAAGATACCAAAAAGGAATACAACATTGTTCGCGATTACCAAATTACCCCTATCTGGATTGAAATTGATACAGACAAGATGACTCAAGTTTTGGATAATATCTTAAACAATGCCATCAAGTATTCACCAGATGGTGGGAAGATTACCTTCAGTATGAAGACGACTGATAGCCAGTTGATTGTTTCGATTTCTGATGAAGGATTAGGGATTCCAAAAGCCGATTTGCCTAAGATTTTTGACCGATTTTATCGTGTGGACAAGGCACGCTCCCGTACGCAAGGTGGTACTGGTCTGGGACTTGCCATCGCTAAGGAAATTGTCAAACAGCATAAGGGCTTTATTTGGGCTAAGAGCGAGTATGGATACGGTTCAACATTTACCATCGTTTTGCCATACAATAAGGACGTAACCTTTGATGAATGGGACGATGGGACAGATACAGAGGAAGAATAGGAGACTATGAGCGAAGTAGGTTTTCAATACAGTATTTTAGCCTCAGGATCAAGTGGAAATTCCTTCTACTTAGAAACTGAGAAGAAGAAAATTTTAGTGGACGCAGGCTTGTCTGGTAAGAAGATTACCAGTCTCTTGGCAGAAATTGACCGCAAACCCGATGACTTAGATGCCATTTTAGTAACCCACGAACACAGTGACCACATCCATGGAATCGGTGTTTTAGCGCGGAAATACGGTATGGACATTTATGCCAATCAAGAAACCTGGGACGCTATGGATAGCAAACTGGGTAAGATTGACACAGCCCAGAAACATATTTTTGAGCTGGGTGTGACCAAGACCTTCGGTGACTTGGATATTGAGTCGTTCGGTGTTAGCCACGATGCGGCTTGCCCACAATTCTATCGATTTATGAAAGACGACAAGAGTTTTGTTATGTTGACCGATACAGGCTATGTGTCGGACCGTATGGCGGGGATTGTTGCCAATGCCGATGGCTACTTGATTGAGTCCAATCATGATATCGAAATTCTGCGGGCGGGTTCTTATTCCTGGAATCTCAAGCAACGGATTTTATCAGATAAGGGTCACCTTTGCAATGAAGATGGTGCAGATGCCATGATTCGTACCTTGGGCAATCGAACCAAGAAAATCTATCTCGGCCACCTTTCCAAGGAAAACAACATCAAAGAATTGGCCCACATGACCATGGTCAATCAGCTAGCTCAGGCGGATTTGGGGGTCGGAGTTGACTTTCAAGTCTACGATACCTCGCCAGATACAGCAACCAAGCTGACACGGATTTAGGAGACTATATGCGCATTGTGTATCTTGTAGTAGGAAGTTTGGCGCTGCTTTTAGGAGTTATCGGAGTGCTGCTTCCAGTTCTACCGACGACGCCCTTTCTGTTGCTAGCGGTATTTTGCTATGCCCGCTCGTCGGAGGCCTTTGAAAAATGGCTGCGCTCTTCAAAATTGTATCAGCTCTATGTGGCAGACTATGCCGAGACAAGGACTATTCCCAAAGCTAGAAAGAAACGAATTGCTTGTCAAATCCTTCTCTTGATGGGAATTTCTATCTTTTTCGCACCAATTATCTGGGTCAAGGTTGGACTAGTTGGGTTACTAATTTTCATTCTTTATTACTTGTTTTACGTGATTCCAGACCGGGAGGAATAAATGAAGTTAATCTTGTGGGGGGACAGTCTCTTTGCCCGTCATGAAGGACAAGACATTCCTCATATCAATCATAGCCTATTGGTGCTTAGAACGGATTTGCAGATAGAGAATCGAGCCGTTTCAGGTGACAATAGCTACGACCTTCTGAAATGGCTAGAGGAAGCAGAAGACTGGTCGGCAGCTAGAGTTTTTGTCTTGATTGGTGCCAATGACTTGGCCATGCATAAGCAGATCTTTCTGGGAGAATACCTTGAAAATTTGAGAAAAATCGCTGGGCTCTTAAAAGACAGGGTCGAGGCAGATAAGATTTGTTTTCTCTCACCGCCACCTGTTGATGAAGAATTACAAGCCTATCGGACCAATCGATTGGTGGACTATTACACGGAAATCGTGGAACAAGTTGCCAAGGAAGAGGGAATTGATTTCCTTTCAACTAGAGCTGTTTTTGAGAAAAGTGGCCTGCCTGTGAAGCAAATTTTACGTGGGCAGATGAATGACGGATTGCATTTTGGCTCAAGCGGTTATGCTTTGCTAGCACAGGCCATGCTTGAATGCATAGAAAAATGAGAGTGGGACAGAAGTTCCGCTCTCATTTCTTTTGTTTGTGTTCTTTAATTTCTCGAAAGGATGCCAAGATTTGGTAGACTAGGATGAAGAAGGTCAGTCCTAGTAGAAGTTGATTTGGTAAGCCTGTGAGGAAGTGCAGCCGACTATTAGCAAGGCAAATGAGTACGATAGCCAGACTAGTGAGCGTTAGGATAGACTTTTTCATGCAGGTCTCCTAGCGCATGGTGACAAATTCTTCTGAACCAGTCGGGTGGATGGCAACTGTTGCATCAAAATCAGCCTTAGTCGCTCCCATTTTAATGGCCACAGCAAAGCCTTGGATCATTTCATCGACGCCGTAGCCGATACCATGAAGGCCGACAACTTTTTCTTCAGGGCCAACTGTTACTAGTTTCAAGCGTGTGACTTGGCGGTGCTCGTCCATGGCAGTGTACATAGAAGTAAAGTTCGAGGTGTAGCAGGTAACAGCCTCCGAACCATAAGTATTTTTGGCTTCTTCTTCGCTTAAGCCAACTGTTCCAATAGCAGGGTGTGAAAAGACAACAGTTGGAACAGTTTCATAATCCATCTTAGCCGTCTCTTGGCCGTTGAAGAGGCGCTCAGCAAGAATGCGGCCGGCCTTGATAGCAATAGGGGTTAATTCTTTTTCTCCGGTTACATCACCGAGGGCGTAGATGCCTGGTGTTACTGTATTTTGATAGCTATCGACAGCAATGTAACCACGTTCTGTCAAGGTCACACCGGCAGCTTCAAGATTGAGATTTTCTACATTTGGTCTGCGGCCGATGGCCCAAAGGACTTGGTCAGCAATATGATGAGTTCCATCTTCAAAATGAAGCGCAAGCTGGCCATTTTCTAACTTTTCAATCTTACTTGGTGTTTTGTGGGTGTGCAGTTGTAGACCAGTCTTGTCCATTTCATCAACCAGCGCATCGATAATATAGGCATCGAAATTACGCAGTGGTCGGTCCTTACGGACAAATAAATCCGTTTTGACACCCAGATGATGTAGAACACCTGCCATCTCAACAGCGATGTAACCAGCCCCAACAACGGCTACAGACTGGGGTAATTCTTCCCAAGCAAAGACGTTATCAGATACGATTCCCAACTCTTTACCAGGGATGTCTGGAATACTTGGACGAGCTCCTGTTGCGATGACGATATGCTTGGCCGTCAGTTTTTCCCCATTGACCTCAATGGTATGCGGATCGATAAAATGCGCATAGCCTGAGATATGTTCGACTCCGTTACGAGCCCAGTTGTTGGCATAGCCATTGCGGGAGCGGCTGACGTAGCCTTCGCGATTTTGACGTAATTTTCCAAAGTCGAATTGGATATTTTCTGTTGAAAATCCATATTCGCTAGCGTAGGTGTGGAGGGTTTCAGCCACTTGTGCACCGTACCACATAATTTTCTTCGGAACACATCCTAGGTTGACGCAGGTGCCACCGACTTGTCCGCCTTCAACAACAGCGACTTTTGCACCATGCATGGCAGCACGATTGACAAAACCAGAACCACCAGAACCGCCACCAATGGCAATAACATCAAATTCTCTCATAGGTTTCTCTCCTCAATTCATATGTATATGTTCATTCTAGCTTTTTTAAACCATTTTTGCAAAAATCCGCTACGAGGGCTTACAAAAGTGTAAGAAACTGTAAGTTAAGGCACTGGCAAGTATGAAAGGAGAGGTGTAGTATAAAATCATGTAAAAGCCTTGCATTATTTTTTGTTTAGGTGTATCATAACAGTAACACAAAAACATCATCATAAAAAATGATGAATTCGTTTATTAAAGGAGAGATTTTATGTTAAAGTCTAAAAAAGCAAAGATTGCTTTGTTTTCTGGATTGGGAGTTGTAGCAGTGGCACTAGTTGGGGGAGCCCTGTTATTTGGTGGTAAGTCTTCAACGACGGATGCCAAAGAAGGAGCAGATGCCTTGCATTACCGAGTAGCAAAAGAAGGGTCGATCGCCTCATCTACCTTGCTCGCAGGTACAGTATCAGCAGCAGAAGAGCAATATGTCTACTATGATGCGACAAAAGGCGACATTACTTCTGTCAATGTAAAACAAGGGGATCAAGTGACCGCAGGTCAATCCTTGGTACAATACGATACGACAGAATTACAAGCAAATTATGATACAGCTGTCCGAGCTCGTGACAAGGTTGGCCGTCAAATTTATGACCTACGTACCAATGGGCAAACGGTTCAAACAACAGGTGATGACGCGACAGACAATGCAGCAGTTCATTCAGCACAGCGTTCAGTTGATATGCAGTTGCAAGACCTAAACGACAGCTATGCAGATGCTCAGGCGGCCCTAGATAAGGCCTCAGCTGCTTTAAATGAAGCAACAGTGAAAAGTACCGTTTCAGGTACAGTTGTCGAAGTTAATCACTCTGTTTCAAAATCAAATACCAGCACGAACCAAACAATTGTCCATATTGTTAACCAAGGTAGCCTCCAAGTAGCAGGGAGCTTGTCTGAGTATGACTTAGCCAATATCAAAGTGGACCAAGAGGTGAAAATTTCATCTAAAGTTTACCCAGACCAATCATGGACTGGAAAAATCAACTATATTTCCAACTACCCAAGCCAAGAGACAGCTGGACAAACAGGTGGTACATCAGGTAGCGGCTCTAAGTATCCATTCAAAGCGACTATCACCAGTGAAGTTGGTCCATTGAAACAAGGTTTTTCAGTCAATGTTGAGGTGGTCAACAGTGCCAAACGTATCTTGATTCCTGTGGCTGCGATTGTCAACGAGAATGGGAAAAACTTTGCTTGGACACTTGTAGATGGAAAAGCGAAAAAAGTAGAAGTTCAAGTTGGAAATTCAGATGCGACAAACCAAGAAGTTATTTCTGGTTTGAAGGCAGGCGATAAGGTCATCTCTAATCCAAATGGCAGTCTAAAAGAGGGTGAAAAGGTGGATGCAGATGAAGAAAAAGCTAATTAAATTAAGTCATATCAATAAAGGATATAAGAACGGCGACCAAGAGTTGCAAGTGTTAAAGGACATCAGTTTAGAAGTCGAAGAAGGTGAATTTGTTGCTATTATGGGGCCATCTGGTTCTGGTAAATCGACTCTGATGAACATCATTGGTCTTTTGGACCGTTCGAGTTCAGGAGAGTACTATCTTGAAGAAACGGAAGTCAGCCAATTATCTGAGAAGAAATTAGCTCAGGTCCGCAACGACCAGATTGGTTTTGTTTTCCAACAATTCTTCCTTCTATCTAAGCTTAACGCCTTGCAAAATGTCGAGCTTCCGCTCATTTATGCAGGTGTTCCAGCTGGAAAGCGCAAGGAACTATCCAAACAATTTCTTGAAAAAGTGGAGCTCGGAGAGCGCATGCATCATTTGCCATCAGAATTGTCTGGTGGACAAAAACAGCGTGTTGCGATTGCGCGTGCCCTTGTCAACAGTCCTGCGATTATACTAGCTGATGAACCAACAGGAGCCTTGGATACCAAGACTGGGGATCAGATTATGTCGCTGTTGACGGAGCTAAATCGTGAAGGCAAGACTATTATCATGGTAACCCATGAGCCTGAAATTGCTGAGTACGCTACCCGTAAAATCGTCCTTCGAGATGGTGTCATTACAGAAGATAGTCGTAAGGAGGTGTTCTAATGGAAAATTGGAAATTTGCCTTAAAATCCATTTTAGCCCACAAGATGCGCTCTCTTCTGACCATGTTGGGGATTATTATCGGGGTGACGGCTGTTGTGGTGATTGTTGCATTGGGAAATGGAATGAGCAGCAGTATCGCTAAGGCCTTGTCGGGTGACCAGCAAAACGTCAATATTTATTTTTCGAATAGTAAAACAGACAAGACCACAGACGGCTTAATGACTTCTTGGACAGAGGAACAAACGACCGAGGAAGCAGAGCCGGTACTGCAAGATTCGACATTAAAAGGTCTGTTGACCGTTGATGGTGTGGAAAATTATTACACGCAAAATGGAACTCAGGCAGAAGTCGCTTTTGGAAGTAAGAAGGTCGATAGTGTCAATATCACCGGTGTTAGCCAACAGTACTTTACTGTTAAAAAATATGATGTACTAGCAGGCCGAAAATTCACGCCGAATGACTATACTAAATTTGCCCGCATTATCATGCTGGATAAGAATTTGGCCAAGGACTTATTTGGCAGTTCAGGAGCAGCCTTGAACCAAACGGTTAGTGTGAAGGGACATGCCTATCTTGTTGTCGGTGTTTACAAAGATCCAAATGCTGGTACGGCTATGTACGGCATGGCCTCTGGTGGGAATGCTGTGATGGCCAATACTCAGTTAGCAGCCGAAGAAGGAATTCCAGAAAATCAACAAATTTATGTCCATGTTAAGAACGTTTCTCGGGCATCAGAGGTCGGTACAGCAGCAGCTGCTTATCTGACCAAGGCAACTGGATTACGTGAAGCCAAGTATGACATTTTTGATATGTCAGCTATGTTGAGCGAATTTAATCAACAAATGGCTGGAGTCACACTCTTCATCGGAGCTGTCGCAGGGATTTCCCTCCTTGTAGGTGGTATCGGTGTCATGAACATCATGTTGGTATCTGTTACAGAGCGGACGCGTGAAATCGGTCTTCGGAAGGCACTTGGAGCAACGCGGAACAATATCTTGGTTCAATTTTTGATTGAAGCTATGGTGCTGACTAGCTTGGGTGGTCTTATCGGACTTGGATTGGCGCAAGTGATTGTATTTGCTGTAAATGCCAGTCATGTCATGGGAAGCAATATCACGGCTGTTGTTTCAGCTCCAGTTATGCTTGGAAGTATTCTCTTTTCAGCCGCTGTCGGTGTGGTCTTTGGCGTATTGCCAGCCAATAAAGCATCGAAATTGGACCCAATCGAAGCCCTTCGCTATGAATAATTTCTAGGGAGGTTTTGATATGAAAAAGAAATTCATCCTTCTAGGAGCGCTCTTGACTTGTTTTCTCGTCACAGCATGTAGTATTTCTAAAACAAAATCTCCCAAAGTGCAGCCTGTCGAATCTATCACGGTTTTTGATGCAGATGGCAATAAGTTATTTAAACGGACTGAAAAAGAGATTCTGGATCGATTTTCAGACTATGCCAGTGATACAGAAGTAGACGGCAGTGATTTGTTGGAAAAAATGCCAGCAGATGCGGTCGTAGCCTATCGTTATGTCTATAAAACAGACCCTGGTCGCGAATTAGTGATGCGCTCGTATGTCAATAAGGATATTTTGTTTGTCGAAGGCTTGCCTATAGTTGGAGACGTCCGGATTAAATTAGAAAAAGAAAGTGCCGATTGGTTTAGAAATCCGCAAAATTGGTAAATAACAAGAAGTTAGGAGAATCATCCTAGCTTCTTTTTTGTGATAGGAAAAGACTAATGGCCGCATAAAAAACAAGTATTAGTCGGCATTCTCTTCTTTTGATACAATAAAAGGAAAAGGAGAAAGATATGGCAGATTTACTAGAGATTTATCATTCACTACAAGACAAGAAATGGATTGATTTGACCCATTCCCTTAACGCGGATATTCCACGCTTTCCAGCGCTCCCTGCCTTGGAAAAGAAGGATATTTTCACTCTGGCAGATGGTTTTCATGTGCAGCAATTTTCAGTTGTGACGCAATTAGGAACCCACATTGATGCGCCCATTCACTTTGTAGAGGGTGGTCGTTGGTTGGACGAGTTTGCTCTTAAAGATTTCCTTCTGCCAATTTTTGTGATTGACAAGAGCCAGGCAGTCGCAGACAATCCAGATTATCGTTTGACAAAAGAGGATGTGTTGGAGTTTGAAGACCAATATGGGCAAATTCCAGCTGGGAGTTTTGTGGCTTTCCGCAGTGATTGGCATAAACGCTGGCCGAGTCAAGATGCCATGCGCAATTTGGATGAGGCTGGTGTCCAACATAGTTCGGGTTGGTCTCATGAGGCGCTGGAGTTTTTGATTGAGGAGCGACAAGTAAAAGCTATCGGGCATGAAACTTTAGACACGGATGCAGGTGTCGAAGCGGCGGAAAATGGCGGTGCACTGCACCAAGAGTACTATGTTTTGTCTAAAGATATTTTTCAATTGGAAGTTTTGGCAAATCTGGACCAACTGCCAGCAACCGGAGCCTTGATTTCCATCGCATTTCCACATTGGGAACAAGCAACGGGTTCGCCAGTCCGAGCAGTGGCAATCTTGCCAGAATAACGTTTGGAGTTACGAAATCAGAATAGGCTGTCTTTGCAGTCTTGTTTTTTATGAGCAGATTTCTTTACATTGTCACTAATTAAAGATAAAATAAAGTCACAAACCTAAAGGAGCAGGATATGAAGATTGAACTTGGCATTTCAACATTTGGTGAAACGACGCAGCTGGAAGGGACAGACCAGACCTTTTCACACGCAGAACGCATTCGGCAGTTAGTGGCAGAGATTGAGCTGGCAGATAAAGTTGGTTTGGACCTGTATGCGATTGGAGAGCATCATCGCGAGGATTTTGCGGTCTCAGCGCCCGAGATTGTTTTGGCGGCTGGTGCGGTCAATACCAAGCATATTCGCCTGTCTAGCGCGGTAACCATCCTGTCATCCATTGACCCGGTTCGAGTTTACCAGCAGTATGCGACTATTGATGCCTTGTCAAATGGCAGAGCAGAAATCATGGCAGGTCGTGGTTCCTTTATCGAGTCCTTCCCTTTGTTCGGCTATGATTTGGCGGATTATGAAGAACTCTTCAATGAAAAACTAGACATGTTACTGGCTATTCGTCAAGATACCAATCTTACATGGCATGGGAAATTGGCCCAATCCGTTGATAATCGTCCAGTTTACCCACGTGCAGTCCAAGAAGATTTCCCGATTTGGGTCGCGACAGGTGGCAATCCCGAATCAACCATTCGCATCGCTGAAAAAGGCTTGCCCATTGCCTATGCGACGATTGGTGGCAATCCCAAGCATTTTGCCCGCCTAGTTCGTATGTACAAGGAAATTGGCGCTTTAAATGGGTATTCACCCGAACAGCTCAAGGTTGCTGCCCACTCATGGGGCTGGATTGAAGCTGATAACCAGGCTGCCATTGACCATTATTTCTACCCAACCAAGCAGACGGTGGACAATATCGCTAGAGGACGTGCCCATTGGTCTGAAATGACCAAGGACCAGTATCTAGCCTCTGTAGGTCCAGACGGAGCTATGATGGTCGGTGATCCTAAAGCTGTCGCTGCAAAAATTATCCAACACATAGAGACTCTCCAACTCGACCGCTTCATGCTCCACCTCCCACTCGGCTCAATGCCACACAAAGCAATCCTAGAAGCCATCCGACTTTACGGAGAAGAAGTCGCCCCAATCGTGAAAGCTCACTTTGAAGGAAAGTAAATTAGAATAGAAAAGTAAAAAACAAGCCATTTCGGCTTGTTTTTTTTGAGGTTTGGGGAAGAATAGCAGGATAGATTCGTATTTTATAAAGAGTACAAAAAAGCACCGAATCGGTGCCCACTTTTATAAAGTTGAATACGGACTGGATTAAAAAATCACTGCCTTATTTTAACTCGCTGTGTTGTTTCGAATAGTTCCAACAAATGTATTATAACTCATTCGTTTATTAGAATCAAGTTTTATTTTAACTAAATTAAAAAGAAAAACTATAAATTAAATTTATAAAAAGAATGATTTTATTAGTACTTTTTTATAAAAAAGTAGCAAAAACCTATTTCAAAACGCTTCTATATGAGGTATACTAATGTTGTCTATATTTTAGAGTTAAATTTTACATAAAAGGAGAAAAATATGAAGAAACCATATTCTATCGGCCTTGATATTGGCACTAATAGTGTTGGATACTGCGCGATTGATGATGATTACCAAGTCATCACTAAAAAAATGCGCGTAATGGGAAATACAAGTCGTCAGTATGCGAAAAAGTCAATTCTAGGAGCCTTACTATTTTCAGAAGGAAATACTGCAGAAGATAGAAGATTGAATCGTACGACAAGACGTCGATATAACCGGCGTCGCCAGCGTTTACTTTACTTGCAAGAAATTTTTCAAGAGGAAATGAGTCAAGTAGATGAGAACTTTTTTCACCGTTTAGATGAAAGTTTTCTTCAACAGGAGGATAAGTCGTTTTCTAGATATACGATTTTTGGAACGTTGGAGGAAGAAAAGGAATATTATGATAAATATCCAACCATTTATCATCTTCGTCGTGATTTGGCTGATAAAGGTGAGAAGGGTGACTTGCGTCTGATTTATTTGGCGTTAGCTCATATCTTAAAATCCAGAGGTCATTTTTTACAAGACGGAGATATTGACCTTGATAATATTGGTGTTCAAGAGAAATTTCAAGAGTTTTTAGGAGCATATAATTCCGTTTTTGGTCAGGAAATCAAAGTAAATAGTCATGAAGTCGAAGATATATTAACAGGTCTTACAAGTAAATCATGTAAAATAGAGGCGATTCTTGATTTAATTCCAACAGAAAGTTCAACAGGAATATTGGCACAATTTTTGAAACTTATTGTAGGAAATCAAGGAGACTTTAAAAAAGTCTATGATTTAGAAGATAAAGTACCACTGAGTTTTTCAAAAGAAACTTACGAAGAAGACTTAGATAAATTACTTTTACTTATCAATGATGAGGCACAACGAGTTCTTTTTGATCTTGCCAAATCCGTTTATGATGCCGTGCTACTGTCGGGTATTTTAACTGTTAAAGACAAGTCAACTAAGGCTCCGTTATCATCATCAATGGTACAAAGGTATGACGACCACCAACAAGATCTCAAAAATTTGAAACTATTTTTCAAGAATTATTTATCAAATGAGTATTATTCTATGTTCAAAGACAAATCTGTTAAGGGGTATGCTGGTTACATAGAGGGACTTTATAAAAAAGATAAAAGCGGAAAATTTATTGCAACCTCAAAACCTGTCTCACAAGAAGAATTTTATAAATATACTCGAAGTGTTATTGGGAATATTCCGGAAGCTAAAGTATTTTTAGATAAAATAGACAAGGAAGTCTTTTTGTTAAAACAACGTAGTTTTGAAAATGGTACTATTCCCCATCAAGTTCATTTGAAAGAATTACGCGCGATTATTAAGCGACAAGGGCAGTTCTATCCGTTCTTATTGGATAATTTGGCCAAAATCGAAAGTATTTTAACATTCCGTATCCCTTATTATGTAGGTCCTTTGGCGCGTGGAAATAGTGATTTTGCTTGGATTGAGCGTAAATCAGACGACAAAATCAGACCTTGGAATTTTGGACAATTAGTTGATTTAAGTGCATCGGCTACGGCCTTCATTGAGCGTATGACCATTAATGATACTTATCTTCCTGAAAAGAAAGTGTTACCAAAACGTAGTTTGATTTATCAAGAATTTACGATTTTTAATGAACTGACGAAAGTACGTTATACAGCCGAGGGGATGTCCAGTTATGAGTTTCTAACAGGAAGTCAAAAAGGGAATATTTTTAACTCTCTTTTTAAAGAAAAACGTTCAGTATCAGCCAAGGATATAAAAAATTATTTAATTAAAGAAAATGGTTATGTAGGGGTAGAATTAGAAGGAATTGAGGAAAAATTTAATGCCAATTATTCTACCTACCATGATTTGAAGAAAGTTCTAGAAGAATTTTTGGATGATGAAACTAATCGAGAGATTATCGAAGATATTATCCACACGTTAACTATTTTTGAAGATCGGAAAATGATTGAGCAAAAATTGGTCGGATACAGTAATCTATTAACTGAAAAGCAGATTTCAGAATTAGCTCGTAAGAAATATACTGGCTGGGGACGTTTTTCACGTGATTTGATTGATGGAATTAAAGATAGGCAGTCAGGGAAAACTATTTTAGATTTTCTAAAGGATGATGGTTTTAGCAACAGAAATTTTATGCAGCTGATCAATGATGATAGTCTAGATTTTAAAGATATTATCAAAAAATCTCAGGTCATTAAAGATAGTTCAACTAATCGAGCTATCGTAAAGGATATTCCAGGAAGTCCGAAGATAAAAAAAGGTATTTTACAAAGTTTGGATATCGTAGATGAGATTGTCAAAGTAATGGGATATAAACCAAAACAGATTGTTGTTGAAATGGCTCGTGAAAATCAAGATTCTCAATACGGACGTGATCAATCACGTCAACGTTTGAAGAAGATTGGCGATGGTCTAGAACAGTTATCAAGTGATTTGTTAATAGAAAAACCTATCAAAGATAATAAGCTTCTTCAAAAGGAAAAACTTTTCCTCTACTACCTCCAAGATGGAAAAGATATGTATACTGGGAAACCATTAGATAGCAATCCAGAGAGTCTCGCTACTTATGACATTGATCATATTGTCCCACAAAGTTTTTTGAAAGACAATTCAATTGATAATAAGGTTCTGACTAGAGCAAAAGAAAACAGGAAAAAACTAGACGATGTCCCATCGCAAGAAGTTGTCGATAAACAGTATGCTTGGTGGCTTCAGCTAAAAAAAGCTGGTCTTATTAGTGAGCGAAAATTTTCTTATCTAACTAAGGGGGAATTAACAGAGCAAGATAAGGCAGGATTTATCAATCGTCAATTGGTAGAGACGCGTCAGATTACAAAGCATGTTGCTCATATTTTGGATGAAAAATTCAATGTAACTAAACAAGGTGAGCATACTCGAGATGTGGAAATTGTCACATTGAAGTCTGTTTTTGCTAATCGTTTTAGAAATGAGTTTAAATTACGAAAAATTCGTGGTCTGAATGATTTTCATCATGCCCACGATGCCTATTTGAATGCTGTTGTGGCTAAGGCGGTTCTAACTGTCTATCCTAAGCTGAAAAAAGAGCTTGTTTATGGCGATTATTATCATGAGAGTATTTTTGATAAAAAGCGTTTGTCAGCAACAGAACGTCTTTATATGTACAATAATATTTTGAAGTTTTTCACGAAGGACTATAAAGTTTCTGATGAAACTGGTGAAATTCTTTGGAAGAAAGAAGATGTTGTCAAAGTTGTAGAAGATGTCCTTTACCATAAACCCGTGACTATTGTTCGGAAAACGGAAACGAATCACGGTGCTTTATTTAAGTCGTCTAATAAGGCGGTTGGCTATAATAATAATTTGATTCCTCGAAAAACAAAAGAAATATACCTAGATGTCACCAAGTACGGCGGATTCATTGAACCAAGTGAAGCTTATACAGTAGCTATATTGACTTGTGGAACAAAGGGTAAGTTGAAGAATAAACCGCAATGGTTATTACGAGGCATTTCGCAACTTGAACAAAAAGATTTTGAAAAAAATCAAAAGGCTTTCCTTGAGGAAAATGGCTATTCCAATTTCAAAAAAGTACTCAAATTACCGAAATACAGCTTGTTTGAGTTTGAAAATGGTCGTAGACGATATTTGGCTTCTTCGGGAGAACTACAAAAAGGCAATCAAGTAACACTTCCAAAGCATTTAGTAGAATTCCTTTATCAATTACAAGATTATGGAGATGTGGTGAATGATCGGGCGAAAGACTATGCTATTGAAGAACATATGGGTGATTTTGAAGAATTGCTAAGTATTTTTGATAAATATAACACAGAGTATATCAAAGCAGACAGTAATTTTTCAAAAATTAAATCGCTATTTGAAGAAAGTGAAGAACGAGACCCCGCTAAACTTTCGGAATCGTTTATCAATTTGTTGAATTTCACGCAAATGCGAGCTTCTAGTGATTTTACATTTTTGGGAACAAATATTGGTAGAAAACGTTATAGTTCTCCTAATGAAATTTTATCCGCTACGCTCATCCACCAATCTATCACCGGTCTCTACGAAACACGTATTGATTTAAGTAAATTAGGAGAGGAATTATGGGATGGCGAACAGTAGTTGTTAATACACATTCAAAATTGTCCTATAAGAATAATCACTTGATATTTAAAGATGCCTTTCAGACAGAGATGATTCATCTGTCTGAAGTGGACATCTTGTTGTTGGAAACTACAGATATTGTATTGTCAACCATGTTGATTAAAAGACTTGTTGACGAGAATATTCTGGTTATTTTTTGTGATGATAAACGTTTGCCGACGGCAATGTTGAGTCCATTTTATGGGCGTCATGACTCTAGTTTGCAGTTATCTCGTCAAATTTCCTGGGAGGATGATTTAAAAGCAACAGTTTGGACAGAAATTATTGCGCAAAAAATTTTGAATCAGAGTTTCTTTTTAGCTGAACATCATTTTTATGAAAAATCGCAATCAATAATGGATCTGTATCATGGCTTAGAGACATTTGATCCAAGTAATCGCGAAGGTCATTCAGCGCGGATTTACTTTAATACTTTGTTTGGCAATGATTTTTCCAGAGAGCAGGACAATATCATCAATGCAGGATTGGACTATGGTTATACGTTGTTGTTAAGCATGTTTGCGCGTGAATTGGTGGTTTGTGGTTGTATGACGCAATTTGGTTTGAAACATTCAAATCAATTCAATCAATTTAATTTTGCTAGTGATATTATGGAGCCGTTTCGTCCGATTATTGATAAGATTGTGTATGCTAATCGCAAAGCAAATTTTATTAAAATCAAGCGGGAATTATTATCTATATTTTCTGAAACGTATCTTTACAACGATAAAGAAATGTATCTTTCTAATATTGTCAGTGATTATACAAAGAAGGTAGTCAAGGCACTTAATAATGAAGGGAAGGGAGTTCCTGAGTTTAGGATATGAGCTATCGATATATGCGAATGATTTTAATGTTTGATATGCCAACTGATACGGCAGATGAACGTAAAGCTTATCGTAAATTCCGTAAATTTTTGCTGAGTGAAGGTTTTATTATGCATCAATTTTCAATTTACAGTAAATTATTATTGAACAACTCAGCCAATAAAGCCATGGTGGACCGTCTGCAGGAAAACAATCCTAAAAAAGGAAGTATTACCCTACTGACGGTTACTGAAAAGCAATTTGCCAGAATGGTGTACTTGCATGGGGATCACAACACTAGTATTGCAAATTCAGATAGTCGTTTGGTATTTTTGGGAGAGGCTTACGATGAAGATTAATTTTTCTATTTTGGATGAGCCTATAGAGCTAAATTCTGGGACGATTCTTGCTATAGAAGATGTAACAGTATTTTCATATTTAGTAAGACAGTTATACAATTATTCTGAGGATGGTGAACTTAAGCTATTTGATAAGAAGCTACATTCACTTAAAGAATCAGAATTAATGATTGTTACGGATATTCTAGGTTATGACGTTAATGCACCAACGATATTGAAATTGATTCATGCTGATTTAGAAGATCAATTAAATGAGAAGCCAGAAGTGAAATCAATGGTTGAGAAATTAGCCGCAACTATCACTGAATTGATTGCATTTGAGTGTTTGGAAAATGAGCTGGATTTAGAATATGATGAAATTACGATCTTAGAGTTAATCAAAGCTCTGGGTGTCAAGATTGAAACGCAGAGCGACACTATTTTTGAGAAGTGTTTAGAAATTATTCAAGTCTATTATTATTTGAGCAAAAAGCGACTGTTAATTTTTGTAAATGCGGGTGCATATTTGACCGAAGATGAAATGGAGAAATTATTGGAATATAGTTGCTTAACGAGTCAAACTGTTTTGTTTTTAGAGCCAAGAAAACTCTATGATTTTCCACAATATATTTTGGACGAAGATTTCTTTTTAAACACCGAAAATATGGTATAATAGAGTTAGAAAACACAGCAATATCAAGGAACATTCGATACTGAAGTCTGGCTGAGACGAGTAGCGCGATTACGAAATCTTGTGAGAAAAAATGGTCCACGAGGTTTTAGAGCTGTGTTGTTTCGAATGGTTCCAAAACTTGTCAAAGAAGCTGTTAAATTAGTTGTTGGTTTTAGAGCTGTGTTGTTTCGAATGGTTCCAAAACGACGTTAAAATGCCGAGAACACTTTTCTATGTTTTAGAGCTGTGTTGTTTCGAATGGTTCCAAAACTTACTCTTGGGATTATGCTCTACATTCGGAGTTTTAGAGCTGTGTTGTTTCGAATGGTTCCAAAACTCGATATTTTTATCTTTTAATACAAAGTCATAGGAGTTTGTATTATTCAAACCAAAAAAGCTTTGTAACTTCTTAGAGAATTTCTCTATTAGAAGCTATAAAGCTTTTTAATTTTTTAGCATAACTATTTTATTTTTGTGCATTCTGCAATGCAGCTTGTAATTCAGGATCAACAGCAACAGCAACCACAACACGTGCATTGGCCAATAAATCTTTTGACATATAGATGAAGTTCATATTGTCTCTCAAGATAAGGGTGCATGACAGCTCATTTTATTATGTGAATTCTTAATAGATTATACCGTTAGGCTAGTTTCAACTACTACTAAGCCCAGAATCTTCTTTCTGATAACAAAACATATAAGCTCGAAACAAAAAATGAACTTGTTCCCTCCTTTCAAAAGAAGAAGCGATCAAGTTCGTTTTCATTTTTTTAGTCTGATACCTTATCAAACGCTACTCGCAAACCGTTTAAAGTGATATTTACTTCATCGTTGGGAACAACAAGACATCACGAATGGTTGTTGTGTCTGTGAGGAGCATGCAGAGGCGGTCGATACCGATACCGAGTCCGCCTGTTGGTGGCATACCGTATTCGAGGGCTTCTACGTAGTCGTAATCGATGCCAGTTGCTTCGTCGTCACCCAGTTCTTTTGCGGCTGCTTGCGCTTCGAAACGAGACAATTGGTCGATTGGGTCGTTCAACTCAGTAAAGGCGTTGGCGTACTCTTTGGTCATGATAAAGAGTTCGAAACGGTCTGTAAAGCGAGCGTCGTCATCGTTTTTCTTAGCTAGTGGTGACACTTCAACAGGGTGTCCAAAGACAAATGTTGGTTGAATCAATGTTTCTTCGACGAATTCTTCAAAGAAGGCATTGATGATGTGGCCGACAGTTGTGAAGTGTTTTTCAAGTGGGACATGTTTTTCTTGCGCCAAGGCTTGCGCTTCTTCGACGGTCATTTCTTTCCAGAAGTCAACACCAGTTGTTTCCTTGATAGCGTCTACCATGTGCACGCGTTTGAATGGTTCGTTGATCCGAATTTCAGTGCCTTGGTAGTTGACAGGTTCGTCACCAATGACAGATTTGGCTGCGTGTTGGATAATTCCCTCAGTCAAGTCCATGATGTCTTGGTAGTCAGCGTAGGCTTGGTAGGCTTCGATAGAAGTAAATTCAGGGTTGTGAGTCGCATCCATACCTTCGTTACGGAAGATTCGTCCGATTTCGTAGACGCGTTCCATACCACCTACGATGAGGCGTTTCAAGTGCAATTCAGTCGCGATACGAAGGACCATGTCAATGTTTTGTGCATTGTGGTGAGTGATAAATGGACGGGCAGAAGCACCACCAGCTTCATTGTGGAGCACAGGTGTTTCCACTTCCAAGAAACCATTGCTGTCCATGTAACGACGGATTTCAGAGATGATTTTTGAACGTGTCACAAAACGGTTAAAGCTTTCACGGTTTGAAATCAAGTCCAAATGGCGTTTGCGGTAGATGGTTTCAACGTCTGTCAAACCGTGGAATTTTTCTGGTAGAGGACGAAGTGCTTTTGACAAGTGAGTGAGTTTGGTTGCCTTGATCGACAATTCACCCATATCTGTACGCATCACTTCCCCTTCGACACCGATAAAGTCGCCGAGGTCAGCTTTTTTAAAAATTTCGTAGTTTTCTTCACCGACAGAATCTTTCCGAACGTAGAGCTGGATTTGGCCTTCGCGGTCTTGCAAGTGAGCGAATCCGACCTTACCTTTGCCACGTTTTGTCATGAGACGACCAGCAATGACAGCTGTTTCGTTCAAGTCGTGTAGTTCTTCTTTTAATTTATCAGCGTATTTATCTTTTAATTCTTGAGAATTGGCAGTGCGTTCGAAACGTTTACCGAATGGATCAATTCCTTGTTCAGCCAAGGCCGTCATTTTTTCACGACGGACAATCTGTTGGTCATTTAATTCTTCCATATGTTCGTTGGACATATTTCCCTCCAAATAGTTTTCCCTAAAAAGGCATATATTCAATCTATTGTACCATAAAAACCTAGAAAAAACACGACTTTCTAGCCTAGTTTGAATTCTAGATGAAAAAAGGGTATAATCGTGAACGGAATAAAAGAAAAAGAAAGGTCACCATGATTACTTCAATTGTTTTTGACGTTGATGATACGATCTATGATCAGCAAGCTCCCTATCGCAAGGCAATCGAACGTTGCTTCCCTGATTTTGATATGAGCCAAATCAATCAAAATTATATCCGTTTCCGCCACTATTCAGACACAGGATTTCCAAAAGTTATCGCAGGTGAATGGACAGTGGAATATTTCCGCTTTTGGCGCTGCCGTGAGACGCTTCGAGAGTTCGGCTATACTGAAATTGATGAAGAAACAGGTCGTAAGTTTCAAGAAATCTATGAGTACGAGTTAGAACATATCACGATGCTAGATGAGATGCGGATGACTTTGGATTTTTTGAAATCAAAAAATGTGCCGATGGGTGTTATCACAAATGGACCAACAGAGCACCAGTTGAAAAAGGTGAGAAAGCTTGGTTTGTATGATTATATTGAGCCACAATGCGTGATTGTCAGTCAGGCTACCGGTTTTCAAAAGCCAGAAAAAGAGATTTTCAATCTTGCTGCAGAGCAGTTTGAGATGAATCCTGAGACGACCTTGTATGTGGGGGATTCCTATGACAATGATGTGATGGGAGCCGTCAATGGTGGCTGGCGTGCCCTTTGGTTTAATCACAGGGGACGAAGTATCAAGCCCGGAACTAAGCCGGTTTATGACTTGGAAATTGATAGTTTTGAGCAGTTGTTTGGTGCTGTAAAAGTGCTGTTTGATTTGCCAGGGCATAAGTTTATTTTTGATACAAATGACAAGAAAAATCCGATCTTAAAAATGGGAATCAACAACGGTCTTATGATGGCTGCAGAGCGCTTGTTAGGAAGTGGATTGCCTGTAGAAAAGGTGGTCTATCTATTGAAACTTTCTCCAGATCAGGCTAAGATTCTTCGTGCAAAATATGAATAGAAAGTAGAAGCAGATGGAAGTTCTTGTGCTAGGTGGCAGTGGATTTGTAGGAAAGGAATTCCTGATGAGGCAGGCCTTGGAGCATGGTCACGAATTGACCTACCTATCTCGCAATCCTGGACAAGGTCAGCTGTTTGAAAGCCCGCGTATTAAGCATCTTCCAGGAGATATCTTAGAAGTTGAAACATTGAAGACGAGTAAACAGTTTGATGTGGTGGTCCAGTTGATAGGAGCAATTGACCCTCGAAAATTGCATGCGGCTAATGTTGTCGCCATGGAAAAAGCAGTCTGACTCTGTCAAAAATGGTCGGTGCAGAAAATGATTTACCTGTCCGCAAATGTTGGCTATCCGTCGTATGTCAAGAGTAAGCAGACAGCTGAAAATTTGCTCTTAGCAAGTCCTGTGATCTCCGTTATATTGCGCTCAGGATTGATTTATGGCGAAGAGAGACCGGCCACGTTGTGGCAAGCTAGATTGCTTTCCAGCATGAAAAAGATACCGATTGCTTCTTACTTTGCGAAAAAGTTCCAGCTTTCCCACTTGAAATGGTAGCAGCTCAACTTCTCCAAGCCATAGAAAACGACGTCTATCCTCTTCTAGAAAATATAAAAAATGCTTGAGAATTCTCAAGCATTTTCAATTTCGCGGATATCTGCAAATTCAGCACCTACAAATTCAGCTAAAGTCTGACTATCGATGCGAATTGACCGCCCCAACTCCCCTGCAGAGACAATCATTTGTCCCTTTTCCAGCGCGATTTGATCGATGAAAATAGGGAAATTGTGTTTTTGTCGAATGCCCACAGGATTGTTGGCCCCGTGCACATAGCCCGTTGTTTTTTCAAGATCTTTTTGGGGAATCATACTGACTTTTTTATTTCCAGAAATCTTAGCCAGCTTTTTCTCCGAAAGATGCTCGGTGATGGGCAGGATTCCAATCAGAGGTCCAGTCTTATCACCGATTAGAGCCAGTGTTTTAAAAATATCTTCTTTCGCGATGTCTTCAGGTAGATTTCCTTCTAGGGCATTTAAGCTGAGACTATCGTGTTGAATGTTAGCCTTGTCCAAGATTTGGTCAACCAATGTTTTTTTCAGCTTTGTTTTCTTGCTCATTTGTATTTTTCCTCAAGTTTGCTCATCCAAAGTCCAAGCCAGATACCCAAACCACAGAAAATCAAGGCTAATAGCCAAGTTCCAATACCAACCCCTGCATAAGAAATGGATTCTTTATTTCCAGCATTTGGGATAAGGATGAGTAAGGTACTAGAAGAAACAATCCCGATGATAAAGTGGTAGACCCGTGAATGATAGTTTTGCAACGCATAGTCCATGGCCTTTGAAAATGCCAAGATAGCTAGAACTCCACCGATGGCGATAGGAAGAAATGTGCCCATCAAGTCAAGATTTTTAAAACCAGTCAACATAGGTGTGTAAATCCCCAAAATCAAGAGTAGGTTTGACGGACTTAGTCCTGGCACCAAGACACCAAGTGCAATGAGAGCACCTGCAAGGACAAAACTAGCAAAGTTAGCTGGAAGTGTACCTACCAAGTCATTCAAGAAGTAGAGAAGCAATCCTGAAATGACAAATGTACCGATAGCCCATGCCCAATCTGCCTGATTGCGAGGAGATTTTTGAGTTGATTCCTTTAAGAGACTTGGAATGGTCCCGATGATAGCCCCTGCAAACCCCCATAAAACGATCACTTGATAGTGTTGGAGTAGGTATTCAACTGGAAAAGAAAAGAGAGCAATTCCCAAGATACCACCAATCCCAATTGGGATAAAGAAGAGAACATTTTCGACAAAATCCTTACGAATATGTGCCAAAAATCCAATCATACGCTCGTAAATTCCTAAAATAGCGGCCAGCACCCCACCAGAAACGCCTGGAAGAATGAAACCAAGTGCGATAATCATCCCTTTAATGATTCTTGCAATCCAAGAAACCATGAAAACCTCCAAATAAAAATGTGATACTTCATTGTACCACACTTTTTTAGAATGACTATTTACGAGGTAAGAAGAGATGTGGCTGGGTAGGAATCAATATTCCCAGCGCGAGTAGGACAAATGCCAAAGTAAAGCCACCCGCAGTTCCATTCACAATGAAAGAGTAGAGATAAGGCGACATATCGCCAGCGTAGCTTGCCCAGAAGATGACTCCGGCAACAAAATGAATCACATAGCGGATAAATACTGTCAGACTAGCAGCACCAAGAGCAGTCAATAGAGCCTTTTTGGTCTGTTGAGACTTTAACTGCCCTTTAAAATAATCTGAAAAGTAGCCGGCAATTCCCATAGTTGTAAAAGCAACAATGTACTCCAGGAAAACTTGCGAGAGAGACAAGTAGTAGACACGACCAAGTGCAAAATGGAGCAAGCCCCAAATTAACCCAGCGGTTAGACCGTACTTGCTTCCTCGGCGTAGGGCAAATAAAATCAGCGGAACCGCACCAAACGAAGGGGTAAACCAGCTAGCAAAGTCTGGTATGAGGGATAGAGCCATTGCCACTGCGGCGATGAGGGCTGTTTCAACAAGTGCATTTAAATTTTTTGACATAAAAAACTCCTTTGTCGATAGGCAAAGGAGTGGGTGGTCGTGAGTTATCCAGACAGGGTCTGTTAAGCACAATTCCTACGCTAGTGTGAACTAGATCAGGTTCGAGGATTTCGTAGTACTACGATCTCAGCCAGAGGCACTCCTTTGTGTTATGTAATTGGTTTCATTATAGCTTAATCTGCAGGAACTGTAAAGAGTTTTTTATAAACTTCGTTTGGATCTTTCAGTGTCGTGAGCAGATTTAAGTCAAGAGAATGCGGGAATCCATTGATGTAGCCTGCAGATGTGTATTGGTGCAAATCATAGTCTAAATCTGTATTTGGAGCGGCATTGTAGTAGCCAGAGTCCGTCCCATAGGTTGGAATCCAGACAGAATCAAATTTCTCAGTTGAAATAGAATGTTCTTCCATGAAGTAGGTACCGATATAGATACCAATATTTTTTGCGCCGAGTTTTTTCAATTCTTGTCGGAAAGTCTCAACGCCGGCATTCATATCGTCCATCGTTTTTTCTTCAACGTCTAGCCAATAGAAGGTTGGTTTGTATTTTGAAGCAGCATTATAGAAGGAAGCGGCTTCTTTTTTCATGGCTTTTTCATCTTTGCCGGTCACATAAGCATAGACAGCGACAGGAATGTTTCGTTTCTGAAATTCTTCAATGTGGGTTTTATAGGATTTATCCAGACCATTTTGGTCAGAAGCGTTGTTGTCCTTTTTGGTATGTGAGCCACTTTGAATCCGGACAATGGCACCCGAAATATTTTTAGAAACGACATCGTAGTCCATATCAGATGGTAATTGCCAGCCTGATACGTCAATGATGGGCTTCATAGATAGGGCATCTTCGATGTAGTAGCTAGATGACGTGCTGGTCGTTGACGAAGAACTCACGGTACTAATTGAAGTAGTACTGCTTACTTGTCGATTTTTTACTTGTTTTTGTTGGTTAGCCATTCCTCTTGTTGTTAGGATCATTGCGACAAACAAAAGAAAGAAGGCGATTACAAAAAATGGTTTGATTTT
This sequence comes from Streptococcus gallinaceus, assembly GCF_040545695.1. NCBI lineage: Bacteria > Bacillati > Bacillota > Bacilli > Lactobacillales > Streptococcaceae > Streptococcus > Streptococcus gallinaceus. The sequence goes on along the minus strand of NZ_JBEPMK010000002.1, from coordinate 225,559 downwards.
CTTTCTCATCTCATACATTTTACCGTAAATCAATGAAAAAATCAAAAAACTAAACTAAAATGGGGACAAAATTGAAACTTGACAGAGACAAGGGAATAGTCTACTCTTAAAAGGAACGATAAAAAATAAAGGGAGTTTACATGTCCACCAAAAGAATGAGCCAGATAGCGGTCTTATCCGCACTAGCCATTGCCCTTCGATTTGCATTTGGTGCTTTTCCCAATGTCAAGCCGATTACAGCTATTTTTCTGGTTAGTTTACTCTATCTTCCTTTGGTAGATTGCCTCTTGATTATGGCCTTGACCATGATTGGTAGCGGCATTTACTTTGGCTTTTCCATTGTTGTCGCTTGGCAGGTGCTGAGTTTTGCACTTATTATGCTTTTTTGGCGCCTAATTGTATTGCCTTTGACCAAGGGTTTGTCTTGGGGAGTCTCGCTTCAGAGTGGGCTATCAGGTGTTATGGCTTTCGCTTATGGGTTTATCATCAGTATTCCAACAGCTGCGCAGTTTGGGGCCAAATTGTGGGTTTACTGGTTAAATGGTCTAACTTTTGATGGCTTACATGCTGTTTCAACCATTATTTTTTATCCGCTTATTTATCAATTATTTAGGAGACTTTATCATGAAAAGAATGTATTTACTCGCACTTAGCTTGCTCCTGCCCTTGTTTTTAATTGCCTGCCAACCTCAAAAGGCGGCTGAAAAAGTAAGTGAGAAAACCTACACAGCTACTCTGACGGTTGAATTTTCAGCTGATAAGACAGACAGCCAGACTGTTGAATTCAAGAAAGGTGATAAGGTGGCTAACATCTTGAAAAAAAGCCACAAAATCGAGCTGAAATCAGGGATGGTGACATCGATTGACGGTGTGAACCAAGACCAAGCAACATCTACTTATTGGATGTATGATGTAAATGGTGAGATGGCACCAAAAGGTGTCGAGGAGCAAGTTGCCAAAGACGGTGACAAGATTAAATTTTATCTTCAAACTTATAAGTAAACAAGGAGGTCACATTGGCCTCTTTTTATGATAGAAAGTTCAGACTTTTCTGAAAGAATATGGTATAATATGGCAATATTAAAACGGAATGAGGAGGGGAAATGAAGATTGACAAACGGCATTTGCTGAACTACTCTATCCTGGTCCCTTATTTGATTTTATCGGTGATCGGGCTGATTATGGTTTATTCAACCACCAGTTCTTTGCAAATAAAAGATGGTGGAAATCCCTTTAAATTGGTGATTAGTCAGGCAGCATTTTGGCTGATTAGTTTAGTTGCAATTTGGTTGATTTATCAGATGCGCCTTAGTTTTTTGCGACGAGGCGGTTTGATTGGAGTGGTTGTGCTGATTGACTGGTTTTTGCTGGTTATCTCCCATTTCTTTGATGCAGTCAATGGAGCCCATGGTTGGATTCGTTTGGGACCGATTGGATTTCAGCCCGCCGAATACTTGAAATTGATTATTATCTGGTTTTTAGCGCATAAGTTCGCGCGTATCCAAGGCGATGTTCGTATCTATGACTATCAAGCCTTAACAAAAGGGCGTTGGTATCCTGAGAAGTTCAATGACTGGCGCGTGATTAGTTTGCTTTCACTTGGTTTGGTTGCAAGTTTGCCCGACTTGGGGAATGCGACGATTATTGCCTTGATTATCATGGTGATGATAACGGTTAGTGGGATTGGCCATCGCTGGTTTTCTGCGGGGCTAATGGCCCTCATTGCAGGCTCCTTTACCGTACTGACCTCCATTCGGATTATCGGTGTGGAGACAGTGGCTAGAGTACCATTTGTCGGCTATATCGCCAAACGATTTTCCGCCTTCTTCAATCCATTTGAGGATTTAACGGATGCGGGACATCAGCTGGCCAATTCCTATTACGCTATGAGTAATGGCGGCTGGTTTGGCCTTGGTTTGGGAAATTCCATCGAGAAAAACGGCTACCTTCCAGAAGCACATACGGACTTCGCCTTTGCCATTACCATTGAGGAGTTGGGATTGATTGGGGCTAGTTTGATTCTAGGCCTGCTCTTCTTCTTGATTCTACGGATTATTGTAGTGGGCATTCGTGCACGCAATCCATTCAATTCGATGATGGCGCTTGGCGTCGCTGCCATGCTGCTGATTCAAACCTTTGTCAATGTCGGAGGAATTTCAGGCTTGATTCCTGCGACGGGGGTTACCTTCCCATTCCTGTCACAAGGTGGGAATAGTTTGTTGATTATTTCGGTTGGTATCGGTTTTGTACTCAACATTGATGCTAATGAAAAACGCGAATTAATTCATGAGGAAATCGAACGCACTCTAGTGCAATAGGCTTATTTAGGGATAGAAAAGGGGATATAGATGTCTATTCAAAAATTAGAGAACTTGAACAACAAAGAAACCATCATGGAAGAAGTCATCATTTTGACCAACACCCTACGAGATGTGGCGCGTCAGATGATTTCACCCGAAACATTTGACAAGATTGTCGAGTTGGCAGCCTTGTCCACTCATGATAATTACCAGCGCCTGCTTCAGATTATCGGTGAATTAACCAATGATGAACTGGCCGTTATTTCTCGCTATTTTGCAGTCTTACCGCTTTTAATCAATATCTCAGAAGATGTTGACTTAGCCTATGAAATCAATTTGCAAAACAACCTCGGCAATGATTATCTTGGAAAATTGTCCACAACGATTGACCTAGTTGCTGATCGAGAAGATGCCGCAGAAATCTTGGAGCATTTGACGGTTGTACCGGTCTTGACAGCCCATCCAACTCAAGTGCAACGCCAGTCTATGCTGGATTTGACAAAAAGAATTCATGAGCTCTTGCGCCGTTACCGCGATGTGAAATTAGGTCTTTTGAATAAAACCAAGTGGGAAGATGAACTCCGTTCGTACATTGAAATCATCATGCAGACAGAGATGATTCGTGAGAAAAAACTCAAGGTCACCAATGAAATCACCAATGTGATGGAGTATTACAACTCTTCATTTATCAAAGCCGTTACCAAGTTACAAGCTGAGTACAAACGTCTAGCAGCAGCCAAAGGGATTCAACTACAAAATCCACACCCAATTTCAATGGGCATGTGGATTGGTGGAGACCGCGACGGAAACCCATTCGTAACGGCAGAAACCTTGAAACTATCTGCTTTGACACAGGCAGAAGTCATCATGAATTACTATGATGAAAAACTCTTCCAGCTTTATCGGACTTTTTCGCTCTCGACAACTATTGTGACGGTCAGCGAAGAAGTACAAGCCTTGGCTGCTTTGTCAGAAGATACGTCTGTTTACCGTGAACATGAGCCCTATCGCCGTGCCTTCCATTATATCCAGATGAAATTGCGCAATACCCGCGACTATCTCATCCATGATGTAAAAAATGAGGTACGCTATGCCAATGTCAAAGAATTCCAAGCTGACCTCCTCGCAATCAAAGTCTCTTTAGAAGAGAATAAATCTAAAGGCTTGATTCAAGGTGATTTTACAGAATTGCTAGAGGCAGTCGAAGCATTTGGTTTCTATCTGGCAACCATCGATATGCGCCAAGATTCAAGTATCCATGAAGCAAGTGTGGCAGAATTGCTGGCATCGGCGCGTGTCGTTGAGGATTACAGTAGTTTGTCAGAGGATGAAAAATGTGCCGTCTTGTTGCGTGAATTAACAGAAGACCCACGTATTCTATCTGCAACTCATGTCGAAAAATCAGAACAGCTCCAAAAAGAATTGGCTATTTTCCAAGCAGCTCGAGAATTAAAAGACAAGTTGGGAGAAGAAGTCATCAAACAGCACATCATTTCACATTCAGAGAGTGTATCTGATATGCTGGAATTGGCAGTCCTTCTCAAAGAAGTCGGACTCGTAGACAGCGAACGTGCCCGTGTACAGATTGTTCCCCTTTTTGAAACAATCGAAGACTTGGATAACTCATCAGCTATCATGCGCCATTACCTTGACCTCGACATTACGCAAAAATGGATTAAGGGCAATGATTCTTACCAAGAAATCATGTTGGGTTACTCAGACTCAAACAAGGACGGCGGTTACTTGTCATCAGGGTGGACGCTCTACAAGGCACAAAATGAATTGACTCAAATTGGCCAAAAACACGGTATCAAAATTACCTTCTTCCACGGTCGTGGTGGTACAGTTGGCCGTGGTGGTGGCCCATCTTATGATGCCATTACTTCACAGCCATTTGGCTCCATCAAAGACCATATCCGCTTGACAGAGCAAGGGGAAGTGATTGGGAATAAATACGGAAACAAGGACGCTGCCTACTACAATCTGGAAATGCTTGTATCAGCGACGCTTGACCGTATGGTGACGCAGTTGATTACCAATCCGGATGATTTGGAAGACTACCGCGACATCATGAATGGCATTGTCGATGATAGCTATGTCATCTACCGTGATTTGGTTTTTGGAAATCCACATTTCTATGATTATTTCTTTGCAGCTAGTCCGATTCGTGAGGTTTCGAGCCTCAATATCGGTTCACGTCCAGCTGCTCGTAAGACCATTACTGAAATCGGTGGACTGCGTGCCATTCCATGGGTATTCTCTTGGTCACAAAACCGGATTATGCTACCAGGTTGGTATGGGGTTGGTTCAAGTTTCAAACGCTATATTGATAAAGCACCAGAAAATCTTGCTAAACTCCAAAAAATGTATCAAAACTGGCCATTCTTCCGTTCCCTATTGTCAAACGTAGACATGGTCTTGTCGAAGTCCAATATGAACATCGCCTTTGAATACGCAAAAATGTGTGAAGACGAAGAAGTCCGCGAAGTATTCTATACTATCTTGGATGAGTGGCAATTAACCAAGAATATCATTCTTGAAATCGAGCAAAATGAAGAATTACTAGCAGAACTCCCATCCTTGAAAGCAAGTTTGGAATACCGTCTGCCTTACTTCAACGTTCTCAACTATATCCAAATTGAACTCATCAATCGTCTCCGTCATGGGCAATTGAGTGCAGACCAAGAAAATCTGATTCATATTACCATCAACGGTATTGCAACTGGTTTGCGTAATTCTGGTTGATTGAATTGTCCTGCTATTCGTGAGCAGGACTTTTTTGTACTTGTAAAAAGTCAGTGAATTATGATACACTTTTGTAAAAAAATAGGAAGCAATATAAATGAAAAAAGAGAGTATCGGTGTTCTGGTAAAAATGGCGGAATTAGCATTTGAGCGCGTGTCCAACAGACGCACTCAGGAGCTAGATTTGACGACCAGTCAATTTCGAATTTTAAAGTTTTTGACGACCCATCCAGATCAGACCATTCGCCAGATTGATATCGAAAAACGTTTCGGGATGACCAATCCGACAGTAACAGGGATTCTGCAAAATTTAGAAAAGAAGGGCATGATTAAGCGGATTGCTTCGACAGAAGACAAGCGGAGCAAGCATGTCTCAGCGACTTCACTTGCCATGGAAAAGGCGCAGGATATCGCACGGATAAGCCAAGAAATTGAAGCAGAACTTACGGCTCATTTCTCCAAAGAGGAGAAGGAGACCCTGTCGCAACTATTACAAAAACTACTTTTTAAAGAACGAGAAGATGAAAAGTAGCTAGTAAATCTGTTTGAAAGTTTTTGACAAGTATTTTCATGGGATGGTTATTCAAATTTTCTTCTTTAAGATTATCAGTCTAATATCTATGCTTGGTGCATCGAAGTCTGTCTTTCAAATCAGCCATCTTAGCATTTGTAAAATGAAGAATCTGTGGAAAAATAGGTAAAACACTTGCAATTTCTCAGTAATTTGATAGAATGGTAAGGTAAAGTTAGTCTGTATTGCCTACTGTCTAACTATAAAATATATTTTATTGGAGGCTTTTACCAAAATGGCAAAAGAAAAATACGATCGTAGTAAACCACACGTTAACATTGGTACAATTGGACACGTTGACCACGGTAAAACTACTTTGACTGCAGCTATCACAACTGTATTGGCACGTCGCTTGCCTTCATCAGTTAACCAACCAAAAGACTATGCGTCTATCGATGCTGCTCCTGAAGAACGCGAACGCGGTATCACTATCAATACTGCACACGTTGAGTATGAAACTGAAAAACGTCACTATGCTCACATCGACGCTCCAGGACACGCGGATTACGTTAAAAACATGATCACTGGTGCTGCCCAAATGGACGGGGCGATCCTCGTAGTTGCTTCAACTGATGGACCAATGCCACAAACTCGTGAGCACATCCTTCTTTCACGTCAGGTTGGTGTTAAACACCTTATCGTCTTCATGAACAAAGTTGACTTGGTTGACGATGAAGAATTGCTTGAATTGGTTGAAATGGAAATCCGTGACCTCTTGTCAGAATACGACTTCCCAGGTGACGATCTTCCAGTTATCCAAGGTTCAGCTCTTAAAGCTTTGGAAGGTGACTCAGCATACGAAGACATCATCATGGAATTGATGAACACTGTTGATGAGTACATTCCAGAACCAGAGCGCGACACTGATAAACCACTCTTGTTGCCAGTCGAAGATGTATTCTCAATCACTGGTCGTGGTACAGTTGCTTCAGGACGTATCGACCGTGGTACAGTTCGTGTCAACGACGAAATCGAAATCGTTGGTATCAAAGAAGAAAAACACAAAGCAGTTGTTACTGGTGTTGAAATGTTCCGTAAACAATTGGATGAAGGTCTTGCCGGCGATAACGTTGGCGTGCTTCTCCGTGGTGTACAACGTGACGAAATCGAACGTGGTCAAGTTATCTCTAAACCAGGTTCAATCAACCCACACACTAAATTTAAAGGTGAAGTTTACATCCTTTCTAAAGAAGAAGGTGGACGTCATACTCCATTCTTCGACAACTACCGTCCACAGTTCTACTTCCGTACAACTGACGTAACTGGTTCAATCAAATTGCCAGAGGGTACTGAAATGGTAATGCCTGGTGATAACGTAACTATCGATGTTGAATTGATCCACCCAATCGCCGTTGAACAAGGTACTACTTTCTCTATCCGTGAAGGTGGACGTACTGTTGGTTCAGGTATGGTTACAGAAATCGAAGCTTAATTCGATTGAGTTCCCAGAAATAACAATTAAAGTCAGACAACTTATAATTGGCTCGCTACCCTTGGGTGGCGAGTTTTTTTATATTACAGAATGATGTCAATTTTCTATAGGGAATAAAATACCTAGAATTCTGGATTATTTTGTGATATACTAGACAAGTAAAAATTAAAGAAGAAGAGGTATGTGAAATGTCACGTAAACCAATTATTGCCGGCAACTGGAAAATGAACAAAAATCCTCAAGAAGCTCAAGCTTTTGTAGAGGGAATTGCTGGTAAATTGCCTTCAGGTGATGTGGTTGAAGCCGCTATCGCATCTCCAGCTGTTGACTTGAACGCTTTGCTCTGGTTCGCTAAAGATTCAGAATTGAAAGTAGCTGCTCAAAACTGTTACTTTGAAGATGCTGGTGCCTTCACTGGTGAAACAAGTCCTAAAGTATTGAACGAAATGGGTGTTGACTATGTTGTTATCGGTCACTCAGAACGTCGTGATTACTTCCATGAAACAGATGAAGACATTAACAAAAAAGCACATGCTATTTTCAAAAATGGTATGACTCCAATCATCTGTTGTGGTGAGTCTCTTGAAACTTACGAAGCAGGGAAGGCTGCTGAATTTGTAGGTGCTCAAGTATCTGCTGCTTTGAAAGATTTGTCAGCTGAGCAAGTAGCTTCACTTGTTATCGCTTATGAGCCAATCTGGGCTATCGGTACTGGTAAATCAGCTACTAAAGACGATGCACAAACAATGTGTAAAGCAGTTCGTGACGTGGTTGCTGCTGACTTCGGTCAAGTAGTTGCAGACAAAGTTCGTATTCAATACGGTGGTTCAGTTAAACCTGAAAATGTTGCTGAATACATGGCTTGTCCAGACGTTGACGGTGCCCTTGTTGGTGGTGCTTCACTTGAAGCAGAAAGCTTCTTGGCTTTGTTGAACTTCTAATCACATTAAAAGAAGAATAGTAAAAGAACTTCTAACTACAAGTTAGGAGTTCTTTATCACATAAACAGGAGAAACAATGAAATATAAGTCTCTTATCTATGTAGGAGCTGTCACAGCTGCTCTTGGAGTAGCTCAAGTTGCTGGTGAACAAGTTTTGGCAGACAGTATTGTGTCAGATCCAACCCTTAAAAAGGCTGTAGAAGATGAGAAAGTATCTGGAAGGGTAGCCGTCTCTCTAGAATCAGGAAAGGCAAAGTTAACCTTGTCTGATTTGTCGGTAACGGTTCGCCAAGTAAAAGCTATCCTATGGACAAAGAAAACACAGGCATCCCCGAAAGAAATTACCTTTACGAAGGATAGCAATAACCAGTACCAAGCTCTTGCTGCAGGAGATGGATTGGTTGAAAAGGACAGTTCAACCCCTGTATTTGTCCAATTTGAAGTGGTGACGGAAACTGGAAAGACACTTGTTTTTCAGGATTATCAGTTTGTATGGAAGACAGAAGCAGAAGGGATTGAAAAGACAACTCTGTCCTCTAGTACTGAAGTAGACCTGACCAAGGAAACGGCTACTAGTTCGACAACTTCTTCGTCAAGCGCAGCGACTAAAACATCCACACTAGCTAGCTCAACTACGGGAACTACAAGTAAGTCTAGCACTTCGACAGAGACAAGTTCGACAAGTAGTACAAAGGCAAGCCCTGCTAAAAATGAAAAAAATACTGTAACAAGCCCTGCAACAAAAATTGTGCTCGGCCCTGGTTATGGTGCAGCAGGGCCAAAAGTTGATGGCACGCTGAACATTCGTAATGTCAATACAGTTGCAGGTACCTTTGATGTGGTGATTAGCAACGTAGTTGGTGCTTCAACGATTCAAACCGTTCAGGTACCGATTTGGACAGATGCAAATGGTCAAGATGACATCAAATGGTATACGGCAACCAAGCAAGCTGATGGTACATACAAAGTAACGGTAAACAAGAGAAGCCATAAAAATGGAGTTGGCTTGTATCATGCCCATCTCTACTATCAGTATAGTACTGGCAAGCACCAAGGAATTGCCAGTACAAGCTTTACCTTGCCAGAGCCAAATGGGTATTCAGGAACCTTGTCCATCCAAAATGTAAATGAGGGACAGGGAACTTTTGACGTGGTGGTGTCGAATGTGATTGGGAATGGTATCCAGTCAGTGCAAGTGCCAGTGTGGACGGATGAAGCTGGTCAAGATGATATCAAGTGGTACACAGCTGTAAAACAAGCCAATGGGATTTATAAAGTAACCGTCAATAAACGAGACCATAAAAATGGTGTCGGGAAATACCATGCGCATCTTTATTACCAATTAACCAACGGTAGCAAAAAAGGGATTGCAACGACTAGCACGACCATCCAAAGTAGACCACAAGGGAAGTTGACAATCACAAATGTGAACAATCAACAGGGAACCTTTGATGTTTTGGTGTCAAATATTGTGTCTTCGAAGGCAATTTCTAGTGTTCAGGTACCAGTTTGGACAGAAGAGGCAGGTCAAGATGATATCAAATGGTACACGGCTGTAAGACAAGCCAATGGTACTTATAAAGTAACCGTCAATAAAAAAGACCATAAAAATGGTGTTGGAAAATACAATGTCCACCTCTATTATACCTATAGTGACCAGACCAAGAGTGGCATTGCAACAACGACGACCAATCTCAGCTTGCCTGTTTCAGGAAAACTGACGGTGGCCAACCTAAATGAAAAAACAGGAACTTTTGACCTGATTGCTTCTGATGTGGTTGGAAAATCAAGCATTCAAGCTGTACGAATTCCTGTATGGACCAATGCCAATAATCAGGACGACCTGAAGTGGTATACAGCTACCAAACAAGCTAATGGCACGTATAAGATTACCATCAACAAAAAAGACCATAATAATGAAGTCGGAATCTATCATGCCCATCTGTATTACAAATACAGCGATGGTGAGTTGCAAGGGATCACTACAACTAAGCTAGAATTGCCAGCGGATAAGCCGTCAGCCTCCGTTCGTATTACCAATAATAACACTTCTAACGGTGGTTTTGACGTTGTTGTGACCAATGTCTGGGTTCCAGGTAATTTGGAGTCTGTTCAGGTTCCAGTATGGTCAGAGGTCAATGGTCAAGATGATATCAAGTGGTATACAGCAGTCAAACAAGCAGATGGTAGCTATAAAGCTAGTGTTTCAGCAAGTGACCATAAGTACAGTACTGGAGCTTATCAAGCCCATGTGTATCTAAAACAAACAGATGGTAAGCAATTTGGAGTAGCGACTACAAAAACAAATGTTGCTATTACCAATACCAATCCAAGAGCAGTAGCAACGATTAGCAATATTGATAATACCTATGGCACCTTCGACGTTGTCGTGAAAAATATCTACGCACCAGCAGGGATTGACAAAATCGAAATCCCAGTTTGGACCGATGCGAATGATCAAAATGATATTATCTGGTATCCAGCTGAACGCCAGTCTGATGGTACTTACCGCATTACAGTTCGTCTTGCAAACCATAAGTATGAACAAGGCAAGATCAATGCCCATGTCTACCTAACAAGCCAAGGTCAGCGCTATGGTGTTGCTGCAACATCTGCGACAGTCAACTACGTTAAGAAGACAGGTCAATCCTTTATTGATATCAGTAGCCACAATGGTGAATTGTCAACAGATGATTACCGCAACTTGATGCAACAAGGCGTGGCGGGTGTTGTTGTTAAATTGTCTGAAGGGACAAGTTACCTCAACCCGTATGCAGCTAATCAGATTAAGAATGCTCAGGCTGTTGGCTTGAAAGTATCAGCCTACCATTACTCTCACTTTACAGATGCTAATTCTGCCAAAGCGGAGGCACGCTATTTTGTGGCAGCAGCCAATAAATTAGGCTTGTCAAAAAATATCACGATGGTAAATGACATTGAAGAACCAAAAACGCGTAATAATATCAATACCAACATGAAAACTTGGGAAGCAGAGATGAGGAGCTTGGGCTATTCAAATCTGGTTCATTATACAGGTGCAAGCTGGTTGGATAAAAACGAGGTAAATGTCAAAGGTCCGATTAACATCGCGAATTTTGGCATGAGTAATTTGTGGGTGGCGCATTATCCTTATTATAGTGGGATGTCCGCCAATCAAGCTCGTGAGATGGCCTATTATGCAGGTGCAGCAGCATGGCAATTCACCTCTGTTGCCTCACTTCTCAGTGGACATTCTAATTTTGACTTAAATATTGACTATTCAGGTCGATTTACAAACTAAAAAAGCTAGGGAAACCTAGCTTTTTTATTGTCTTCTGAGAAGTTTTTTGATGACTTGAAGTGTTTTAAATTTGAGTGGATGTGGATAGTAGCGGAAGGTTCCCATTTTTCGGACAATGTAGCCATTAAAATTTTGCTTAAAGCGAAGAACTCCGTCACTGCCGTCAAATTGTCCTGTTATCCCCAAAAATGAATAGAAGGAGATCCCGCGTTTTAGGGCTTCGCGCATGGCTGCCTCTTGTAAGACAATCGGTGCGTAGAATTTGTTGAACTCGGTCAGTGAGCCGCTAAAGAGGTAGACTAATTCATGCTGGGTATAAACAAAGAGGCTAGCAGCCAGTGCAATATCTTCTTGGCCGTATTTGGCTAAGAGAGTTTGGGCTTCTTCTTTTCGTGTCTCAAATGTAGCGATTTGGCTGGCGATTTCCCGTGATTCATTTTGCTTTTTCTTAGAATTTGGTTGCTGCTCCAAGAAGGAATGAATGGTTGCCAGTTTGTCTTGTAATTTCAGTTCTTGCTGGCTGAGGTTTTCAAGATAGTCTTGAAAGTTGATTGTAGCCAAGAGAAATTGAGCACGGTCACCGAAAGCGTCATAGAAGTCTTGGTAATAGTCAAGTGACTTGTCAGCATATTCGCGACGTTCAGAAGTGGCAGAAGTGATGACCTTGAATTGGGACAATTCTTCTTTTTTCAGAACTTGGACTTGAATGCCGAAGGTGTTGGCTTTTTTGAGGAGTGCCTTGCCTTTTTTGCTAAATGAATTTGGCAGAGTTTCCTGGGTCACATTTGCCAAATTTTTAACGTAATGCCAGTCGGGTTCACCACCAGGATAGCCAGTTTGTAAACCGTCAAAAGCATAACCGACACTGGTCAAATCTGTAATCAGTTGCTCGTTTTCTTCGGAACTTGGCTGCCCATTGCTATCAAAGGTTTGATAGGTGTCGTAGGGTTTGACAATCAGTTGGAGAGCACCATTTTCTTTGGCGTATTTAGCCAATTCTCTGTAGAATTCAGAAAGGTATTGTTTGTCGGAGGACACAGGACCAGAGTTCATTTCCATGTGAAGGCCACCAGTCATCGGAAGGCTGTAGAGGATACCAGATACTCGGACGATTCCTTCCTTTTTCAAGCCCACGAATTGTGTTTTCATGCCTCGTTTGCTGAGCAAGTTAGCCATTTCTTCCGTTTGTAAGAAAGAGCGCTCAGTCACGGTTTGGGCATGTGCCTGATATTCTTCGAGGCTCAGTATGGCGAATGTCATGATTGTTTATTCCTCCGTTTTTTACGGATTGTGTAGGCTAGATTGAAGAGTCCGTATAGCGGGCTGACAGGCAGGTTGAACTCACCGATAAATTCTTCAATCATTGGGTTGAATTTGGATTTGAAATTGTAGAGTCCGCCGTCTAATTTATTTTCAATTCCGCCCATATTTTGCTGGGTGATGCCCATATTTTCAAAAGCGTGGAGCGCTGTTTTATACCAGGTTGCAAGAGCAGGTTGGTAATGTTTGAATTCATCATCCATGCCGGCGTAGATGTTTTCAGACGAGGTTCCAAAGTTGAGAGAAAGGGTCGCAGCTAGGGGGACAATCGTTTTTCCTTGGTCTAAGTAGTGTTTTAAAAATTCGAGTTCAGCTGTTAAGCGCTCGATTTCTTTTAGCGTTGCATTGACCTTGGTTTCGCGCGTATTTTCAGTAAAGGTCGCTTTGAGTTCTTCTTGCTTTTTCAATTCCTGTTCTTGCTTTTGGTAGCGAGAAGCAACGTCTAGGCGGGCCATGGTGATGTAGGCGTCATCACCGTAGGTGCGGAGTAATTTTTCATAGTAATCTTGATTACGGAGATGAATACTTTTACGAGCTTCTGTTTTTTTCATGAGGCTGGCAAATTCTTCAACCAGATTGAGGTGTCCTATTTCAATGACAGCTCCCTTATTTTCAGCAATCCGCATCAACTGGCGTACTTTTTTAGGAATGGCTTCAGGAACAAAATCTTTTGCGTAAATGTTCGCTTGGAAGCGTGGCTGAATCGTTTCAGAAATGTCTTCCGTACGACCAACCCATTTGCAGCCAGCTTGTTCCAAATTTTCGATAACTAATTTTGCCTGCTCTTGGTCTTGTCCATCTTGGTCTACCAAATGCTGTTGGAAATAAATAGACGGATCAAATTTGATAAAGATTGCGCGTTTGCTTTTTGCGACTGTCTTCAATGACTTCATCACGAAGGCTACCAAGTCTTTATCCATGTAATCCATGATTGGTCCACGTGGGATGTAAATCATGGTCAAACCAAGTGGTAGGGGTTGGATGAGAATGGATGCGACTGCTACCAGAGTGCCGTCTTTGAAAAAGCCGAGACGTTCATTGCCCCAAGCGTCTTTGATTTGTGCCCAAGAGCTGCTTTGAAGGAGGTTGACTTGTGGATGTGCTTTGACAAATTCGTCGTGTTCTTGGGCGGAGATGCCCACTTTATAAGAATACATTACTTTAATACCCACTCTCTAATAGCATGTGCAACACCAGATTCATCGTTTGATTTGGTGATGTATTTGGCGATTTTTTTCAGTTCAGGATTTCCATTTTCCATGACAACAGGATTACCAACAACTTCAAGCATGGAACGGTCATTCTCCTCGTCACCAATTCCCATTGTTTGGTCCAGGGTTAAGCCAATTTTTTCAGCCAAGCCAATAATGGCTTTTCCTTTGCTGGCAGTTTTTGGAGTGATTTCAAGATAGAATGGTGCAGATTTTGCGATGTTGAAGCGCTCAAAATAAACCGCAGGAATCTGTTCGATAACGGCATCCAAAATATCAGGTTCATCGACCATCATCATTTTGATGATTTCTTTCTCGGCCATTTCTTCTGGAGTACGGTAGAAGACGGGTGAATTGACCAACATGGCTTCGTAGACGGTGTATTTTCCGATGTTGCGATTTGCTGTAAACATTCCTTGTTTGGTGGATGCATGCATAGGAACTTGAAGGCGACGTGCCAATAATTCCAAATCTAGGTAATCGTCGTAGGACAAGGTTTCTTTTAAAACATCCTCACCAGTTGCAGTGTCTTGTACGAGCCCGCCGTTGAAGGAAATCACATAATCACCAGGTTCCGTCAAGTGTAATTGGTCCAGTAAGTGGTGGACGCCAGAGATAGGACGTCCTGTGGTGATAACGATTTTCACACCTGCAGCTTTGGCGTCTTGGACAGCCGCAAAAACCTCGGGTGTAATTTCTTTTTTACTATTCAAAAGGGTGCCGTCGATATCAACGGTCACAAGTTTAATGCTCATCTGATTCTCCATCTGTAAAATGATCGTTTTTGATAAAAAATGTTTGAAAACGCTTGGTCTGTTCTGCAAAGATACCTGTTGACTCCAGCATTTCTTTTGGGAAATAGAAGCGGCTATCGCCGTGCACGGTTCCTGCAAGGGAGGAAACGATAGGAGACAGCTGCGACAACTCAATCAGGCTACCATCTTTTCGGATAATTTCGATTTGTGTTCGTTTCTTCTCGGCATCAGGCCGGTAAATATCGTAAGGCAAATCAAAATTATGGTGGATAGCTGTATAGTATTCAGGGTCAAAACCGACATCTGCAACGATACTGCGTAATTGGTCTAGCTGTTCTTCGTCTTGGGCAGAAAAGGTAATAGATTTCAGCACTTTTCGATTGATGTAGCGCTGTGCCAAGTCGGACAAGGTCCGATCTGGTCCGTCAATCCAGGTCTGAAAATAGGTATTCATTACGCCATCATCCAGCCCCAGATAATCTTCCAATGTCACACGGTGTTCGAAGAAGGGGACCAGCTTTGGTGATGAAAACTGGAAGAAGTCTTTTTCTGCAGTATAGAGTACCTTTGCACGATCCAGTAAATTTTGCAAAAGGACTTCCATGGACCGGCTTGCAGGGTGGAAATAGACCTGCATGTACATCTGGTAGCGACTGAGCACATAGTCTTCTACCGCGTGCATACCTGATTCGCGAAAGGCGATGCCATTTTCCACAGGGCGAATGACCCGTAAAATCCGCGTCAAGTCAAATTCCCCGTAGCTGGCACCTGTAAAGTAGGAATCTCTCAGCAGGTAGTCCATTCGGTCAGCATCAATCTGGCTCGAAATGAGCTGGACAACTTGCTTGTTTGGGTAGGTGTGGTTGATGACACTTGCCACTTTATGCGGAAAATCTGGTGAAACTTGTGAGAGGACAGCATGGATTTCTGTTCCAGGACTGGTCATAATGGCACAAGTCATTTCTTCATGATCTGTATCAAAGAGCCGTTCAAATGTATGAGAATAAGCACCATGTCCGACATCGTGTAGGAGGGCGGCACACATGGTCAAGAGTGACTCGCTCGCATCCCAACTATCACTGTATTTTTCTTCAAATTTCTTAGTAATTTGTCGGGCAATCTCATAAACTCCCAAGCAATGCGAAAAGCGGCTATGCTCGCCACCATGGAAAGTATAGGAAGTTGTTCCCAACTGCTTGATGCGGCGTAGTCGCTGAAATTCTTTGGTATTGATAAGTTGGTAGATGATCTCATTGTCCACATGAATATAGTTGTGAACTGGATCACGAAATACTTTTTCAATCATGTGACTATTATATCAAAAAAGGGCATTTTCTGCAGTTTTGGACTGTCGGAGGAAGCTTGAAAAGTTTTTATTTACGAAATGCCCCATTTCTCGTATAATTAAATAATGACAAATAGAATGATTTTACACGGCATCCAAGGACTCTTGGTGCTGATTATTATTGCCATTTTGAGTATGATTGTTGGGTACGCCCGAAAAGAAAGGGTCAATCTGAAAGAGCGCTTTTGGACAGGTTTTTGGATTGGCTATGTCACAGATCTGCTTGACACCTTGGGAATTGGGACTTTTGCAACAACGACCACACTGTTTAAAGTGACCAAGTTAGTGGAAGATGACCGAAAAATTCCTGCTACCATGACGACAGCTCATATTATCCCTGTCTTGGTTGAGGCCTTGCTATTTATTACCATCGTTAAAGTGGATCTTGTGACGCTTGTCGCAATGGGTGTAGCTGCATTTTCTGGGGCTTACGCCGGAGCTCGGGTGACACAGCATTGGAATACGAAAATGGTGCAACAGATTCTCGGAACCTTGCTGATTATTGCAGCAGGATTTATGATTTTCCGAATGTTGACCAATCCAGGTGCAGGTTTGACCGACCAAGTGAGAGGGTTGACAGGTGGAAAATTGGTGCTAGGTATCCTTTTTGACTTTGTAGTGGGGATGCTGATGACCATGGGCTTGGGGAATTATGCTCCAGAACTCATCTTCTTTTCACTGATGGGGATTAGTCCTGCGGTCGCTTTACCGGTCATGATGCTCAATGCAGCCATGATTATGACAGCTGGCTCAAAGCAATTTATTGAGTCTGGTCGGGTGAGTTGGCCTGGGGTAACAGGGATTATCAGCGGTGGTGTACTGGGAGTACTGACTGCAGCTATTTTTCTAACGCATTTGGATATCAATAAGTTAAAAGTATTGGTCATCGTTATAGCCATTTATACAGGTGGGATGCTATTGCGTTCTTCTTTCGTAAAAACAATTCAGAAAAATAAATAAGGAAATTTTTTATGCAAATTCGACTTAAAAATGAAATCAAACTGGATGATCAGTTAGAAGTGATTGATCAGATTTATGATGTGGAAGTGACAGAAAAAAATAATCAGCACTATCTGGTTTTTACCAACGAAGAAAATGAAAAAGTGATCATAAAAGCTGGAGACAAAGAGTTGGTGATGACACGTTTTTCAACACCGAAATCTCTGATGCGATTTGTCTTAGAAGAAGAAGCCATTGTCGTCATTCCGACACCAATGGGCTTGCAGCATTTTGTGACGGATACCTATGCCTACAGTTTGCATCGTGAAAATCAGGCAATCCAGCTTCAGTATGATTTGAAAGCCTTGGGCAGCGACCAGATTTTCGCCTCATATAAGATGGATATTCAGTGGTTTGAATAAGACTGCCCGACTTCCTCAGTAGAAAATGGTTGAAAAAATACCAATTTTTGCTATAATAAAATGAAATCGAGGGAGTAGCTTGCAACTTTTGGGTTGTGACATTGTCGTCAGTACGAAGAATTTCCGGCAATGTATGAAATAGCGAGACTTGTTTTACAAAAAACAGGTCTCTTTTCTTTTTGTCAGCTAGGCAGGAAGAAAAGGAGAGACCGCAAGGAGGAAATTTTGTTGAAAGAACAAAAGCGTGAGTTGTACTATACACTCGAAGAAGAGGCTGTCTTAGCATCTGTAGAGTCTTCACATGAAGGCTTGAGCAAGGCTGAGGCAGAAAAACGATTGTCTGAATACGGTCGTAACGAGCTGGCAGAAGGTGAGAAACGCAGTGTCTTCATGAAATTCTTAGACCAATTTAAGGATTTGATGATTATCATCTTGATGGCGGCAGCGCTTCTTTCTGTGGTAACGGAAGGAATGGAAGGGTTGACAGATGCCATTATTATCATGGCGGTTGTTATCTTGAACGCAGCCTTTGGTGTTTACCAAGAAGGACAGGCTGAGGCAGCTATCGAAGCCTTGAAATCAATGTCTAGCCCACTTGCTCGTGTTCGTCGTGATAGTCATGTTGTCGAAGTAGACTCGAAAGAATTGGTGCCAGGGGATATCGTTCTTCTAGAAGCCGGCGATGTTGTTCCTGCTGATATGCGCCTCTTGGAAGCTAATTCACTTAAAATTGAAGAAGCAGCTTTGACAGGTGAGTCAGTTCCTGTTGAAAAAGATCTTTCAGAATTGGTTGCAGCTGACGCTGGTATCGGTGACCGTGTCAATATGGCTTACCAAAACTCAAACGTTACTTATGGACGTGGGGTTGCCGTGGTTACTAATACGGGTACCTTCACAGAGGTCGGTCACATCGCTAACATGCTGAATAATGCGGATGAGACAGACACACCGCTGAAACAAAACTTGGATAATCTGTCTAAGATTTTGACTTATGCTATTTTGGTTATCGCAGCCATTACATTTGCAGTAGGTGTCTTTATTCGTGGTGAAGCGCCACTTGCAGGTTTGATGACAGCTGTTGCCCTTGCTGTTGCAGCCATCCCAGAAGGACTTCCAGCAATCGTTACCGTTGTCCTTTCACTTGGTTCAACTGTTCTTGCAAAACGCAATGCCATCATCCGTAAATTGCCAGCTGTAGAAACACTTGGTTCAACAGAAATCATTGCATCAGATAAAACTGGTACCTTGACCATGAACCAAATGACCGTTGAAAAAGTTTATACAAATGGTCAATTGATTTCATCTGCGGCAGAAATCGCGATGGACAACAACACACTTCGTGTCATGAACTTTGCCAATGATACAAAAGTTGACCCGTCTGGTAAATTGATTGGTGACCCAACAGAAACTGCCCTTGTACAGTACGGTTTGGACCATACCTTTGATGTGCGTGAAGTTCTTGTGAACGAACCGCGTGTCGCTGAGTTGCCATTTGACTCAACACGTAAGCTCATGTCTACGGTTCATAAGCAAGCAGACGGTCAGTATTTCATCGCTGTAAAAGGTGCCCCAGACCAATTGCTTAAACGTTTGACTCAGATTGAAATCGCTGGAAAAGTTCGTCCAATCACAGACGAGGACAAAAAAGCTATCCTCGCAACAAATAAAGACCTTGCTAAACAAGCTCTTCGTGTCCTCATGATGGCTTATAAGTACACAAGTGACATTCCGACATTGGAAACAGAAATTGTGGAAAATGACCTGATTTTTGCAGGTCTTGTCGGTATGATTGACCCAGAACGTCCAGAAGCAGCTGCAGCGGTGCGTGTCGCTAAGGAAGCAGGCATTCGTCCAATCATGATTACCGGTGACCACCAAGACACAGCTGAAGCGATTGCGAAGCGCTTGGGAATTATTGACCCGAACGATACAGAAGACCATGTCTTTACAGGTGCTGAGCTCAATGAATTGTCTGATGAGGAATTCCAAAAAGTCTTCAAGCAATACTCTGTTTACGCGCGCGTGTCACCAGAGCACAAGGTGCGTATTGTTAAAGCTTGGCAAAAGGAAGGTAAGGTTGTTGCCATGACAGGTGACGGTGTCAACGACGCGCCATCTCTGAAAACAGCCGACATCGGTATCGGTATGGGTATCACGGGTACAGAGGTTTCTAAAGGAGCTTCTGATATGGTCCTTGCGGACGATAACTTTGCAACCATCATTGTTGCCGTTGAAGAAGGACGTAAAGTCTTCTCAAATATCCAAAAAACAATTCAATACTTGCTTTCAGCTAACATGGCTGAAGTCTTTACCATCTTCCTTGCAACCTTGTTTGGTTGGGATGTGCTTGAGCCAGTTCATCTTTTGTGGATTAACTTGGTAACAGATACTCTTCCAGCCATCGCCTTGGGTGTTGAGCCTGCTGAACCAGGTGTCATGAAACACAAACCTCGCGGTCGTAAATCAAGCTTCTTTGATGGTGGTGTCATGGAAGCCATCCTTTATCAAGGTGCCTTCCAAACCCTCTTGGTGCTCGGTGTCTATGGGTTTGCCCTTATGTTCCCAGAACATGCCGGAAACGACCACATGATGCATGAGGATGCTTTGACAATGGCTTATGTGACACTTGGTCTCATCCAACTTGTTCATGCCTACAACGTCAAGTCTGTTTACCAGTCTATCTTCAAAGTGGGACTCTTCAAGAACCGCCTCTTTAACTATTCTATCCCAATTGCCTTTGTCATGTTGATGTCAACAGTGGTGATTCCAGGATTTAACAAATTCTTCCACGTGTCGCACCTTTCTGTGACACAATGGTTAGTAGTTGTCGTAGGAAGCCTACTCATGGTTATCTTGGTTGAAATCGTCAAAGCAGTTCAACGTGCTTTGGGACAAGACGAAAAAGCTATTTAATACAGAACCCCAGATTCAATTGAATCTGGGGTTTTTTGTTTTATTTTGAACTGTGGGCCCGTAACCAATGGTCAGTTAAAATAATTATTAAATCCCCTTGACTTTTAATATGTTAATATATTATAATATTCACGAACGATACAATATATTAACATAGATTTAACTTGTACCATGCTTCAAGATACAAATAGTTGTGTTGCTATATTGCATAAAATAAATATAAGGTTATAAGGAGGGACTTATGCTTTTTAAATCAACAGAAGACTTGATGGATTTAGGTGCGGAAATCACAACTAGAGAAATCAGGCAGCAGCCAGAAATTTGGAAAGAGGCCTTGACTATTTTTAAGGAAAATAGAGAAGACATTGCGACTTTTCTTGAAAAGGTTACGGCTAGCAGTGCAGATAAACCAGTTAAGGTTATTTTCACTGGTGCTGGTACCTCCCAGTACGTTGGGGATACACTGGTTCCCTATTTAAAACGGACTGGCAATCGTCAGCGTTTTGTATTTGAGTCTGCTGGAACGACAGACTTAGTGTCTGCGCCCTATGACTATCTTTTTGAAGAAGAGACAGTGCTTCTAGTTTCCTTTGCTCGTTCGGGGAATAGTCCGGAGAGTGTGGCTGCAGTTGCATTGACCAATCAAATTGTCCCAAATGCCTATCACCTAACCATTACCTGTGCACCAGAAGGACTTCTTGCTAGACAAGCGCAGGAAGATGGGAAAAATCTTCTCTTGCTCATGCCGCCTCGCTCTAATGATGCTGGCTTTGCAATGACAGGTAGTTTTACATGTATGTTCTTGACAGGTCTCCTTATTTTCGATGAAAGAGAGACGATTGAAACGAAAGAGAATTATGTTTCCTATCTTTCTAAAATGGGGCAGGACATTCTCGGTAGAGAAGAAGAAATCCAGGCGCTGGTAGACTTGGACTTCAATCGGGTTGTCTATCTGGGTTCTGGGGCAATGGCTGCGCTGACACGAGAAGCGCAATTGAAAATATTGGAATTGACAGCAGGAAAAATTGCGACCATGTTTGACTCTTCAATGGGTTTCCGTCATGGTCCAAAATCATTTGTAGATGCGAAAACAATCGTGATTGATTTTGTGCATAATGATTCCTACACACGGCAGTATGATTTGGACTTGTTGGAAGAAGTAGCAGGAGATGGCATTGCTCTCAAGACAGTAGCAATTGCTCAAAAAGGGGAAGTCAGTTTTTCAGGATATACTTTTGAATTATTATCAGATATGACGTTACCAGAGGGCTATCTTGCGTTAGCGGCTATTTTAGTAGCACAGATTTTTGCATTGTTCACCTCTATTAAGATAGAAAATACGCCAGACACTCCTTCTGCGACCGGAACAGTCAATCGTGTGGTTAAGGGTGTGATTATTCACGAGTACGATTCTAACTAAAATGAAAGGAAGACGATTGCTATGTGGACATTGACAGACCATAAGAAATCTTGTATGGAAAAATTATCAAGTCAAGAAGGATTTATCTCCGCTTTGGCTTTTGACCAGCGAGGAGCTTTAAAAAGATTGATGGCACAATACCAAGATGAGGAACCAAGTGCCACACAAATGGAAATCCTAAAAACATTGGTAGCAGAAGAATTGACACCTTTTGCCTCTTCTATGCTCTTGGATCCGGAGTACGGTCTTCCGGCTATTAAAAAGATAGATAGTCAGGCAGGTTTACTCTTGGCTTATGAAAAAACGGGCTATGATACGACTAGTACGAAACGTTTGCCAGATTGTCTGGATGTTTGGTCGGCTAAGCGTTTAAAAGAAGCAGGAGCAGATGCAGTAAAATTTCTTCTTTATTATGATGTGGATAGTTCAGATGAAGTGAATCAGCAAAAGCAAGCCTATATTGAACGTATTGGAGCTGAATGTGTAGCGGAGGATCTGCCCTTCTATTTAGAGATTTTGGTCTATGATGAGAGGACTCCAGATACAAATAGCCCGGAATATGCTAAAATCAAGCCAGGTAAAGTGATAGGAGCAATGAAGACTTTTTCTGACCCTCGCTTCCATATCGATGTTCTTAAGGTTGAAGTACCTGTAAATATGCATTATGTTGAGGGATTTACCAGTGAGCAAGTGGTTTACACACGTGACCAAGCCTTGACCTATTTCTTAGAGCAAAGTCAGGCAACGCAGCTTCCATTTATTTTCTTGAGTGCGGGCGTTTCTGCTCAACTTTTCCAAGAAACCTTGCGCTTTGCCAAAGAAGCTGGCTCAACTTTTAATGGAGTTCTTTGTGGCCGTGCCACATGGGCTGGTTCGGTCAAGGCCTATATAGAAGGTGGGGAGGATGCAGCGCGTGACTGGTTGCGTACTGAGGGACGCCAAAATATTGAAAGCCTGAATCTTGTTCTCCAAGAAACAGCAACAGCATGGACAAACCGTCTTTCGTAGAATAGATAAGAAAACACAGCTAGAGGAAGGATCCGTACTAGCTGTGTTTTTGTTTTGTTCAGAGAGGATTTTAGAAGCGCAGATTAGCGGTTTGCAATAATTTCAAATTTGTAGAAATTCCAGTGCTTGTAGCTCTCGACATATTCCAAGACAATGTCACTATTTGCTTGCTTGGTTTTTCTAATTTGTAAAATGGTTGGCTCTAACTTTTCAAGTTGGAGGGCTTGGTAAGCCTCATATGGAGTAGAAAAAGTTACTTCATTGGTTTCGGTATAAGGTTCAGATGGCATATGAATATCAAAGTCCAATTTGAAACGTTGATAAATAGATTTGAAGTGCTCTTTCTTAGCAGATGGGGTTAAAATATATCTTTCTGGAATGAAGGATTGTTGGTACAGGTAGGGACGATTTCCTGCTGTTCGAACGCGGATAATTTTATAGTAAAAATCATGGCTACCTAAGTTAAGTTCCTGTAGATATTTGGGTTCATTTCCTTTTTCAATAGAAAGAACTTCTACATGGTCATCTTTGAGTGGAAATAACTCGACATCGGAAAACTCGACTAGTTTTCCCTTTCGAGATCGGGATACGAAGGTCCCTTTTCCTTGTTTTCGAACAAGGTAGCCGTCCTTGACAAGTTCATTGAGTGCTCGAATCACGGTAATCGAACTCACCTTATAGAGTTGGACAAGTTCATTTTCGGTATAAAATTTATCGCCATTTTCAAATTTTCCTGATACAATTTGATTTTTTAAGTCATTTTGAATTTGTTGGTATTTAGGAGTTTTCATAGTAGGATCCTTTCGAGATCGTGGATAGAATATTTCTAACAGTTTTACATATTATACTAAATTTCTTCCAAAAATGGAAATAGAAATAGTATATTAAATTTTTAAAAAAACAACAAAAAAACACTTGATATAATAAATTAAGTATGTTAATATATAGATATAAAAAGAAAACGATTACAAAAGAAGGTGAGATGGAATGAAGTTTGAGATAAGAGAGGACTTTTATCTGAATGACAAACCCTTTAAAATTCTTTCGGGAGCTATTCATTATTTCAGGGTGCATCCTGATGATTGGTACCATTCACTTTATAATTTAAAAGCCTTAGGCTTCAACACTGTTGAGACCTATATTCCTTGGAATCTCCATGAGCCAAAGAAAGGGATGTTTCGTACAGAGGGGATTCTGGATATTGAAGGCTTTTTATCCATAGCACAGGAACTTGGTCTTTACGCTATCGTCAGACCCTCGCCTTATATTTGTGCTGAATGGGAGTGGGGAGGTTTGCCTGCATGGTTACTAGCGGAAAACGTTAGGGTTCGAAGTACGGATGAGAAATTCATTAGCCATGTTGATGACTATTATGCAAAGTTGCTTCCGATTTTGGCAAAGCACCAGCTGAGCCAAGGTGGCAATATTCTCATGTTCCAAGTGGAAAACGAGTATGGTTCTTATGGAGAAGAAAAAGCTTATTTGCGTACCATTAAACAGTTAATGGAAAAGTATGGATTAGAAGGTCCTTTTTTCACCTCAGATGGGCCATGGCGTGCAACCTTGAGGGCTGGTAGTTTAATCGAAGACGACATTTTGGTGACAGGAAATTTTGGTTCTAAGCCAGAGCAAAACTTTAACCAAATGCAGACTTTCTTTGATGAATATCAAAAAAAATGGCCTCTCATGTGCATGGAATTTTGGGATGGCTGGTTCAATCGCTGGGGAGACGAGGTCATTCGCCGAGACCCTGAAGAACTGGCTGAGTCAGTCATGGATTGCATTGCTCGTGGATCAATCAACCTCTATATGTTTCATGGTGGGACAAATTTTGGATTTATGAATGGTTGTTCAGCTAGGGGACAAAAAGATTTACCACAGGTTACGTCTTATGATTATGATGCTATTTTGGATGAGGCAGGAAATCCAACTGAAAAATTTTTTGCATTACAAAATCGCTTGAAAAACGCTTTTCCAGATATTGAGACTAATCAACCTCTGACGAAGGTCAGCAAAGCTTATCCAGCAGGGGAATTAAGTGATAAAGTTAGCCTTTTTTATTCACTAAAAAATGTAAGCGATATCACAAAGGCGTTTTACCCTCTAAATATGGAGTCTCTTGGGCAAAATACAGGGTATATCCTTTATCAGACAAGCATCGAGCGGGACAAGGGGGAAGCGGAGCGTTTTCGTGTCATTGATGCCAGAGATCGGATTCAGGTATATGCTGATAATCAGCATATTATAACCCAATACCAAGAGGAGATTGGTCAAGATATTCCTCTAGAGTTAAACCAGAAACAGACAGATATTAAAATCTTGGTAGAAAATATGGGACGTGTCAATTATGGACACAAGCTAGAAGCACCCACCCAGAAAAAAGGTTTGGGACGCGGTGCGATGGTGGATTTGCATTTTATAGGAGGATGGAAGCAATATAGCTTACCGCTAGATTCTATTTCTGAAATAGACTTTTCAGGAGAATGGCAGAACGGTCAACCGGCGTTCTATCGGTATAGAGTCACTCTTGATGAATTGGCAGATACCTATCTAGATATGACTGGATTTGGAAAAGGTGTCGTCTTTATAAATAATGTTAATATAGGCAGATTCTGGGAAAAAGGTCCTATTCTCACACTCTATGTACCCAAAGGATACTTAAAGAAAGGAGAAAATGAAATCGTCGTTTTTGAAACGGAAGGACGATATAGAGAGAGAATAACTTTTTCAGACAAGCCCAAAATAAAAACAATCTAAATTGAAAGGAAATTATTATGGCAATTATTGCAACACGTATTGATGGTCGTCTAATTCATGGTCAAGTTGCCAACCTTTGGACTACCAAACTTAATATTAGCCGCATTATGGTTGTGGATAACGATGTTGTCAACAATGATTTGGAAAAAACAGCTTTGAAATTGGCTACACCAGCTGGTGTGAAATTATCAGTATTAAGTGTGGAGAAAGCGGCCGCAAATATTTTGGCAGGGAATTATGATTCGCAACGCCTTCTGATTGTTGCTCGTCGTCCAGATCGCTTCTTAAGCCTGTTGGAAGCGGGTGTTACTTTCCCAGAACTCAATGTGGGGAACATGTCTCAATCAGATGAAACACGTTCAGTTACTCGTTCGATTAATGTTGTAGATAAAGATATCGCAGATTTTGATGCTATCAAGGCAAAAGGAGTCAAACTCGTCGCGCAAATGGTTCCAGGAGATAGTCCGCAGGACTTTATGACTTTGTTGAATAAGGTCAGATAAAATTGTAAAAAACATATAAAATTTTTAGGAGGAAACATCATGATTCAATGGTGGCAAATTTTACTACTTACCTTGTATTCAGCTTATCAGATTCTTGACGAGCTGACCATCTGTACATCGGCTGGTTCGCCTGTATTTGCAGGGTTTATTGCAGGTCTGATTATGGGAGATATGGCGACAGGCCTCTTAATCGGTGCTAGCTTGCAACTCATGGTTCTCGGTGTGGGAACTTTCGGTGGAGCATCTCGTATTGATGCAACATCTGGTGCGGTTCTTGCGACTGCTTTCGCTGTATCACAAGGATTGGATCCAGAACTTGCGGTTACATCAATTGCTGTACCAGTAGCTGCCCTTATGGTTTATACAGATATTGCAGGTCGTTTCTCAACTACCTACTTTGCCCATCGCATTGACAAGCACGTTGAAAACTTCAACTACAAAGGAATTGAAGTTAACTACCTTCTTGGTGCGCTACCTTGGGCTCTTTCTCGCGCCCTTCCAGTCTTTATCGCTCTTGCCTTTGGAGGCGGTGCGGTTGAAGCGATTGTAAACTGGATCAAAGAATACCAATGGATTGCCAATGGCTTGACGCTTGCTGGTCGCATGCTTCCAGGGCTTGGTTTTGCGATTTTACTTCACTATTTGCCAATCAAACGCAACCTTCATTATCTTGGCTTGGGCTTTGCTATCACAGCTATGTTGACTGTTATCTATGCAAACTTGCAAACTGTTGCAGGTACTTTGTCAAGTATTCTTGGTGCGGATACAAAAATGTTTGCAGCGGTTACCTTTAATGGTGCACCTTTCAAAGGACTTCCAATGGTAGGTATCGCCATTATCGGCGCAGCGCTTGCAACACTTCACTACAAAAACAGCCAAAATAAGACTGAGGTAGTCGTTCAATCTGTATCAGAAAGTGGGGAAATTGAAGATGACGAAATCTAATTATAAGCTAACAAAAGAAGATTTTAATCAAATCAACAAACGTAGTCTCTTTACCTTCCAGTGGGGTTGGAACTACGAACGGATGCAAGGATCGGGCTATCTCTATATCATTTTGCCACAGTTACGTAAAATGTATGGCGACGGCACTGCAGAATTGAAAGAAATGATGCGTAATCATACGCAATTTTTCAATACATCTAATTTCTTCCATACTATTATTACAGGGATTGATATGGCTTTGGAAGAAAGTGAAGGTACAGCATCAAAAGAAGCAGTTAATGGTGTGAAAATTGGTCTCATGGGTCCATTTGCTCCTGTTGGAGATTCGCTCTTTGGATCTCTTGTTCCAACCATCATGGGTTCTTTGGCAGCAGGTATGGCCAAAGAAGGCAGTCCCTTGGGAATTTTGCTTTGGATTCTAGTTGCAGGTGTTGCGATTAATATCTTCCGTTGGAAACAGCTTGAAATTGCCTATAAGCAAGGTACAAAACTAGTTACTACTATGCGTGATCGATTGACTGCGATTGTTGATGCGGCTTCTGTCATGGGGATTTTCATGGTTGGGGCCTTGATTGCGAGCATGATTAACTTTGAAGTATCACTCACCCTTCCAGTTGGAGCAGGAATTGATGTTCAAAACTTGATGAATATGATCTTCCCACGCTTGGTACCTGCTGTCTTTACTGGCTTTGTCTATTGGTTGCTTGGACGTAAAGGAATGACCTCTACCAAAGCAATTCTTGTCATCATCGTTCTTGCAATTGCAGCTTCTGCTTTTGGTTGGTTTGTGATGGGAATGAAGGCATAGTATGGCGAAAAAATTATTACTAATCAGCCATGGCTATTTCTGTGAAGAGCTGAAAAAAAGTACAGAAATGATTATGGGGCCACAAGAGAATATTGACAGCCTTCCGCTCTTGCCAGAGGAAAGTCCAGATGACTTTCGCAGAAAGTTTGAGGAGAAAGTGACAGAGTTGGGAGATGTGATTGTACTAGCCGACCTTATGGGAGGAACCCCTTGCAATGTGGCTTCCCGTCTTGTCATGGAAGGTGCTCAATTTGACCTTTACGCGGGCATGAATATGCCAATGGTGATTGGCTTTCTTAATGGCGTTTTGTTGGATGAAGAGGTTGACTTGGTGTCCTTTGGAGCGACCAATATTTACCATGTAAATAGCCTTATTTCCACACTAGAAGACGAAGATGAATAGTTTTGTCTTTAAGTATCCCACCCTTTCCTTTAAACTGGAAAGGGTGTTTTGATATTTGAATTGATTCTCTATTTTCGTTTGCGACCCAAACTAAAATATGATAAGATAGAGGCTAAAAAGGAGACATTATGAACTACGCACAAATTTTTTTAATGAATAATATGAACGCTTTTCCACCTGAGCAAATTCCGATGATTCAGCGTGAATTGGAGCAATTGGACGAACAATCATTGAACGCGCTGTTGATGACAGATATTAAGAATCCGACTGTTGCTCTTATTCTCAGTATTTTTGTGGGAGAGTTTGGTGTGGACCGTTTCTATGCTGGTCAAAAAGAATTAGGGATTGCCAAGTTGGCTTTGACGGTTATTTCCTTTGTTACTCTCTTTATTTTGATTGGATTTTTCCTTCTCATCGGGGTGTATATCTGGAAAATCGTAGATTGGTTCCTGATCATGGGGGCAACTCGTCAGTCAAACTTTGAGCGCTTGATGTTTAATCTGAATCAAGTAAAGGCTTTTCAAAGCAAAAGGAAGGCTGAAGCAGCAACTGTAGTAGCTGAGCAAGAGGGTGTTGCGAAGGAAGCACCAGTAGAAGAAATCATTATCGATGCGCCAGTAGTCGAAGAAACGTCAGAATCAGAAGAAGTTCAGTTGGACGAGTCAGACTTGGTTGTGCCAGCAACTGGGGAAGAGGTTGAGAAGCCTGTAGAAGCGTCAGAACAATAGACAGTTATAGGAAAAGGGGGAGCTGATAAAGGTTGCCCTCTTTTTTGTAAAACTTCTGTAATCTAACAGCTTGTTTCGTTATGTAATTGTAACCTAGCTAGGCTGTATTTTTTGCTATAATAAAAGAATGCAGTCTAGGAGGATTTATGCGCTCAACTCGATGGACTAAAGTCATTTTTATCGCTTATATCATTCTCTTGACTTGGGTCATTCTTTTTAAGATGGACCTGACCGAAACCATTTATCGGATGCAGTACAGTGGCTATCGGAGTCTGAATTTGATTCCATTTGCAGGGACAGCTGTCTATAATGGGCAGTTGGACTACCGTGAAATTGGGCTTAATATTGGCGTTTTTATCCCTTATGGCATCTATCTACGTGTCCTTCATACCAAGGAAAGTCGTTTTCATGATTTTCTGCAAATTGCCTTGTGCAGTCTTTTGTTTGAAGTCATACAGTTTTGCTTTTCAATCGGTGTGGCAGATGTGACGGATTTACTGGCTAATTCATTAGGCGGATTAGTGGGGATTGTGCTATTTGATTATTTGAAAAAAATTGGTAAGACAAAAGTTGTTGGTTGGATCAATCTGTGGAGTCTGGTTGGGATTCTTTTCCTGCTTCTATATCTGCAAATTCGGCGCTAGGAATTGGAAAAATCAAGGAATTTTGCTAGAATAAAGCTATGAATCTCAAAGAAAAAATACAAGATTTAGCAAGAGAAATCGGCATTTCCAAGATTGGATTTACAATGGCAGACAATTTTGCTTATTTGGAAAAATCATTGCGAGCTGCAGTGGAAGAAGGTCGGTCATCGGGCTTTGAGCATAAAAATATTGACGAACGAATTGAACCCAAGCTCAGTTTGGCCAGTGCCAAGACCATTATTTCTATCGCAGTAGCCTACCCTCGTCGCTTGCCCCAGCAGCCACAGAAGACAAAGTTTAAGCGTGGGAAAATCACGCCAAATTCGTGGGGGCTGGATTACCACTATATCATGCAAGACAAGCTGGAACGCTTGGCGCGTGGTATAGAAGACTTGACCGCTGACTTTGAGTACAAGGGCATGGTTGACACGGGAGCTTTGGTGGATACAGCTGTTGCCAGACGTGCAGGGATTGGCTTTATAGGAAAAAATGGACTGGTCATCTCCAAGGAATATGGCTCTTACATGTTTTTGGGTGAGCTGATTACCAATCTGGAAATTGAACCAGATCAGCCAGTAGACTATGGCTGTGGTGACTGTAATCGCTGTGTGGAAGCCTGTCCAACTTCCTGCCTGATTGGTGACGGCTCGATGAACGCCCGGCGCTGTCTTTCTTTTCAAACGCAGGACAAGGGCATGATGGATTTGGAATTTCGGAAGAAAATCAAAACCGTTATCTATGGTTGTGATATCTGTCAGATTTGCTGCCCCTACAATAAAGGAATCGACAGTCCGCCAGTAGTGGATATTGACCCAGACCTGGCTCATCCAGAGTTGATTCCCTTTCTGGAATTGTCTAACGGTCAATTTAAGGAAAAATTTGGCATGATTGCAGGCTCTTGGCGTGGGAAAAATATTTTGCAGCGCAATGCCATCATTGCCCTAGCCAATAGTCATGACCGATCGGCTATTCCAAAATTGCTGGAAATCATTGATAAAAAACAAAATCCCATTCATATGGCGACAGCTATCTGGGCCTTGAGTGAGATTGTTAAGAAGCCTAGTCAAGACATGATTGACTTTATTGAAAATGTCAAAAGTGATGCGCCAGAAGTCTTGGAAGAGCAGGCAAAATTCCTAGAGATAGCCAAAATGGCGCAAGTATGATAAACTAAACAGTAAACAATAGAATGAGGTACCTATGGATACAGCAGAAATTCGACAAAAAATCGAAGAGCTTGAAACCAAATTGAACTCGTTCAGGGGGTCTCTTTGACTTAGATGGTCTAGAAGAAGAGATTGCCATCTTGGAAAACAAGATGACGGAACCTGATTTTTGGAATGATAATTTGGCGGCTCAAAAAACATCGCAAGAGTTGAACGAACTCAAGCAGACCTATAATAACTTTCGCCAAATGATTGATTTGTTTGATGAGTCAGAGATTCTTTTGGATTTTCTAACAGAGGATGAGTCGGTTCGTGAAGAGTTGGTAGAGAAGTTGGTTGACTTGGACAAGCTCATGACTAGTTATGAGATGACCTTGCTTCTTTCTGAGCCTTATGACCACAATAATGCCATCTTGGAAATTCATCCCGGTTCTGGCGGGACAGAAGCGCAAGATTGGGGCGAAATGCTTATGCGCATGTACATGCGTTATGGCAATGCCAAAGGCTTTACAGTAGAAACCTTGGACTATCAAGCCGGAGACGAGGCTGGTATCAAGTCTGTTACTCTGGGCTTCACTGGTCCAAATGCTTACGGTCTGCTCAAGTCTGAAATGGGCGTCCACCGTCTGGTGCGTATTTCACCATTTGACTCAGCCAAAAGACGTCACACCTCCTTTACTTCAGTCGAAGTCATGCCTGAACTCGATGACACGATTGAAGTAGAAATTCGAGATGACGAGATTAAGATGGACACCTTCCGTTCGGGTGGTGCCGGTGGTCAGAACGTCAATAAAGTGTCAACTGGTGTGCGTCTGACTCACATTCCAACAGGGATTGTGACCCAATCAACGGTAGACCGTACCCAGTACGGAAACCGAGATCGTGCCCTCAAATTGCTGCAGGCCAAGCTTTATCAAATGGAGCAGGAAAAGAAAGCAGCAGAGGTTGATGCATTAAAAGGTGACAAGCGTGAGATTACCTGGGGAAGTCAGATTCGCTCTTACGTCTTTACACCTTATACCATGGTCAAGGACCACCGAACCAACTATGAAGTTGCGCAAGTGGACAAGGTCATGGATGGAGATGTTGAAGGATTTATCGACGCCTATCTCAAATGGCGCATCAAATAAAAGAAGAAAGAAAGGCTGTTTTATCCTAGGATGAGACAGAAAATCTTATGGCAATTATTGAAATGAAAGACGTTTCCAAAAAATATGGGAACGGAACAACGGCTCTTCGTGGCGTGTCTGTTAGTGTGGATGCGGGCGAATTTGCCTATATTGTAGGACCTTCAGGTGCTGGTAAATCAACCTTTATCAAACTCCTTTATCGAGAAGAAAAAATTGATAAAGGAACCTTGAAAGTAGGTACGTTTAATCTTGGTAGCATCAAGAAAAAAGACGTTCCAATGCTGCGTCGTAGTGTTGGTGTCGTCTTCCAGGACTATAAACTTCTGCCACGTAAGACTGTGTTTGAGAACATTGCCTACGCCATGGAAGTTATCGGGGAAAAACCGCGTAATATCAAAAAACGGGTGATGGAAGTCTTGGATCTAGTTGGTCTTAAGCATAAAATTCGTTCATTCCCAAATGAATTATCAGGTGGTGAACAACAACGGATTGCCATTGCGCGTGCCATTGTCAACAACCCGAAAGTCTTGATTGCGGATGAACCAACTGGTAATTTGGACCCGGAAAACTCATGGGAAATTATGAACTTATTGGAGCGGATTAACCTACAAGGAACAACGATTTTGATGGCGACCCACAATAGCCAAATCGTCAACACCCTCCGCCACCGTGTTATTGCCATTGAAGATGGTCGTGTAGCGCGTGATGAAGTAGAAGGAGAATACGGTTACGATGATTAGACGATTTTTTAGACATTTTGTAGAGTCGCTGAAGAGTCTCAAGCGAAATGGTTGGATGACCATTGCGGCGATTACTTCGGTTACAGTTACTCTGACTTTGGTGGGAATTTTTGCATCTGTTATTTTGAATACAGCTAAGTTGGCTTCTGATTTGGAAAATAATGTCCGAATCAATGTTTATCTGCGAGCTGATTCGACAGACCAACAAGAAACGATCAAGAATGAAGCTGGTAATGATGTAAAAAATGAAAATTACAAAGCGATTTACAACCAAATTATGGCTGTGAAAAATGTAGAGAGTGTGACTTATTCGAGCAAAGACGAGCAGCTTAAGCATTTGACAGCAACTTTGGGAGATACTTGGAATCTTTTCTCCGGTGATGCCAATCCTTTGTATGATACCTATATCATCGACACAACAAAACCAGAATACGTGAAGTCCGTTGCCAAAGAATTGAAAAAGATTGACGGAATTTCAGAAGTCCGTGATGGAGAAGTAGAAACGGAGCGCATCTTTAAAGTAGCTTCCGTTGTGCGTACCTGGGGATTTGCAGCTACAGCACTCTTGCTCTTTACAGCAGTCTTCTTGATTTCAAATACCATCCGCATTACCATTATTTCGCGTAGTCGTGAGATTCAGATTATGCGTTTGGTGGGTGCTAAGAATTCCTATATCCGTGGACCTTTCTTGTTGGAAGGAGCCTGGGTAGGTCTCTTGGGCGCGATTGCACCTGCAGCCTTGGTTTATGTGGTTTACCATATGATTTATGGTTCTCTCAATGTGAGTCTGGCAACGCAGGACTTATCTTTGATTCCGCAAGGTATCTTTATCCCTGGTATGATTGTTGCATTGTTTGTAGTGGGAATTGTTATCGGGGCGCTTGGTTCAATGATTTCAATGAGCCGCTTCTTGAAAATTTAAGAAAACAAAAAACTGGAGATGTTCGGCATCCCAGTTTTTTATTGTTCTTGTTTTTGGATAAATTGTGAAATGGCTTGAACGATGGCTTGGTTTTGCTGACGGGCAGAAATAGTTGCCGCCTTGTCTTTCTTTTGAAGTCCATAATCGCCAAATTCACTGTGATTGCCACCTTCTATCTGAAAAAATTCAGTGCCAGAAGGCAAGCGTTTTTTTTTTTGGAAGATTGATAGTTGTCCCAGTTGAGAACGGCATCGCGACTCGCTGTGATAGACAAGACAGCTAATTTCTTTTTGGACAAGTCAGTTTTTTCTGAAGGGTAGGAAGCCAGTAAAATCAGTCCCTTGACCCGGTTAGATTCTTTTGAATCCATGGCAGCGACGACTCCTCCGAGTGAATGACCAGCAAGGTAGACAGAGTCTAGCTGTTTGTCTCCTATCAAGTTACCGGCAGCTTTGGTATTTAAAACGGGGAGCTCGAGCGGGCTTTTTAAGACATAGACATCGATATTTTCCTGGGCTAGATTCTGTACAAGAGAAGCATAGGCTTTCTCATCGACCAGCGCTCCTTGGTAAAAAATTATGCTCGTACGGGCCTTTTCTTGGTAGGGAAATAATCATAGGCAGCAGTGTGTTGGCTGGACTGACTAGCTTCTTGTGCGCTGGGACTTGCTGTGTAGGTCTGAAAATGTAAGAAAGTAATCCCCAAAATCAAGAGAGTGACAACAACTCCTAGGATGGACAGAATGATTTTTTTAAACTTTTTCATGATTTAAAAAATGGATTGAAGGCACATTCATGTGCGATGGTTGTTTCACGCCCGTGACCCGGATAGGCAGTGTAGTGACCTGGAAGAGTGAAAAGTTGAGTACGGATGCCTTCGAGCAAGTCCTCCAGGTTTCCGGTTGGGAGGTCAGTTCGGCCAATGGCACCACGGAAGAGAGCATCCCCTGTTAGGACAAATTCTCCCTCTGGGAAAAGGAAGGATACACCACCGATAGAATGGCCTGGTGTCGGAAGCACTGTGAATGCAAAGCCATCCAAGTCATATTCCCTGCCGTAGCTAAAGACATGCTCGGCTGGTCTGAAATCAATATCTGGCAACTCAGGATGGCGAGCCAGCCCATTTAACTCAGCTGTGTAGAGCCAGTGTGCTTCGTCTTGCGCCACATAGACAGGGGGCTGTCCAAAAGTATCTCGGACCAAGTCCAAACTCAAAATATGGTCGTAGTGGGTGTGGGTCAAGAGGATGGCGCTGACTGGTTTACCGATTTTCTCAATAGTTGCCTGAATGGTTTCCCAATCACTGCCGGGATCAACTACCAAAAGGTGGCTATCATTTTCAATATAGTAGGTATTTTCTCCTGCAACAGGATTAAATGAGCGATGTAATTTCATGAGATCTCCTTTACTTTTCGAATTCTCTTTTATCAGTGTAACAGAAATAAGGAGATTGAGCATGAATTTTGTTATAATATGATTGTTATGTACAGTAAAAAAGGAAATAAATATGCTGTCGTGGACCTAGAAGCAACCGGAACAGGCAGCAAAGCCAAAATTATTCAGATAGGAATTGTCATTGTCCAAGATGGGAAAATCCAAGAGACCTACCAGACAGACATCAACCCCTATGAAAAATTAGACAACCATATTAAAGAATTAACTGGGATTAGTGATGGGCAATTAGCACAAGCACCAGATTTTGGTCAGGTAGCACGGGAAATTTACGAATTGATTGGGGATGCCATTTTTGTGGCCCATAACGTTAAATTCGATGCCAATCTTTTAGCGGAAGCCTTGTTTTTTGAAGGGTTTGACCTGTTGACACCACGAGTTGACACAGTAGAACTGTCTCAAATATTTTTCCCGACATTTGAAAAATACAATCTGTCTGTTCTAGCTGAAAAATTGGATTTGAACTTGGACCAAGCTCATACAGCCATTGCAGATGCCATGGCGACTGCCCAGCTCTTGCTCAAAATTCAAGAAAAAATTCGTTCCCTGCCCAAGCAAACGGTAGGACAGATACTGGATTTGGCGGATAATTTGCTCTATGAAAGTCGCTTGGTGATTGACGAGATTTATCCACATTTGTCTGATTATTTGTCAGAACGGTTTGAATTGGTCCACGGTTTGGTCTTGAAAAAGCCAGCTGTGACACCGTCACCTCGTCAGTTATCCACAGATTTCGCCCTTAATTTGGCCTTATTGGGCTTGGAGAAAAGGGAGCAGCAAGCAATTTTTGCAGATGCGGTGTCGCATCGGTTGGCCTCGCCGTCAGGTGTTCATTTTATCCAAGGACAGGCGGGGATTGGCAAGACCTACGGCTATCTTTTACCTATTCTATCCCAGACCAGTCAGGCGGTCTTAGTGGTTGTTCCGACCAAGGTTTTACAGGGACAGGTCATGGAAAATGAAGGGAAAAATCTTGCAGATACGTTTCATATTTCCCTATCTTCAATCAAGGCTGCCAGACACTATCTTCACCTAGGTAAGTTTTCTGAAGTCTTGGAGGGGCAAGATGACAATCGCTTGATGAATCTGTGTAAGATTCAAGTCTTGGTCTGGCTGA
Organism: Streptococcus gallinaceus; assembly: GCF_040545695.1. Classification (NCBI taxonomy): domain Bacteria; kingdom Bacillati; phylum Bacillota; class Bacilli; order Lactobacillales; family Streptococcaceae; genus Streptococcus; species Streptococcus gallinaceus. The sequence continues at coordinate 189,643 of NZ_JBEPMK010000002.1, read as the reverse complement.
CCGAGACAGAAACAGGGGACTTGGATGAATTTCAACAGCAGTATCGTTTTCCGACCTTTTATGACGCGATTCGCCACGATGGTCAGCTTCTAGAACAGTCATTCTTCCAAGGTTGGGATTTCTGGGAGAAGGTGCAGAAAAAAGCGCGAATGAGTAGGGTTCTGGTGACCAATCATACCTATCTTTTAGAACATATAAAGGACCAGTCAGCCTTGTTTACCCATCGTATCTTAGTTGTGGATGAGGCGCAGCGTTTCTTGCTGGCAGTCGAGGAATTTTCTAGTCAGACCATGGACCTTGCGCAGATACTACAGTTGCTTCAAAGCAAGCGAGATAAGGCAACAGATTTGCTGGAAAAACGATTGCTGGAATCAACTAGCTATGAGTTAGATAGGATTTCCAAATTGCGTGGACGCGGATGTGCGCTGGTTAGTCAGGATTTGCAACAAATTCGACAAAACTTAGCTGAGCTGAGGGATAACGATTTGCAAGAACTGGCCGATATGCTGGTACGATTCGATGATTTTTGGCTGGAGGATAAGCATGTTGACGACCGTCGGGTTCCTTATTTACGAGGAAGTTTTGCAGAGATGATGAACTTGCAAGAGTTTCTATCCTTTGAGAAGCAGTTCTATATTAGCGCGACCCTGCAATTGACAAAATACCTGACAATGGCTGATTTATTAGGATTTGAGGATGTGACAGCTGATACCTTGCCTAGCCAACCTGTGGAAAACCAGCAGATTTTTCTTCCAACGGATTTGCCAAATGTATTGGACTATGAAGAATCGGAACACGCTCACTATATCGCACAGCGTCTGATTTCTTTAAAAGAATTGCAAGAACCGATGCTTGTTCTTTTTACTTCGACCTCGCTCTTGCTTTCTGTATCCGAAATTTTGGAACAAATGGATGTTCCACACTTGGCTCAGCATAAGTACGGAACGGATTTGCAGCTGAAGAAACGGTTTGAATGTGGAGAAGGAAAGCTTCTTTTGGGAACGGGTGCCTTTTGGCAAGGCGTGGATTTTGCCCAGCAGGACAAGATGCTCTTGGTCTTAGTGCGATTGCCCTTTGACCATCCAGAGGATAGGCTGACACAAAAAATTAATCACAGCCTCCGCCAGAGTGGCAAGTCTCCCTTTTACGACTACAGCCTACCCATGATGATGGTTCGCCTCAAGCAGGCCCTGGGCCGGACCAATCGTAGACAGGAGCAGCGCTCAGCCATTATTCTCTTGGACCCTCGCCTCCTATCAAAAAAATATGGGAAACAAGTTCGGGATTTCTTGAGTAAGGATTACATTTTAGACAAGACACCAGTCGCCCATCTGAATGAAAAAATCCAAGCATTTTTGGAGGGTGGGGAGTAACCGCATTAACAAGGAGTAGAAATGAAAATTGCAATTATCCAAGGTACAACACAAGTAGATAAAAATGAGCTTCCATTTAATGTAACAAGAAAATTCACAGCTCCGTATCATCATCAAATTTTGAATTTTGGAGTAGACGAAAACGAAGAAGAGAGCTACTCATATACTGAAGTTGCTATATTGATTGCTTTGCTTATCAATAGTCAAGTAGTTGATTTTGTGATTACGGGTTGCTCTTCTGGTCAAGGAATGAATTTGGCTTGTAATACTTTACCTGGTTTGTTATCGGGCTACATACCTACTCCTCAAGATGCATTTCTTTTTGGTCGTATAAATGGTGGAAATGTCGCTAGTTTACCGTTAGGATTGGGATTTGGGTGGTTAGGAGAGCTAAACCTAGAATACACTCTTGAGAAACTATTTGATGGAGAGTTTGGTATTGGCTTTCCAAAAGATGTTGCTGAAAGAAAAGTGAAAGAGATAAATAGGATCAAGGAATTTAATCGGATTAGTAAATATGGAATGATAGAAGTGATGGAGCGTTTGGATGCAGAAACACAGCGAAAAGTTTTTTCAAAAGTTAATGTCATTGACTATATTATCCATTCTTCAAAAGATAAGCCTCTGGTGAGCTATCTAGTCGATAAACGAACCAAGTTCAATTTATAAATGATTGAAAAAGGCGGTTTTACCGTCTTTTTTTCTTGTTTTGGTTGATTACTGCCCTAAATATGGGAAATGTGGTATAATATTCTGACTATTAGCTCGAAAGAGAGTACAGGAAATGACAGATAAAACGATTGTATTTAAGGTGGGGACGAGTTCTCTCACTCAGAAAAATGGTAGTTTAGATCGAATTAAAATTGCGCGCATCACCAATCAAATTGCCCAGCTTCATCAAAAAGGGCACCATATTGTGCTGGTGACGTCTGGTTCGATTGCGGCGGGATTTCGTCGTCTGGGCTTTGAAAAACGTCCGACTAAGATTGCGGAAAAACAAGCTAGCGCAGCAGTTGGACAAGGTTTATTGATTGAAGAGTATACACAGAATCTCATGAAAGATGGGATTGTGTCGGCACAGGTTCTCTTGACTCAGGATGATTTTGCAGATGCGAGACGGTATCAAAATGCATCCCAAGCATTGCAAGTTCTCTTGCACCAACGTGCCATTCCCATCATCAATGAAAATGATACAGTGGCTATCGAGGAGATAAAGGTTGGGGACAATGACACCTTGTCAGCCCAAGTGGCAGCGCTCTTGAAGGCAGATTTGTTGGTATTATTAACCGATGTGGATGGCCTTTACACGGCTAATCCTGCTACAAATCCAGATGCCCAGCATCTTCCTCTAATTGAGGAAATCAGTGAAGAATTATTTGCCATGGCAGCAGGCGCAGGTTCGTCCAATGGAACTGGCGGCATGACCACCAAGTTGCAGGCAGCACAAATTGCGACCAAGTCAGGCGTGCCAGTCTATATCTGTTCATCAGCCAAGGATACAGCCCTGATTGAGGCCATTGACCAAAGCAATTGCGGGACACTGTTCTTGGCGGACGACCACGCCATGAATCAGCGCAAGCAATGGATGGCTTTCTACGCTCGGACGGATGCGGTTGTCGAGATTGATGCCGGTGCAACTCAAGCTATGCTTGATAATGGAAAAAGTCTCTTGGCGGCAGGAATTCGTTCACTTGAAGGCGAATTTGCAGCGGGAGATGTTGTGGACGTCTACAGTCAATCTTTGCAACGTTTGATTGGTAAAGGCCGAGTTAAATTGTCTTCGGAAATGGTTCGAAAAGAATTGGCGTCTGCGAGTTTGGAAGGGATTTTCATACATCGCAATGACTGGGTTAGTTTATAGGAGAAAGTCATGGTTAGTACACAAGCATTACTGGATAGCCTTTTGGCGCATAAGTCTGCTATCAATCTAGCAGGGACAGCACAAAAAAATACAGCTTTGGAGGCTATGGCTCAGGAGTTAGAAAATCAAAAAGAGTTGATTTTAGCTGGGAATCAATTGGATATAGGGGCTGCACAAGGGAAAATTAGCCCTGTTATGCAAGATCGTCTCCTCTTGACTGCCGAGCGGATTGCAGATATGGCAGCTGGGATACGGGCCTTGATTGGCCTGCCAGACCCAGTTGGATTGGTATTGGAGGAGCATGTGGCAGAAAATGGGATGACCATTTCAAAGACTTCCATTCCATTTGGCTTGGTAGGGATGATTTATGAAAGCCGACCAAATGTGACCTCGGATGCGGCAGCTTTGGCAATCAAGAGCGGCAATGCAGTCATTCTCCGTGGAGGAAAGGAAGCCTTTCATTCAGCGCAAGCTATTGTCCAAGCCTTAAAAATGGGGCTTGAAAAAGCTGGTATCCATCCAGGAGTTGTCGAGCTGGTCCAAGATACTAGCCGCCAATCTGCTACAGAATTGATGACTGCTAAAGGGAAAATCGATCTCTTGGTGCCACGGGGCGGTGCGGGCCTCATTCAAGCGGTGGTGGAAAATGCTACCGTGCCCGTTATCGAGACGGGGACAGGGATTTGCCATGTCTATGTGGACAAGGATGCGGATGTGGATAAGGCGCTTGCTATTGCGGAAAATGCCAAAACAAGCCGTCCGTCGGTGTGCAATTCGGCAGAAGTTCTTTTAGTTCATCAAGAAATTGCAACCCAATTTTTACCGCTCTTAGAAGAACGAATAGCGGGTAAAGTAGAATGGCGAGCAGATGAGGCAGCAGCGACCTTCTTGAAAGACTACACACCAGCTGGTGCTGAGGATTTTGATACGGAATTTCTAGATTTTATCATGGCTGTGAAAATCGTGTCAGGCGTGGATGAGGCTATTCAGCATATTGCTCAGCATTCGACAGGGCACAGTGAGGCGATTGTAACAGAAAATGAAGAGACAGCCCGTAACTTTACTCTGTATGTGGATTCGGCTGCTGTCTACGTCAATGTGTCCACTCGCTTTACGGATGGTGGCCAGTTTGGTCTTGGCTGTGAGTTGGGAATTTCAACGCAAAAGATGCATGCGCGTGGACCAATGGGCTTGCGCGAGATGACGACGTATAAGTACATCATCAGAGGCAATGGTCAGGTACGAATGTAGGAGATGAGAATGAAAATTGGATTTATCGGTCTTGGAAATATGGGTTCTGCCATAGCAACTGCTGTTGCCAAACTTGAAAAACACGACTTGCTCTTGAGCAATCACAATCCAGAAAAAGCAGCTAGTTTGCAGGATGTAATTGGTGGACAATTGATGACAAATGCTGATATTGCTAGTCAGGCAGAGGTGATTTTTCTGGGAGTTAAGCCGCATTTAATCGGAAAAGCTTTAACAGACCTAGCCGATGTTATCGCTGTCAATCCGCAAGCGATTTGGATTTCCATGGTGGCTGGTCTTACTTTGGCAGATTTGCAGGAGTATCTACCAGCTGACAACTTGATTCGGATTATGCCCAACACTCCAGTTGCGATTGGGCAAGGCATGACGACTTACGCTGTGGAAAACCCTCAGCTTGCTCCACTTGTAGAAGATTTGTTAGCAGCGTCGGGAGTAGTGGCACAGGTTCCTGAGGACCAGATTGATGCGGCAACAGCTATTGCGGGCTGTGGACCAGCCTTTGTTTATGTCTTTATTGATGCCTTGATGCAGGCGGGCCTCCAGAACGGGCTATCTGCAGACTTGGCTAAAAAACTAGCAGCCCAAACTCTACTTGGTTCTGCTCAACTTGTCTTGGAGAGTGGTATTCATCCAGCCCAACTCCGCGATCAAGTAACTTCACCAGGCGGTTCAACGATTGCTGGATTGGTAGCCTTGGAAGAGCACAATTTCCGCTATGCAACCCTTTCAGGAGTCAATCAAGCCCTTGCGAAGACACGGACATTGGGAAAAAAATAAAACTAGGATTTTATTCCTAGTTTTATTTTTTTCGTTCTTGCAGCCACTTGCTGACATTGTTGAGGGTTTGTGATTGACTCACTTTCTCTTGTAAAATATCGGTCAAACCTTGTTGCAGCCCCTGACGTTGGATGCGGCCTTGCATCTGCGCCCATTTATCAGCCCAGATTTGTGATGTACGGGCATAGGCATTTTCGAGGATCTCTTCCTTGGATTTGTAGTTACGGTAAAAAGCATTGCGCGATACACCGGCTTTTTTGACCAATTCAGAAATAGAGATTTGGTTGAGGTCTTTTTTTTCAAGTAAAAAGACAAGAGCAGTCTCGATTGATTCTCGGGTTAATTGGTTGGATTCCTTATTGGAACGAACTAGATTTTTTAATGAAGTTGGAGAAATGTTACGCTTAGTCATAGGGTTCCTTTCTCTGTCACAGCGGAAATAAAGGGCTTCCAGCTGAGAAGATTCCATGCTATAATTGTAAAAGAAGATATTTTCTCTGTCAAATAAAAGTCTTCAAATTCTAGATAAGATTGGAAAATTAGATGAAAAAGTGGAAAATTGTAGCCGATAGTGGTTGCGATATTGTAACCTTAGAAAATGTAGCTGTGGATACAGCTTTTGTCCGCGTACCCCTAACCATCCAGGTTGACCAAGAGGTTTTTGTTGATAATGACGACCTTGATATTGACCATATGATGAACACTATGTACGCTTCTCATACAGCTGCTAAATCAGCCTGTCCAAGTCCGCAAGCCTTTCAAGAAGCTTTTGAAGGTGCTGAAAATGTATTTGTCATCACCATTACAGGCGGTCTTTCAGGGAGCAATAACAGTGCACGTTTGGGGAAAGAAATGCTACAAGAAGAGCATCCAGAAGTCAATGTTCATGTGATTGATAGCCTCTCTGCGGGCGGTGAAATTGACTTGATTGTAGCCGAACTCAATCGTCTCATTGCCAGCGGTTTGGAGTTTGACCAGGTGGTGGAAGCCATCACGGCTTATCAAAAGCGCACAAAATTACTCTTTGTCCTTGCTCGAGTGGATAACTTGGTGAAAAATGGCCGTCTCAGCAAGTTGTTGGGGAAAGTTGTTGGCTTGCTCAATATTCGGATGGTCGGAAAAGCTAGCGATACAGGCACTTTAGAATTGCTACAAAAAGCGCGTGGCTACAAGAAATCTCTTAAGGCCACATTTGAGGAAATGAAAAAATCAGGCTATCAAGGTGGTCGCATTATGATTGCCCATCGCCGCAATGAAAAATTCTGTCAGGAGTTTTCAGAGTTGGTGCGCAGTCATTTCCCGCAAGCATCAATTGAAGCCCTAGCAACATCTGGACTCTGCAGTTTCTATGCAGAAGAAGAAGGAATTTTGATGGGCTACGAAGTTGAATAAAAATGAAAGACTGAGGCAAGTTTGACCTCGGTCTTTTTTCGGGTATAGGAGAAAGTGCTAGAAGACTGTCTTCGCTTTCATATTCTTGCAAATAAGAAGGGATAAGCGTATAATATAAGGGTTTGACAAAAGGAGAAAAAATGTCTTTAATAAAAAAATTAGGCTGGTTTTTCAAATTGGAAAAACGGCGCTATCTCTTGGGCATCATTGCCCTAGCATTAGTCAGTATTCTCAATCTAGTCCCACCAAGGGTCATGGGAAATATCATTGACACCATTACTAGTAAGAGTTTGACGAATGCTCAGCTCTTTCTAAATGTTTTTTATCTGGTTGGAGCTGGCCTTGCCATGTATGCTCTGCGCTATATTTGGCGTATCTATATCTTTGGAACGGCCAATCATCTGGCACGTATTTTACGTTTTCGCTTGTTTGAGCAATTTACCAAAATGTCACCGTCCTTTTACCAACGCTATCGCACGGGTGATCTCATGGCTCATGCCACCAACGACATCAATGCGGTGACCATGACAGCGGGTGGCGGAGTAATGTCGGCGGTTGATGCCTCGATTACAGCCTTGGTGACTCTGGCAACCATGTTTTTTGTACTGGATTGGCGCTTGACACTGATTGCGATTTTGCCCTTACCAATTATGGCTTTGGGAACCAGTCGCTTAGGACGTCGCAATCATGCAGCCTTCAAAAATGCGCAAGAAGCCTTTTCAAATCTGAATAACAAGGTCCAAGAAAGTGTTTCTGGGATTCGAGTGACTAAGTCTTTCGGCTACCAGACGGCGGAAGTAGAAGCTTTTGCGGCCATCAACCAAGATGTCTACGAAAAAAATCGTCTTTCAGCCAAGTGGAATGCCTTATTTGACCCGATGACCCTGACCTTTGTGGGGCTGTCCTATGTCTTGACCTTGATTTTCGGCGGTCGCTTCATCTCGGCGGGACAATTAACGATTGGTGAGCTGGTAACCTTCATTACCTATCTAGATATGCTTGTGTGGCCTCTGCAAGCTATGGGCTTCCTCTTTAATGTCATCCAACGTGGTTCGGTTTCGTATGACCGGATTGAAAAACTTTTGGCAGAGGAGTCTGATATTCAAGAAAGTGAAGCACCACTGACAAACATTGAAAATGGTGACTTGACTTATGCCATTGATAGCTTTGTCTATGACCAACAAGAAATCTTATCGGATATTCACTTTAGCTTGAAAAAAGGGCAAACCCTGGGGATTGTTGGACCGACGGGTTCTGGTAAGACAACTCTCTTGAAACTATTGCTCCGAGAACGTGATGTGGAGCAAGGTCATATCAGTCTTGATGGCCATGACATTCGCGACTATAAGTTGCAAGATTTACGGGGGCTCATGGGCTACGTACCGCAGGACCAAGTTTTATTTGCCATGTCTATCCAGGACAATATCTGCTTTGCCAATTCAGCATTGCCAGACCAAGTCGTAGAAATGGCAGCCAAATTATGTGGTGTTTATGACGATATCCTAGCTATGCCAGATGGATTTGACACCATCATCGGAGAACGTGGGGTCTCCTTATCAGGTGGGCAGAAGCAGCGTCTTGCCATGAGTCGTGCCTTGGCCATTGATCCAGAAATCCTGATGTTGGATGATTCACTTTCAGCGGTGGATGCTAAGACAGAGCATCTGATTGTGGAAAATCTGAAATCTGAACGCATTGGAAAAACGACCATAATTACAGCCCATCGCTTGTCAGCCATTGTCCATGCGGATTTGATTTTGGTCTTGGAAAATGGGCATATCATCGAGAGAGGAACCCACCAAGAACTGCTTGCTCTGAATGGGTGGTACGCTCAAACTTACCAATCTCAGCAATTAACTAAAAGTTTAGAAGAATCATTAGAAGGAGGTGCTAAATGAAAAAACAATCTGTCTTAAGACGCCTTCTGACCTATGTTTACCGTTATAAATGGACGGCATTAGCGGCACTAGCCTTTATCTTTTTGACCACTCTAACTCGGACAGCCATTCCTTTGGTGGCCCAGTATTATATTGACCATTTTGTAGCAAAAAGCTTGGCCCAGGCGGGATTCATGCTACTTGTCGGCTACTACGCACTCTTCTTGGTTCGGGTTGTCCTGACCTATCTTGGTTCCTATACCTTTTCAAAAGTGGCTTACAGTATCGTGCGCGACTTGCGTCAGGAATCATTTGCCAGAATTCAGCGCTTGGGAATGGCTTATTTTGATAAGACGCCAGCGGGTTCAATCGTATCGCGTTTGACAAATGATACGCAGGCGGTTGCGGATATGTTTGGTTCCGTATTTGCTAGTTTTATTTCATCATTTTTCCTTTTCTTTGCGACGCTCTTTGCCATGCTGAGTCTAAATTGGCGTTTGACCTTGTATGTCTTGCCATTTGTCCCAGTGATTTTTGCTTCTGTTTGGCTCTATCGAAAATTTTCCAATCACTTGATTCGGATGACACGCAGCAAGCTGAGCGATATCAATGTTAAATTGTCCGAATCCATTGAAGGAATGAGAATTATCCAAGCTTTTGGACAGGAAAAACGCTTGACGAAAGAATTTGAGGAGATCAACCAAGAGCATTTACACTATGTCAATCGCTCCATCAATGTCAATTCGCTCTTTTTGCGCCCAGCTATGTCGCTTTTGAAAATTCTGGCCTACGGCGTTTTGTTAAGCTACTTCGGGTTGAACTGGCAGACAGCCAGCTTTACGGCTGGGCTCATGTATGCCTTTATCCAGTACATCAACCAGCTTTTTGATCCCCTGATTGATGTCACACAGAATTTTGCGACTTTGCAGACTTCTATGATTGCGGCGGACCGGGTCTTTCAGCTCATGGACGAAGAGGCTTTTGAGCCTGCCCAGGCTGATAAGGAGTTGGTCATTGGCCAAGGAAATATCGAGTTCAAGGATGTCAGCTTCTCCTATGATGGCAGTCGTGACGTCCTGAGGCATATTTCATTTAAGGTCAACCAAGGTGAAACTATTGCCTTTGTAGGGCATACAGGTTCGGGAAAATCTTCGATTATCAATCTCTTTATGCGTTTCTATGAATTTGACCGTGGTCAGATTTTGGTTGATGGTCAAGATATCAAGGATTATAGTCAAGCTCAATTGCGTCAGAATATTGGTCTGGTTCTGCAGGACCCTTTCCTCTATCACGGGACCATTGAGAGCAATATCAAAATGTACCAAGACCAGTTGACGCGCTCAGATATTGAGGCGGCGGCCAAGTTTGTCGATGCTCATGACTTTATCCAAGAATTGCCAGACGGCTACGACCAGGCTGTGACAGAGCGCGGGACAACTCTTTCTTCCGGTCAGCGGCAATTGCTGGCCTTTGCACGGACGGTGGCTGCTCAGCCCAAGATTCTGATTTTGGACGAAGCAACGGCGAATATTGACTCGGAAACGGAGGAAATTATCCAGTCCTCACTCAAGAAGATGCGTCAAGGTCGCACGACTATTGCCATCGCACACCGCTTGTCAACCATCCAAGATGCGGATTGTATCTATGTCTTGGATAAGGGAGAAATCATCGAATCTGGCAAGCACGAGGAATTGCTGGTTCTCGGCGGCACCTATCAAAAAATGTACCAGCTCCAAGCAGGTATGTTGGAATAAGAAAATACCTAGGAAACCATCCTAGGTATTTTTTATAAATCAAAATCATGCGCAATGAAGTCAAGGCATTCTTTTAAGAGTTTCTTGTTCAACTTGTATTTTTTTTCAGAATAATCAGGAAGATTGAAGAGACCGACATCCATGATTTTGCTGATGTGAAAGGAGACATTTGCCGCAGTCGTGCCTAGTCGCTCTGCAATATCCTTGTGCTTTTGGACATCCTGATAGAGCAATTTTAAAATGTCATAGCGAACTGGGTCGCTGAGAACTTTTAATACAGAGCCAACGCTATCCTTGTTGATGGTAATTCGACTAGCAATGAAGACCTCGATGCGTGGATAGATAACGGCGTAGGCTGGCCGGCTGGAGTCTTTATCATCTGTTATCAAAATATTGGCCAGATGAAGTGGCGAGCGAATGAAGACCAGGCAAGTCGTTTGCTGGTTTGACTGCAGAAAGCCCATAACGTTAAAATTCGCGTCGTTGTAAAGAGCTTCCATGTCCAGCGTTTGCTGAAATTCTTCCACCTCGTCGGCATAGTGTTCGTAAAAAGGGAGGTAGAGGGGGAGGGCTTCCTTGTAGAAGGCAATCATTCCCTCGATGGTTTCTGGCAAATGGTGATAGTTCCAAAACACAGCCCAACGCCTGCTCTCAATGGGAACACGCTCTTCGATTAAATCGAAGATTTCATGGTCGCTGATACTGGTTTTATTGCCATCCGTCAGAAAGGAAAGGTAGGTTTCGGATAATTCTTCCTCTGTCAACTGTAGCAGCAATTGATAGAGTTCCTCCATATCCTTTGGGTCATGCCCCTTTTCAAGCAAATAGCGGTAGAGAAAATCAATGTAGAGCGTGCCTTCGTTGCCGCGGAAATATTTAGTGATACGGTCGGTAAAAGGCTCTAAAAAATGCTTGATGTGAACCATGTCGGCAAGGACATCGGCACAGACTTCCTTTTCCTTAGCGGTCATATCCATGTCTTCGTAGTCAATAGTGAGCAAAGACGGCAAATAGATAAAATCCATTATCCGATTGCGATGTGAATAATGTATAAATTCCATAAGTGTTACTTTCTAAGATTTCTTCTCTTCATAGTATATCCCAAAGTAAGGAGAGAAAGCAAGAGCAAGACTAGGGCGAGGGTTTTGGCGGATAGGATCAGGACAAGACCAGACAAGATGAATTGCATGCCCACCATGCCTAGTTGGAAGTAGGTGGAAATACCTCCGATAATGGTAGTCAGCTGTTCTTCGGGAAGTTGGTTGTAAATAAGAGTATCAAATTTTGGATTGATGGCACCAGCGAGGATGCCAAGGGGGAGAAGAAAGCCCAGCATGAGATAGATATTTCCTAGTGCAAAAGCTCCCAACATCAGACAGGTTAAGCAGACACTAGCACGGATAGCTTTCATGATGGACATGTTTTTGAGGAGATTCATGGTGAGAATGCCGCCTAAGATATTGCCCACCATCATTGTGATGGTCAAGGTGGCCAAGGTTGTAGCAGGGCTGATCAGGATGAAGTTCGGGACTTGGCTCATCATGAGGGTCAGAAGAACGGAAAGGCTAGACAGAAGTGCATTTAAAATCAGGATAACCACCATACTCGTGCGGATGTCAGGAATTGTTTTTAAGGCAGAAATAGCCGTTACTAGAGTTGATTTCATACTAGCCAGCAAATGCTGGTTTTCATCTTTCTTTTCGACGGTTGGTAAAGGATTTTCTGCAAATCGTTTTTCAATGCGTGATTTATTAGCCGTGATAATGAAAAATGGAATCAAAAAAGTCAGAGCGTTAAAGAATGCTAGCTGTGAAAAGGACATCCAGGTAATCAGGATAGCACCGCTACTTTGGAAGAGAATCATAGCGGCCATACCGATGCTTTGGCTAAATCCCATAAATTCTTGCCGATCCTCATCGGAAACCACACGCAGACTGATGGGAATGTAGAGGCCGTTTTCATATTGCCCAGCTATATCAGCCAGAAAGTTAAAAATAGCAGCTACTAGGACAATCCAGAGTGCAGGCTCAAACCGCATGATACATCCCAACAGAATGAAAAGGACGATTCGAAAAAGGAGGGTTAGCTGAATGCCGCGAACCTTGTCTGGACTCTTATCTGCCCAGTGGTAGGTGAACAAACGGCTAAAAGTCGGCAAGGTTTCAGAAAGAGAAACGATGGCCAGAGCAAAATTTGCCTTTGGAAGAGCGATAACATAGGTCATCAGTGCCATGTAGTAAAGCACATCGCCAAAGTTGGACAGCAAGTCAGCAACTAGATTACTGATGAATAATCGATTGGAAAAAATTTTCTTCATAACATACCTCAAAAAATAACTTGAAATAAAATAAAGTAATTACTTGAATAAAGTATAAATAAAAATTTTAGAAAAATCAATATTGAATTAAAAATAAAATAAACACTAGAATCAAACTAGTGTTTATTGATGATGATTTGTGTCAGAGTTTTGACATTTGCTGCGAAATTCTTGTTGTAGGGAAGAATGAGATAGACCCAGTCTGAACTGTAGATGAATTGCAGTGGGAGTTGGCTGTGTTTGATAGGTGCTGTCAAATCCTGTACCGCTAGCTGGAAAATGACCTGTCCATGCCCCAGTTGATAGGGGATGGGGATCTCATTTCTAGAGAGGATTGTTTTCATTTCTTCTTGGCGAATATGGGCTGATTCTCGAAGAAGTCGGGTGTTGTGGGCAAACATGCCATTGTCAATATAAAGCGACAGCGCCTTTTGCATGATGAGGTTGGTATCGTAGTCCATGAGCCCCTTGTAGTGTAGAAATGGAGCGACTAGTTGGCGTGGGAGGGCAACGCTACCGATACGAAGGGCAGGAAATAGAGTGGTGGTGAAGGACTTGAGGTAGATCACACGCTCCTCAGTATCCAGATAGTGCAGTGGTACCTGCTTTTCTTGGTCAAAATCAGCCAAGTAGTCATCCTCGATGATGTAAACCTGATAGCGCTGGGCGAGACGAATGATTTCTTTTTTTTTCTTGTCCGAGTAGGAGGTTCCAAGTGGATTGTGGAGGCGGGGAATGGTGTAAAAAAAGGAAATCGTTTCGGTCTGAAAGAGACCTTCCAACTCTTCAAGGTCAATTCCGTCTAGGTTGCGTTCAATGATCTGATAAGGTAAGCCTTGTCCGTCTAGCAAGTCCTTCATCCGATGATAGGTCGGTTCTTCCAAGAGCATTTGTCCATTTTCCTTTCCCAGATCCAGCTGTGAGAGGATGTAGAGAGCTTGTTGGCTACCGGCTGTGATGACAATTTGCTCCTTTTTAGCGTAAACGTCATAGTCAACTAGCAAGGTTTGGACAGAGTCAATCAATTCTTCTAACCCTTCTTGCTGATGGTAGTAGTTGAAGAGATAATTTTCCCGACCAATCAAACTTTCATTGAGGCAGAGGCGAAAATCATCATAAGCCAAGTGCTGAAAATCCTGTGGATTGACGGTTCCTTTTTCTTTTTGAAATTCCTTGTCTTCTAAAATATAATAGCCACTTTTTTCGACAGCATAGATTTTGTTGCGGTATTTGAGTTCCAACATGGCTTTTTGAACGGTGTCCTTGCTACAACCGTACTCTTGACTAAGCTTACGGATAGAAGGCATTTTTTGCCCTCGCTTAAATTGCTCCGCCTCGATTCCCTTGATAATGTCTTCAATGATGGTTTGGTATTTTCTTTGCATAACTGTCCCCGTACAGATAAGATTTTCCTCTATTGTACCTCAAGATGCTTTACTTTACAATAATTTTAATAGTAGAAGGAGGTACTTATGACCAAGCGTTTACTGGTGGCAAATGATTTACCAGGGATTGGAAAAGTTGCCTTGGCAGCGAGTTTGCCGATTTTGGCAGCCTGTCAGATAGAGACCGCTATTCTACCAACTGTTCTACTTTCTTCGCATACAGGTGGATTTCCTGCTGTAGCAGTGGCAGATATGGCATGGTTGGTTAAGGATTATTTGACTCAATGGCAGCAACTGGAATTGACCTTGGATGGATTGTTAATCGGTTATTGTCGGTCAGCTGAATTGCTGGAGCAGCTACAAGTCTATGCTCAGCATGAAAATGTGCCCATCATTTTAGATCCGGTTTTGGGAGACAAGGGGAAACTCTATACTGGATTTGACCAGGACTATGTAGCGTCTATGCGCCAAGTAGCAAGGCAGTCAACTATTTTGCTGCCCAATTTGACAGAGGCTGCTCTTTTGACCGATTCTGCCTATCTAGGAGAGGATTATGGACGAGACGAGATTGAGCATCTATTGCGGAAATTAGCGGATTTTGGGTGTCAACATGTTATTCTAACGGGCGTTTCCTTTGATGAATCGGAGATTGGTTTGGCTTATTATGACGTGAGACAGGACAAAATCTCCTACCACATGACAAGGCAATTACCCTATCATTTCTTTGGGACGGGTGATATTGTTGCGATTTTGGTAGCCGCAATAGTTGTAGAAAATCTTGCGTTTGAAACGGCTCTTCCAGAGGTCTTGGATTTTTTGGAGGCTAGCCTAGTCTCCACAAGCCAGTTGGCGCGTGATGTAAAGTACGGTGTTTATTTTGAGCCTCATTTGGCGAAGTTAAGTCAGCAATTTGAACAGTTAAGGAATAAAGGATGAAACAACTTGGATTACGAGATTTAGTCGAAACTAGTGTATTTGCAGCATTGATATTTGTCAGTGTTTACGCTTTGAGAATTCCAGTCGGAGCGCAATTTATTCATTTTGGCAATGCCTTGGTCGTCGTGGGAGTTTTGCTTTTTGGTGCCAAAAAAGGAGCGACAGCTGCAGCTCTGGGATTGGGAATTTTTGACTTGGTGACAGGTTATGCATCGGTGGTTTGGATAACGATTTTAGAATCCTTGATTGTCTGTTTGGTTCTTTATTTTGCCTATGAAAAAGGCTTGAAAAAGAATGACAAACCTGTCAATGTAATTGCCGTGGGTGTGTTAGCGGCCGTGACAAAAATCATTCTCAACCTCATCAAGTATACGATTATGGGAAGTTTAGTCGGCGGAACGACTGTTGGAGTGGCTTTTGGCTTGGCCTTGGTAAAAATCTTAGGTTCCTATGGGTCAGCTCTTGCAACGATTATCGCCGTTCCAGTTTTGTATCCTATTTTCAAACAAGTCTTGAAAAAATAAAATAACCCGGGACAAAGTCCTAGGTTATTTTTTACATATAAAAGACAATCGCTCCATACTGCAAAAGACTAGCTAAGATGATAAAGAGATGCCAAATCATGTGGAAATAGGGCTTTTTCTTAGCGTAAAAAATGGCTCCGATACTATAAGATAATCCGCCAAGAATCATGAGAATCCAGAAAGTTGGCCCTGTATGGAGAATGATAGCTGGGAAGATGATAACAATCAGCCAGCCCATGATGAGATAGAGTGCTAAACTGAATTTTTCATTAACTTCTTTGGCAAAAATCTTGTAGAGAATCCCGAAAATCGTTGTCCCCCACTGGATGGTCAGAATCAGATAGCCCAGCCAATTGTTCATCAAAGTTAGAATAACCGGTGTATAAGAGCCCGCGATAGCAATGTAAATCATGGAGTGGTCAATGATTCTCAGGACATATTTGTGGACAGAACCATAAGACATTGAGTGGTAAATAGCAGAGGACAAAAACATGAGAAAGAGACTGATAACAAAAATCGATACGCCAAGAGCCTGCGTAAAGCCAGCATGATTATAGGCGTAGGTAGCGCTAAATGGGAGGAGCAAGAGCATGACCAGGGCGCTGACAGCGTGCGTAACAGCATTGCCGACTTCTTCGCCAAAGGACAGTTGTTGAGATAGTTTAAGACTGTGGTTCATGGTTGGTCTCCTCCAAAGATTCGATTAGGCATAGGGTTGCTTGGTAAGCCTGAATGGTCTCACATGCTCGGGTGATAAGTGGGTGTGTCTGCTCAGCAGTTTGCCCGTTTAGACAGTTAATCATGTCGTCATAAAGTAGATTAGCCGCACGTTCTTGCGACAATTGCTCAATCATAGCGACAATATCTGGCAGTTGAAAGACGGATTTTGATAGACTGAGGATAATCAGACGAGCCACTTGGCTACGGCCGTATTTTTTCTTGATTGGCTTGGGCAAAATACCGTGCTTGACATAATTATTGATCATGGCGGAAGTTAGCTGTTTGTCTTTTTTGGAAATAGCAGAGCTGGTAACCTGATTGACGTAGAGCAAGACTTGGTCCAAGTACAAGTCCAATTGTGGCAGTTCTTGCCAATTTGGGAGATTCATATTATCACCTCTTGTTTATCTAGTTTTAATAACCAGATAATATCATTTTTAAAAATAAAAAGCAAGAAGAAACAAAATTTTTATGAAAAGAAAATCCTATGCTATAATCATCTTATGAAAATAGTACTTCCAAACGCCAAAGAAATGAATACCAACCTAGACCCGCAACCTTTTCAAACTCTGTCGCCAGCCAGTCAGCAAGTTTTAGCCAGCCTTGGGAAGATGAGTGAAGAGGAGTTGGCTGCTTTTTATAAAATCAAGCTAGAAAAGGCACAGTTAGAGTGGGACCGTTGGCAGCGAATCGAAAGCGGACAAGCTAAGTCTTATCCAGCTTGGCAGTTATACGATGGTCTCATGTACCGCTATATGAAGCGGACAGACTTGTCTGAAAAAGAGGAAAACTATCTGCGTCAGAATGCCTTTATCGCAACTGGTTTCTACGGAGTTATCAATGTCTTTGACCTGATTTCGCCCCACCGTTTGGATTTTCAAGGGAGCTTAAAAATAGGAAAACAGTCGCTCAAACAATTTTGGCGCCAGCAATTTGACCAATCAATCGGAGAGGATACGTTTTTCATCTCGCTGATGTCTTCCGAATTTGAGGGCGTATTTTCTCCGAAAGTCCAATCACGGATGGTCAAGCTCATCTTTATGGAAGAAAAAAACGGCCAGTGCAAGATTCACTCAACCATTTCCAAAAAAGGACGTGGACGCTTTTTATCACTCATGGCCGAAAAGAATGTTGAGTCCATAGAAGAGATAGAATCTCTATCCGTAGACGGTTTTGTCTATCATCCAGAACTATCCAAGGAACGAAAATTGGTCTTCGTTCGCCCAGCAGATAACTAAAAAACTAGGACGGAGGTCCTAGTTTTTTGATTAGATTAGTTAAACACTTTGAAACGGTCTTCGTCAGCCATGAAGTCTTTTGCTTCAGGGGCTACTTCAATAGAACCGAAGTTCAATTGACCACGAAGTTTCCAGCTTACAGGAACGCCATAAGCTTTTTCTACAGAAGCGTCGATAACTGGGTTGTAGTGTTGCAAGTTTGCACCAAGGCCAAGTTCTGCTGAAAGTGCAGTCCAAGCATTGACAGAAGCGATACCAGTTGATTGTTCTGACCAGATTGGGAAGTTTTCAGCGTAAAGCGGGAAGTTTTCTTGGAGACCTTTCACAACATCTTGGTCTTCGAAGAAAAGAGCAGTTCCTTTGCTGTTACCAAACATAGCCAATTTTTCTTTTGTAGCTGCAATCGCATCAGCAGGTACACCTTGAGCGACCATAGTTGCTTCAAGATCAGTAGCTACCAATTCGTTCCAGAATGTAGTTACTTGGTCGTTCAACAAGATAACGACACGAGCAGATTGGCTGTTGAATGATGATGGTGATTGACGTACAGCCTCTTTCAATATTTCAACGATTTTCTCATCAGTAACTTCAGTGTTGCGACCGAGAACGTAGACTGAACGACGGTTTTCCAATGCTTTCAAAAATGACATAAATAAGTCTCCTCTTATAATATTACAGAAAACAGTATAACGTAATTATCACTAATTAGCAAGAAGTTGATTTTAAAAAAAGAACCCAGGACGGCTGTCCCAGGTATATGTGATTATTTGTTGATTTCAGCCAAGAAGCTTTCAGCTTGTTTGTTCAATTGAGCAAGAGCTTCCTCTTCCAAGATCAATTTGCCGTCAGCCCATGCAGAACCGTTTGTTTTAACGGCAGTGATGTCGTCTACGAAGTTTGTGCGGATAAATGGCAACAAGTCGCGGTAGATAGCAGCAGCTTGGTCATGACCTGCAGCAGCAACCAATGATACAGTTGTTACTTTTGAGTCGATAGCAGATTTACCGCTTGGATCTGAAAGGTCTTCTGCACGTGACAACCAGTCAAGCAAGTTTTTCACTGAACCTGGAATAGAGAAGTTGTAAACTGGTGAGAATACCCAGACAGCATCAGCAGCTTTTACAGCATCACGGACAGCTTGAACGGCTGGAAGAACGGGTGTTTCCAAGTCTTGGTTAAGAACTGGAACTTGCGCCCAGTCAAGGTAAGTAACAGTAGCTTTTCCTTCAAGAGCTTTTTCAGCATTTGCTGCCAATTGGCTAGTGAATGAACCTTCACGAAGTGAACCTGAGATAAATAAGATATTTGCCATTTCTGACTCCTTTTCTTTCTTGAAGAACGAAACAAGTTTGTTGAACATGTTTTCTCCTAAACTTTATTTGATGAATAGAGTATAAAATAAATATCACTAATTAGCAACAAAATTGACTCAGTTTTTGAATTTTTTTAGAATAGTGATTAAATTTTCCCGATCTTCTTCAGATAAGACCTCGAAAATTTCCCCGATATGGTTGTAGTGTTCAGGGAGGATTTTCTCGATAGTTTCCCGACCGAAGTCAGTCAAATGAATGCGAGCGGCACGACGGTCGCAGTCGTCTTGTACTTTTGTGATATAGCCATCGCGAATCATATTTTTGATGACAACGGTCATATTACCAGAAGTGCTGAGGAGTTTTTCAATTAAGTCCTGGATGCGCAAGTCTCCCTTGTTATAAAGAGCTTCCATTACGCCAAATTGGCAAACCGTTAGATTGTGTTTTTTGATGGTTTCCAACTCTTGGCGGCTGATGGTGTTGGCTGCTCGGTGGAAGACAACGAGGCTGTGGAGGGCTGATTTATTATTGTTAAATGCTGTTTCAATTTCTTTCATGTTTCTATTTTATGAGAAAAAGCTAGATTTTTCAATCATCTAGCTAGTATTCAAGAAAAATCCTCAATAATCCTCTGACAAATGGCATTTTCTCGCAAGTTGTAGTATAATGAGACTATTATGAAAAAATCGAAAAGGGCAGAGGAGCAGGGTGTGAAAGCTAGCTACAAGCAATGGTTGCTTGGTATTTTTATACTCTTTGCGGCCTGTTTATTTTCTGTATTTTTTATCTTAGAATCCTCAGCGAAACCATTTGTGACGGCGCGTGAAAAGGCAGTTCAGGTGGCCAAGCGCTATGTTGATTTTGGTGACATAAAGCAGGTAGATATCTATAATGGTAGCGAGACGTACTACAGTATAGTAGGGAAAAATTCCAAACAAGAAGATGTCTTTGTGCTGGTTCCCAAGCAGTCTTCGGACATTTTTGTCTACCAGACCTCCCAAGGAATTTCAAAAGAGGATGCTGAGAAGGTTGCAAAAGAAAACGGGGCTACTAAGATTGAAAAAACAGTATTGGGTCACGAAGGTGGAAAAACCATTTGGGAAGTGAAATCTGTAACTAATTATTATTTAATCGAATTTGAAACAGGAAATTTGTTTAAGAAGGAGGGCATATGACAAGATTATCCAATCGTGTATTGACCATGGAAGAGTCCGTTACCTTAGCAGCTGGTGCAAAAGCCAAGGACTTGAAGGCACAAGGGCGTGATATTTTGAGTTTGACACTGGGTGAGCCCGATTTTGTCACACCGAAAAATATCCAAGATGCAGCCATTGCTTCTATCCAAAATGGCTCTGCAAGTTTCTATACAGTGGCTAGTGGTTTACCAGAACTCAAGGCAGCCATCGCTTCTTATATGGAGCAGTTTTACGGCTACACCGTTCCGACCAATCAAATTGTAGCGGCAACGGGGGCAAAGTATGTCCTCTATGCTTTCTTTATGGCTGTTTTAAATCCTGGCGATCAGGTCTTGATTCCAACGCCCTACTGGGTTTCTTATGCGGATCAGATTAAGATGGCTGAAGGTGTACCTGTCTTTGTTGATGCAACAGAAGCTAATAACTTCAAAGTCACAGTTGAGCAACTGGAAGCGGCTCGTACAGACAAGACCAAGGTTCTTTTGCTCAATAGCCCTTCTAATCCAACCGGGATGATTTATACTGCAGAAGAGCTAGAGGCGATTGGAAATTGGGCTGTAGCCCACGATCTTTTCATCTTGGCTGATGATATTTATGGACGCCTCGTTTACAATGGCAATCCATTTGTGCCGATTTCTAGTTTGTCAGAGAAAATTCGCCAGCAGACCATTGTTATCAATGGTGTAGCCAAGACCTATGCCATGACAGGTTGGCGCGTCGGCTTTGCGGTTGGAGATAGTGAGATTATCGGGGCCATGTCAAAAATCATTGGTCAAACAACATCGAATTTGACAACAGTAGCGCAGTATGCAGCTATTGAAGCCTTTACAGGTCCACAAGATGCGATTGAAATCATGCGTCAAGCTTTTGAAGAACGTCTCAATACCATTTATCCGCTCTTGTGTGAAGTTCCAGGATTTGAAGTTGTCAAGCCGCAAGGAGCCTTCTATCTCTTCCCAAATGTGAAGAAAGCCATGGAAATCAAAGGCTTTACAGACGTGACAGACTTTACCAATGCTATCCTTGAAGAAACGGGTGTTGCCTTGGTAACGGGTGCGGGATTTGGTGCTCCAGAAAATGTTCGCCTCAGTTATGCGACGGATATGGATACCTTGAAAGAAGCTGTTCGTCGATTGAAAGAATTTATGGAAAAAGCTTAAAATATTATAAAGAAGAAATGAGAAAATATGTCTAAAAAATTAGTATCGATTATTGATGTAAAAGACCATGTTGGTCAAGAAGTGACCATCGGCGCTTGGGTTGCCAACAAGTCAGGAAAAGGGAAAATTGCCTTTCTCCAGTTGCGTGATGGGAAAGCCTTTTTCCAAGGTGTCGCCTTCAAACCAAACTTCCTTGAAAAATTTGGTGAAGAAGAGGGTGCAGCCAAGTTTGACACTGTCAAACGTCTCAGTCAAGAAACCTCTGTCTACGTGACTGGTATTGTCAAAGAAGACGAACGTTCAAAATTCGGTTATGAGTTGGATATTACGGATATCGAAATTATTGGTGAGTCACAAGATTACCCGATCACACCAAAAGAGCACGGGACAGATTTCTTGATGGATAACCGTCACTTGTGGTTGCGTTCACGTAAACAGATGGCCATCATGCAAATCCGTAACGCGATTATTTACGCAACTTATGAGTTCTTTGACCAAAACGGCTTTATCAAATTTGACAGCCCAATCTTGTCAGGAAATGCAGCGGAAGATTCAACTGAATTGTTTGAAACAGACTACTTTGGTCAACCAGCCTTCTTGAGCCAATCTGGTCAGCTTTACCTTGAAGCTGGTGCTATGGCTCTTGGACGTGTCTTTGACTTCGGTCCAGTTTTCCGTGCTGAAAAATCAAAAACACGCCGTCACTTGACTGAGTTCTGGATGATGGATGCGGAATATTCGTTCCTTAATCATGATGAGTCGCTTGACCTTCAAGAAGCTTATGTAAAAGCGCTTATCCAAGGTGTCCTTGACCGTGCGCCACAAGCTCTTGAAACTTTGGAACGCGATGTGGAACTCTTGAAGAGCTATATTGCTCAACCATTTAAACGTGTGCCTTATGATGAAGCCATTGACCTTCTTCAGGCTCATCAAAACGATGAAGATACAGATTATGAGCCAATCGAACACGGTGATGACTTTGGTTCACCACACGAAACATGGATTTCAAACTACTTTGGCGTACCAACCTTTGTAGTTAACTACCCAGCAAGCTTTAAAGCCTTCTACATGAAGCCAGTTCCTGGCAATCCAGAGCGCGTGCTTTGTGCGGACCTGTTGGCACCAGAAGGTTATGGAGAAATCATCGGTGGTTCTATGCGTGAGGACGATTACGATGCCCTCGTTGCCAAGATGGATGCTCTTGAAATGGACAAGTCAGAATATGAATTCTACCTTGACCTCCGTAAATACGGCTCAGTTCCACACGGTGGATTTGGTATTGGTATCGAGCGTATGGTAACATTCGTAGCGGGTACAAAACACATCCGCGAAGCCATTCCATTCCCACGTATGCTTCACCGTATTAAACCTTAATAAATGACAAGAGGAGAATTTTCTCCTTTTTTCATAACTGAACACCTAAAAAATATAAGGAGAACTTATGCAAGGAATGATCAATTATAGCTATGGGGTAGACGCTTTTGTGGATTTGCCTCAAGTGTTGCACCGTTACCAATTTCAAAAAGTCGTGCTGATAGGGGGAGAACGTGCCTTAGCAGCAGTTGAAAAGGAAGTGAAGGAACTCTTACTGACAGGAGGATTTACTTATCTAGGTAGCTTGGTATATGGGAAAATGGCTACCCAATCAGCTATTGATACTTTGGTGGGTTATGAGCTTGTTCAGGAAGCGGATGTGATTATCGGAGTAGGTGGAGGGCAAGCCTTGGACGTGACCAAGATGGTGGCCAAGGAGTGTAGGAAAAATCTGCTAACCATTCCAACTATTTGCTCGACTTGCGCTGCGGGAACTGGTCTAGCGGTTATTTACAACGATGACCATTCTTTTGCCTACTATGGAAATGCTCAGCCACCCCTTCACACATTTATCAATACCAGGGTCTTTGTCCAAGCTCCGTCAGCTTATTTCTGGGCGGGAATCGGCGATGGTCTATCAAAAGGACCAGAGGTAACACGTGCGGTAACCAATGCAGTTGATAGAGGATTTGTGGCGCCTCATACAGCAAAATTAGGCTTAGCCATTGCTCAGTCTTCTTTTGATGCCCTCTACCAATACGGTTTTCAAGCCCTAGAGGACGTTGCCAATCACCAAGTTAGTTTTGCGGTTGAGGAAGTTGCCCTAGCTATTATCGTGTCAACGGCCTACGCTTCTAATCTAGTTGTTCAGCCTGACTTCGACCTGACAACTTGCCATGCTCATGCCTTTTACAATGGGACAACGGTTGTCAAAGAAAGTCGCAAGCACTTGCACGGTGCTGTTGTTGCTTTTGGGATTATGGTTATGCATGCCTACTTTGAAGAAAGAGAGCAGTTAGGAAAAATCGCACGATTGAATCAGTCCCTTCAGTTGCCACTGACCTTGGCGGATATGAGTTTGACAGTGGCAGATATTCCAGCTATCGTCGCTGCGGCTGTAAATACAGATGAATACCGCAATACCCCATTTGAACCTGCACGCTTTGCCCAAGCCATTGAGGAAGCGGATCAATTTGGCAGAAATTGGAACTGCGGAGATGAAACCTTGCTTAAATAATGTATGGTTTGCATTTTTTTGCTATAATATAAAAAACATGAAAAGAGGGTAACAATATATGAAGACAATCCATACTGATAATGCACCTGCAGCCATTGGTCCCTATGTCCAGGCCAAGGTTGTTGGCGATTTCTTGTTTGCATCAGGTCAAGTTCCCCTATCTCCTGAAACAGGTCAAGTAGTGGGTGAAACCATCCAAGAACAGACGGAGCAGGTTTTGAAAAATATCCGCGCGATTTTAATAGAAGCTGGGACAGATTTTGACCATGTTGTCAAGACAACTTGCTTCTTGGCGGACATGAATGATTTTGTTCCCTTTAACGAAGTCTATGCGACAGCCTTCTCTGCTGAATTTCCTGCACGCTCAGCGGTTGAAGTGGCACGACTTCCGCGTGATGTCAAGGTAGAAATCGAAGTCATCGCTTATCTCGGCAACTAGTTCAAGTAACAGCCTTTCTTTACCTTACAAAGAGGGGCTTTTTTGATATAATCAATGGGTAGAGGTTTGTTATGGAACATAAAACAGGTATTATCCAAGAAAAGCGTGATTCAAAGGGGATTTCTTTGTCCACGCTAGATAGTCGGTTGCGTCATCTGATATTGAAAGAGCATGATGAATGGACAGAAGAGACAACCATCGGCCATGAGGAGCTAGCTCACTATCAAGTGAAGTATTTACGGAATATTATTGAGTCTGCAAATAAGAAAAATGAATATGTGCGTGAGACGGTTTACGATGTTAGCGAGCATTCTCAGTATGAGACGGTTGATGTTCAGGAAGAATGGGAGCAAAAGGCGACACTTGGCCAGCGTATAGCGGACGAGGTAGCTCGATTTGGCGGTTCTTGGACCTTTATCATTAGCTTTGTAGTGCTGATGGCTGTCTGGATGTCTATCAATGTACTTCATCCGTGGGGGATTCAGTTTGATGCTTATCCATTTATCTTGCTGAATTTGGCCTTGTCAACGATTGCGGCGCTTCAAGCACCCTTGATTATGATGAGCCAAAACCGTGCTTCGGATTATGACCGATTTCAAGCTAAGAATGATTATCGGGTCAACAAACGTTCTGAAGAAGGAGTTCGGCTCTTGCATAAGAAAATTGACCACTTGGTGCAACAGGATCAGACGGATTTATTGGAAATTCAGAAGTTACAAACAGAGATGTTGGCAAGCCTGAGTCTACAAATGGAAGCATTGCAGAAACAGCAGGAAGTTGTCGTAAAAGAGTTGGAGAGAAGGGAGAAAGAGAATGTCTAAACAATTGCAATTGGTCATCGTAACAGGGATGAGCGGAGCAGGGAAAACAGTTGCTATCCAGTCTTTTGAGGACATGGGGTATTTTACGGTGGACAATATGCCACCGGCACTTTTGCCCAAGTTTATCGAGCTTATTCGTCACAGTCAGGACAATGATAAGTTAGCACTGGTAGTGGATATGCGTAGCCGGTCATTTTTTGCGGAAATTCGTCAGATTTTGGATGAAATTGAAGCAGATGATGAGGTGAATTTTAAGGTTCTATTTTTAGATGCAACAGATGGTGAATTGGTCGCCCGTTATAAGGAAACGCGCCGTTCACATCCACTAGCGATTGATGGTCGGGTGCTGGATGGTATCCAGTTGGAGCGTGAATTGCTGGCGCCTTTGAAAAATATGAGCCAAAATGTGATTGATACTACTGAATTGACACCGCGCAATCTCCGTAAGGAAATCGCAGACCAATTTGCCAGTCACAATAATCAGCCTGCCTTCCGTGTAGAAGTAGTCTCTTTTGGCTTCAAGTATGGTTTGCCATTGGATGCGGATTTGGTATTTGATGTACGCTTTTTGCCGAATCCCTATTATTTGCCAGAACTGCGCAACCAGACGGGCTTAGATGAGGGTGTGTACAACTACGTCATGGATTGCCAAGAGTCAGAGGACTTTTACAGTCATTTGTTGGCCTTGATTGAGCCAATCTTGCCTGGCTACCAAAAAGAAGGCAAGTCAGTCCTAACCATTGCTGTGGGATGTACAGGTGGTCAGCACCGCAGTGTTGCTTTTGCTAAACGCTTAGCGGATGATTTGGAGAAAAACTGGATGGTTAACCTGAGTCACCGTGACAAAGATAGACGGAAAGAAACGGTGAATCGTTCATGAGAAAACCAAAGATAACCGTTATTGGTGGCGGTACGGGAGTTCCTGTTATCTTGAAGAGTCTTCGAGATAAAGATGTTGATATCACAGCCATTGTAACGGTTGCGGACGATGGTGGTTCTTCAGGGGAAATTCGTCAGGCCTTGCAGGTCACACCGCCGGGTGATTTGCGAAATGTTCTCTTGGCCATGTCTGACATGCCTAAGCTTTATGAGCGGATTTTCCAGTACCGTTTTGCTGAGACAGATGGCGCCTTGGCAGGGCATCCTTTGGGTAATCTTCTGATCGCAGGAATTTCAGAAATGCAGGGCTCTACCTACAATGCCATGCAGCTCTTGTCCAAATTTTTCCATACTACGGGGAAAATTTACCCTTCAAGCGAAAATGCCTTGACCCTTCACGCTGTTTTTGCAGATGGGCATGAAGTGGTCGGAGAGAGCAAGATTTCCAAGTATAAGGGAATGATTGACCATGTCTATGTGACTAATTCTTATAACGATGATGAGCCGACAGCAAGCCGTAAGGTCGTTCATTCGATTTTGGAGAGCGATATGATTGTGCTCGGTCCCGGTTCGCTTTTTACTTCGATTTTACCCAATTTGATGATTTCAGAGATTGGGCAAGCACTGCGTGAAACGACAGCAGATGTGACCTACGTCTGCAATATCATGACACAGCGTGGTGAGACGGAGTTTTTCTCTGATGCAGACCATGTGCGGGTGCTCAATAAGCATTTGGGGCAAGACAATATTGATACAGTTTTGGTCAATATTGAACCTGTTCCAGCAGAGTACATGAACACCCACCAATTCGATGAGTATTTGGTGCAGGTCAAGCATGATTTTGCAGGCTTACAGGGTCAAGCCAAGCGCGTGATTTCCTCTAATTTTCTTCGGTTGGAAAATGGGGGAGCCTTCCATGATGGGGATCTGGTGGTCGAAGAACTACTCAAGATCATACAGGTGCGGGCATGAGTTTTACCGTACAAGTCAAGGAAGAATTGTTGGCTCAGGGGCAAATGGCCAAGACTGAGCTCGCCGCTATCATCAAGTTGTCAGGAAGTCTCGGATTGACCATGTCTAGTCTGACCCTATCCATTTCCACTGAAAATGCTAAAATTGCGCGCCACATTTATGAAATGCTCTGGCATTTTTATGACGCCAAGGCGGATATCCGTCATCATCAAAAGACAAATCTGCGTAAAAATCGTGTCTATACCGTATTTTTAGATCAAAATGTCAATCAGATTTTAGATGATTTGCATTTGGCAGATAGCTTTTTTGGGTTGGCGACCGGTATTTCACCGACTATTTTGGAAAATGATATCTGGAGTCAGGCTTACCTGCGTGGTGCATTTCTAGCGAGTGGCTCTGTCAAGGACCCAGAAAAAGGGAAATACCAGCTGGAAATCGCATCAGTTTATAGCGATCATGCAGAGGATTTGGCAAAATTATTGCAAAAATTTCTTCTGGATGCCAAGGTCATCGAGCGTTCCAAAGGGACCATTACTTACTTACAGCGGGCAGAGGATATTATGGATTTTCTTCTGGTCATCGGTGCTGAAAATGCAAAAATCGAGTTTGAAAATGTCAAGCTCCTGCGAGAAACACGCAACGATCTCAACCGAGCAACTAATGCGGAGACCGCAAACATTGCCCGTACTGTGACAGCTAGCATGAAAACCATCAACAATATTGCGAAAATTATCGACACGATTGGTCTGGATCAGCTTCCTCTTGACTTACAAGAAGTGGCCCAGCTACGCATCCAGCATCCAGATTATTCCATTCAGCGGTTGGCGGACACCTTGACCAACCCCATTACCAAAAGTGGCGTCAATCATCGCCTGCGAAAAATCAATAAAATAGCAGATGAATTGTAATAAAAAATACTTTACATGATTTTAAGGATTTGCTATAATACTAGGAGTGTGTAATGGACACACAAAATACAGTTTATCCGCTGAGCTTAAAAGCGCTCAAGATTGACAAAGATAGGAGAAAATAAATGAATCCATTGATCCAAAGTTTGACAGAAGGTCAACTTCGTACTGACATCCCATCATTCCGTCCTGGTGACACTGTTCGTGTACACGCGAAAGTTGTCGAAGGTTCACGTGAACGTATTCAGATCTTTGAAGGCGTTGTCATCGCTCGTAAAGGTCAAGGTATCTCAGAAATGTACACTGTACGTAAAATTTCTGGTGGTATCGGTGTTGAACGTACTTTCCCAATCCATACTCCACGTGTTGACAAGATTGAAGTTGTACGTTACGGTAAAGTGCGTCGTGCGAAATTGTACTACTTGCGTGCTCTTCAAGGTAAAGCAGCTCGTATCAAAGAAATCCGTCGTTAATCTTCAAGATTTACAGACTGATCAAAACTCTTTCCAATTGGGAAGAGTTTTTTAGTTCATTCAGGCTCCTATTTGTAGAAATTGTGGTACACTCAGATAAAGGAGAAATGTCATGAAAATACCTTCAGTAATGTCAGACCTACGCAAGGAGATTGTAACTGTTCCAGAAGTAATCCAGGAAGTAACCGGAATCTCGATTTACGGGCGATTGATCAAGTCTATCTTATTTACGACAGATGTGGCTATTATTGCCAATCACAATGCAGATGCCATTTTAGCTGTCTATCCTTTTACCCCCAATCCTGCTATTTTAAAGAGTATCATGCAGGTATCCTCAGTTCCTGTATTGGCAGGTGTCGGTGGCGGATTGACCACGGGACTTCGCGCGGCTAATATGAGCTTGTTTTCTGAGTCAGAAGGAGTATTTTCTGTCGTCGTCAATGGCCCTACGAAAGCGGGTACCATCGCTGAAATTGATGCCCTTATTGATGTGCCGATTATCTATACGGTTGTTTCAGCCGATGCGGATATTCAGAGTAGATTGGCTGCAGGAGTGGATATTGTAAATGTTTCATGTGGTCCCGAGACGGCGTCTGTCGTCCAAAAGCTCCGACAGGAATTTCCAGACTTGCCCATCATTGCGACGGGGGGACCGACGGATGAGAGTATCAAAGAAGTCATTGAAGCAGGAGCCAATGCCATATCTGTGACCGCACCCTCCAATGCCGAGATTTTCAAAAAGAAAATGGCCAAGTACAGAAATCCACATAAAGATTAGTAAATCTTGCAATCAGCTCAACTTTAATGTAAAATAACAAGGGAACTTCCCTTAGTTAAATGGACATAACAAATTCCTCCTAAGAATTAGTTGTAGGTTCGATTCCTACAGGGGAGATAATAAGAAAATAAAGAGCGTTTTAAAGAACGCTCTTTATTTTGGCTTAAAATTGTAGCCATTATACGCCTATACATCGTTTCATCACAAAAGGGATAACTTCTAGTCTGCAATAATAAATGAAATTTATTGTAAATAATAACAAAACGAAGACGGAATTTTCAAAAAATTGTTGAAATTGAGAATATTTTGTGTTTTAATAGAAAATAACCTATTTAAGGTTTATTTAAGAAAACAAAGGAGTTCTTTATGAAATTGCATCAACGTTTTTCCATCCGTAAGTACAAAGTGGGTGTTGCATCTGTATTATTAGGTGCTGTTTTCCTCTTTGCAGGTGTCTCACAAGTATCTGCTGACCAGTTGACAGACATTAGCAATCCAGTTGTTGTTTCTGAAGTTGAAACGACCGCTACCAGTACACATCAAGCTGATGATATAGCACCAACGCTTGATGCAACTTCAGAAGTGGCGGCAAGTTCTGCTAATGAAGTAACTTCGACGGATTCAGCTAAGAATGCTGATTCATCAAGTGTAGCTACAGAAGTAAGCGAATCCACTGAAGCAGCAAAAGAAACTGCACCAGAGAGCCCATCTGAAGAGGTGGCCACTAAATCAAGTGCAACTCCAACAGCGTCAGAAACTACAGTTACATCAGAGGAGACAAAAGTCTCTAATCAAGCAGCTGCATCTACTGAAAAACCATCAACTACAGCTACTGTTGACAAAACAACGGCAGCCACTGAGGGCGATCATGTCGCAGAAACTGAATCAAGCATTCCTAAAAAAGAAGAGGCCAAACCCCAAAGTATTGACACGAATAAAATAATCAATGTACCCAAGGTCTGGGATAGTGGCTACAAAGGTCAAGGGACTGTCGTTGCCATTATTGACTCTGGTCTTGATGTGACTCATGATGCTCTTCACATCAGTGATGTCAGCAAGGCTAAGTACAAATCAAAAGAGGAAATAGAGGCGGCTAAAAAAGAAGCCGGTATTTCTTACGGTCAGTGGTACAATGATAAAGTTATTTTTGGTTATAACTATGTTGATGTGAATACTGAACTTAAAGAGGCAGATAAGCATTCTCACGGTATGCACGTGACAGGGATTGCTACAGGTAATCCAACCAAAACAAACAGCGGTGAATACATTTACGGCGTAGCTCCAGAAGCGCAAGTCATGTTCATGCGTGTCTTCTCAGATGTTCACTCAACAACAGGACCAGCAATTTATGTGCAAGCCATTAAAGATGCGGTTAGATTAGGAGCGGATTCGATTAACCTGAGTCTTGGTTCTGCCAATGGTTCAGTAGTCAATATGGATAATACCATCCAAGAAGCCATTGCTATGGCAAGAAAAGCTGGCGTTACAGTGGTTATCGCAGCTGGTAATGATGGTGCATTTGGTTCAAGCCATTCTAACCCATTAGCGGAAAATCCAGACTACGGATTAGTTGGAGACCCATCAACAACGCGGGATGTTATTTCAGTAGCGTCATATAACAGCTCAACGGTGATGAACAAGGTGGTCAACTTGGTCGGTATGGAAGGCAATGCTGCACTGAATAACGGAAAAAGTTCTTATACCAACCCAGAAGTTAGTGCTAAAAACTTTGAGCAGGGCCGCGAGTACGAGTACGTTTTTGTTGGTACAGGAACGGCTGACGAAGTAGCTAATGTCGACTTGAAAGGGAAAATCGCCCTAATCAAACGTGGTGGTATTACCTTTAGTGAAAAAATTGCTTTTGCTGCAGCTAAGGGAGCAGAAGGGGTTGTGATTTTCAACCATACAGCTGGTCAGCCAAATATTAGCATGCAAATTGAAGGAAACGGGGCCTTGATTCCTTCTGCCTTTATTCCATTTGAATTTGGAGAAGAATTAGCGGCTCATCCTGAGAAATACAAAATCCAATTCAACGGAAATTCTGAGAAAACAGCCAATCCTGTCGCTAATCAAATGTCGGACTTTACAAGCTGGGGCTTATCAGTTGATGGAGAATTGAAACCAGACCTTTCAGCTCCTGGTGGTAGCATTTACTCATCCATCAATAACGGTGAGTATGACAACATGAGCGGGACAAGTATGGCAACTCCTCATGTCGCAGGTGTTGTGGCCTTGGTAAAACAATACCTCAAACAAGCCTATCCAGACCTTAGTCCAGCTGATACAGAAACCCTAATTAAGCATCTATTAATGAGTACGGCCAAAGCACACTATGATACAGATGCCAAAGCCTTCACTTCTCCGCGCCAGCAAGGTGCAGGGTTAGTGGATACGAATGGTGCTATCACAACAGGTCTTTACCTTACTGGTTCCGAAGGCTATAGCAGCGTGACACTTGGTAATGTAGGAGCTCGGTTTACCTTTGACGTAACGGTTCACAACATTAGCAAAGAAGACAAAACGCTGAATTACGTGACGAATCTGACAACTGACGGCATTGAAAATGGAAAAATCACCCTTAAGCCAAGAGCATTGTCAACAAGTGACGCTAAAACTATCACGGTCAAAGCTGGTGAGGCCAAAACAGTTACAATCTCAGTCGATGCATCAACCTTTGCAACGCAATTGAGTCAAGAAATGCCAAATGGTTACTTCTTAGAAGGTTTTGTTCGTTTCCTTGATACAGTAGATAGCGCTGAAATTGTCAGTCTTCCATTTGTTGGATTTAAAGGGAAATTCCAAGATGTTCCCGTCGCTGAAAAACCAATTTATGAATTGGTCGCAGATGGAAAAGGCGGTTTCTACTATACTCCTAAAAATAAAGTCATCGCTGGGAATGCCGATGTGACAGGATTGATTAGCACAAGTTCTGAAGCGGTTTACTCTGCTGCAAGTACAGATGAGAAAACACCTGTTGAGTTAAAAGTTTTAGGAACCTTTAAAACAGATGAGGGAACCAACCTGCTTTACCTAGACGCTAACGGGAAACCTCAGTTAGCCATTTCACCAAATGGTGATGGAAACCAAGATGCACTTGCCTTTAAAGGTGTCTTCTTCCGGAACTATTCTGATTTGGTAGCGACTATTTATGCCGCGGATGATAAAGACTTGAAAAATCCACTTTGGTCAAGTGAGCCTACAGGTGGCAACAAAAATTACTATGCTGGTAATCCAAATCGTCCAAAATCAACCTTAGTTGGAACAACTGAATGGTTTGGCCAAGATAAGGATGGGAATGATCTGCCAAACGGCAAATATAAATACGTGGTGAGTTACACATCTGATGTGGTCGGTGCGGGAACACAAACGACTAATTTTGATGTTGTCTTGGATCGTGAAAAACCGTTTATCACCACTGCTACGTATGATAAAACAACGCTTGCCTTTAAAGCACGTCCAGCTATTGAGAAAGAGTCTGGTATTTATCGAGAACGTGTCTTCTACCTTGTTGCAGATAGTGATGGCATCGAAAGTACGATTGACTACAATGCCAATACTGGAAAAGTTAAGCTAGTTGATAATAAGGTATTTGTAAAACAAAATGCAGATGGAACTTTCACGCTTCCGCTTGATAAGGCTGATGTTGGTCGATTCTATTACAGTGTGGAAGACTTTGCGGGCAATGTTTCAGTGGCTAAAGTTGCGGATTTGATTAGCATTGGAAATGACCGTGGTCTTGTTCGGGTCAATGTTCGTGATGTGGTTTCAAATGATGTTGTTGGCTTGCATTTTACAACTGCTGTGAAAGATGATAAAGGCAACACAGTTCTTGATTTGCCACGTTATGCGGGACAATCAGACGTGCTCATGCTTCCATTTGGTACCTACACTGTAGAAGTTTTCCTTTATGACAAGGAATGGGGAGAAATCACTGGTGCAATCAAGAAGACAGTTACCTTATCAGAGGCAGATAGTTCTCAAGAAGTCAGCTTTCTTGCAATCATCTTTAGTAAAGTAAACCTTCTTCTTGATTTTGACAAAGCTCTTCCAAAAGGTACAATGGTTGGTATTAAGGCTTCTGATGGCAAAGTGTATGAGATTCCAGCTGCGCGCTACTCAGAAACAGACTATGGTAAGGCAGTCTATGTTGGGAATTACACCCTTGATGTGGCTCTTCCAGAAGGTGTTGAGATTTATGAAGATTTGGCCTTTAGCGTCACGCCAGGTTTGACCAATCGTGTCCGATTTAGCCTTGTTGACAAACGTCAGTTGACTGCTGAAGAAGCACAAGTTGATACTGTAAAAGCAAGCGCAACTTATTACAATGCAACAGAAGAGTTGATTGCTGCATACGATAAGGCGCTAGCAGAAGCAAAAGCAGTGTTAGCAGCTAAAAATAAACAAGCTGCTGTTGATCAAGCACTTCAACAACTTGAAGTAGCCCGTCAAGCCTTGAATGGAAAAGTAACTGACTTCTCGGTATTGCAAACGGAGAGCGACTCCTACAACTCTGTTCAACCAAGTGCAGCATACTATAATGTTGCTGGTGATAAACAAGAAGCATACAACAACAGTTACCGCAATGCGCAAGCCGTTTTAGCAAATGAAAAAGTGACTCAAGCAGAAGTTGATGCAGCGGCAACAGCAGTAGCAACAGCTCGCCAAGCTCTTGATGGTAAAGAAACAGATAAAAGCAATCTTAAGGCAGAGACAGCAAAATACGATGACCTTCTATCAAGTCCAACTTACTACAACGCACAAAGCAACCTTAAAGATGCCTACCGTGCAGCCTATGCTGTAGCTGAAGCTGTTCTTCAAAATGGTGCAGCTAGACAAGTTGAAGTGGATAAGGCCTATGCAGCTCTAGTTGCGGCAAGCAATGCCTTAGATGGCAAACCAACTGTTTCAAAAGAAGCTCTTTTAACAGCCTTATTAGATGCTCAATCAGTTGATACGACTGATAAAACAGATGCTAGTCAAGAAGCGCTTAAAGCGGCTGTAGAAACTGCGCAAGCAGTTCGTCTCAATGAAGAAGCAACTCAGGAAGAGGTAGATGCAGCGACTAAGGCCCTTCGATTAGCTTTAGAAGGATTGAAACCAGTAGAGGCTGTCACTACAGAATCTGTTATCCCTTTTGAAACACAAGTGGTAGCAGATGCCAATCTTCCTGCAGGTACGCGCCAAGTACTTGTTGCTGGAATTGCAGGTCTTCGTCGTCAGGTAAGTGTGAATGGTAAAGTTTTGATTGATGAAGTTGTGACAAAAGCTGTAACTGAAGTGATCCTAGTAGGAACTAAAACAGTAGATAAAGCGGCATTATCAGGTCTAGTGGCGAAATCGTTTGAATTGAAAGCGACTGCTGCCACCTATCAGCAAGCAAGTCAATTGGTCAAACTTGCCTATGATCAAGTTGTCAGAGAAGCGCAAGCTGTTTTGGCAAATACTAACGTCACTCAATCAGAAGTCGATGAAGCCCTCCTTGCACTGAAAGCGGCTGAAGAAGCTTTAGATGGTAAATCTGTTGGAGGTTCAGATGAAAAAGTTGTTGCTAAGATAGCTCCAGTAGCGACAAATCACACTCCAAGTAGCCCACCAGAACCAAGGGTAAGTAAGCAACTTCCTCAAACTGGTACTACGCGAAGTCCTTTCCTAAGCATCTTTGGAATAGTATCTATTTTATCAGCATTTGGATTGATAAAAATCCGAAAGAAGGAATAAATAGCATTTATTTGGAATAGATTTTACAAGCAAATCATTTAGTCAACATCAAGGACTCAGTTCTGCATTAGACAGGATTGAGTCCTTTTTATCAAGAGGCTAGGAAAACTAGTAAGTCTGGTTGAAGCGCAAGCAAAAAAACAAGTTTAGAGGAACTAAACTTGTTTTTTTTATTGATAAATTGAAATGTTTCGGTAGGTCCAATAAGAGAGGCTGCAGACAATCAGAAAATAGGGTAGATTTGCAAATCCAAACACTTCGCAGCCGATAAGAATTGGTGCAAACCAGGTATTGGTTGCGGCAGAAAAGACAGCTGCATAGCCTAGTGCGGCGGTTAATTCCAGTGGAAGACCGAGAAGTGTTGCTAATAGGATGCCACTGCTAGCTCCGATGGCAAAAAGTGGTGTCACTTCCCCGCCTTGAAAACCAATCGCGAGAGTAGCAACGGTTAGGAGGAGTTTTACCAGCCAATCATAAGGATAAATCTTCTCACCCATCAAACTAGCTTCAATCAGATTGGTACCCAGACCAGAATAACGTCCCTGATGAGCTAGAAAGAAGATGAGAGACAGAATCAGACTGCCTAAGACGATGCGTAGGTAAGGATTTGCCCAGATTGTAGCTGCAAGTTTTTTTGCTTGCTTCAAAAGAGCTGCAAAGCCATTGCCGATTAGACCGAAAATGAGTCCCGTGAGCATCAAGCCCAACCAGTGTTTCCATGACAAGGTCTGAAATCTCATAAGATGAGTGAATTTCTCGAGACCAAGCAGGTGGGATGTGCTGCTGGCTGTGAAGGCAGCGACTAAGATAGATGCAACTTGTTGCCAAGAAGATTTGCCTTTGCCGAGGACTTCTAAGGCGAAAAAGCTAGCAGCAAGTGGTGTTTGAAAAAGTCCTGCAAAACCAGCAGCGATACCTGTTGTCAGGAAAAAGCCGTTTTCTACAGGGAACTTCCATTTTTTTTCAAAATTATGCGAGATGGTCGCGCCGATTTGGACAGCCACCCCTTCACGACCAGCTGATCCGCCAAATAAATGTGTTGTCCAAGTAGAAATCATGACAAGAGGAATCAATTTTTTTGGAATATTATCAGCTTGTCCGCGACCAACTTTGAGAACAAGTTCCATGCCTTTTTGCAACTCTTGTCCCCAGTAGTGATAGGCCCAGATAATGCCTGCCCCAGCCAGCGCCAAGAAAGGAATCAAGTAAGGGAAGTAGTGAGCGCGAATATTTCCTATAGCCAACAAAGTGCGACCGAAGATTGTATTTACGACTCCGACGCAAATTCCGACAGCTAGACTAGCTAGTAGAATGTGGAGTAGCTGCTTAGTTTTCTTCATGACGGTTGAGTTTTTGTTTTTGGTACTGGCGTGATTGAGCCATGATATCGGCAAAAGTTGCACGAATGGTTTCTTGGTAATCTGCGTTTTTTACATGATTGGCCACTTTTTCAAGCACTAAAGCTTCACGCTGATTGTCTAAGACGGTTTTGCCACTTTCCTTTTTAAAGGTTGCAACCTGTGATACCAGGTCCATCCGTTGTTCCAACAGGGCGACCAATTCCTCGTCTACACGGTCAATGTTCGCTCGAATTGCTTCTAAATCCATAAGATCCTCCATTTTTGGATAAGTATAGCAAAAAAGAGAGGATTTTTCTACCCCTCTTTTTTTACCAGCTTGCTTTTTTGACACCTGGAAGTTGTCCTTTGTGGGCCAATTCGCGGAAGGTAATCCGGCTGACACCAAATTTACGCATATAAGCGTGTGGACGACCGTCGGTCATGTCGCGGTTTTTCAGACGATTTGGATTGGAGTCACGAGGTAATTTACGGAGTGCTTCGTAATCTCCTTTTTCCTTTAATTCTCTACGTAAGTCAGCGTATTGTGCAATTAGTTTTAATTGTTTTTGATGACGGGCGATTTTGGATTTTTTAGCCATGACATCCTCCTTAAATTATAATTAACTAGTTAAGTATAATCTTTTTCAATCATTTTGGCAAGAAAAAAGTTGAGATTTCTCTCAACTTTTTTAACCAAGTTTTGCAACTAAATCTTCTGCAAATTTTTCCAAGTTTGCAATATCTTCGTCTTCAGCAGCCAAGTCAACCTTGACATTTTCAGCGCCTTTTGTTGCGCCACGTGAACCGAGCATAAGGTCGAAGTCATCTACTGACTTACAGAAGTCATCGTAGAAAGTATCGCCTGAACCACAGACTCCATAGATTTTTCCAGTCAGGTCTAAGTCGGCCAAGTCTGTGTAAAAATCAACGATTTCGTCTGGCAACTCACCGTCTCCGCCATATGAGTAAGTGTAGGTCGCGACGACAATAATATCTGCGTCAAGGATTTCTTCAGTTTCTACGGTTGTACATTCGTCGTTGTGTACTTCTAACCCCAGTTCTTCCAGTTTACTTGCGACGATGTCCGCAATCTCCTCTGTATTGCCGGTCATACTCGCATAGACAATTTTTGCCAGTGCCATAATTTCCTCCAAATGTAGATAGTATTGTCATTATACCATATTCTAAACATTTTCAAAAGCCTATTCTTTGTGCTAAAATATGAGGAAGTGAAAAAGGAGAAATCATGTTGATTCAAGAACAAATTATAGAAAAAATTAGAGCTTACGATACCATTATCATCCACCGTCATCAGCGCCCAGACCCAGATGCTATCGGGAGTCAATTGGGACTGAAAGGTCTGATTGAAAAGAATTTTCCTGGAAAACGGGTTTTAGCGACAGGTTTTCAAGAGCCAACCTTGGCTTGGATTGGAACTATGGATACCGTGGAGGATACTGACTTTGCAGGCGCCTTGGTGATTGTAGTCGACACAGCCAATACAGAGCGAATTGATGATGCCCGCTATGACAAGGGACATTTCTTGGTTAAAATTGACCACCATCCCAATGATGATGTCTACGGAGATTTGCTTTGGGTGGATACCCAATCCAGTTCAGCTAGTGAGTTGGTTGCTCGTTTAGCTATGGAGCAAAATTTGGAGATGGATGCAGCCGTTGCAGCTTCTTTGTACGCAGGAATTGTCGGAGATACCGGTCGTTTTCTTTATCCCGCGACAAGTGCTAAAACCTTTGAAGTTGCAAGTTTCTTGCACCAGTATAACTTTGACTTTTCAGCGATTTCTCGAAAAATGGACGAAATGGATGCCAAGATTGCTAAGTTGACAGGCTATGTTTACGACCATATGGACGTAGATGAAAATGGAGCTGCGCGGATTGTGTTGACGCGTGCTCTCATGCAAGAATATCAGGTTACAGATGCAGAGACCGCAGCTATTGTCTCGGCGCCAGGCCGTATTGCAGATGTGCAGTCTTGGGCGATTTTCGTGGAGCAAGAAAATGGAACCTATCGCGTTCGCCTGCGCAGTAAAGTAGCTGTTATCAATGAAATTGCCAAACGCCATGAAGGCGGTGGTCATCCACTTGCTAGCGGAGCCAATTCTTACTCGTTAGAGGAAAATGAAGCTATTTACCAAGAAATCAAGGAGGCTGTCAAAAATGCCAGAAGCTAGTCGTCGCATTCATTTGATGGGGACATTTATCGATACCAAAATTTGGCATGAGGACCCTCAACCAATTTTGGAACAGGTGGAGGAGTTGCTCTATCTGTACAAGGATCGTTTTTCTGCCAATGATTTGACTTCTGAGCTCATGGAAGTCAATCTTAACGCGGGTGTGCAGCCTGTACCTGTGGCACCAGACCTCTATGAATTGATTGAATTAGGGAAAGCTCACAGTTGTGCACCAGGTAGTCGGCTCAACATTACGATTGGTCCCCTGATTCAGGCTTGGCGAATTGGATTTGACGATGCCAAGGTGCCTGATGAGGCGACAATCAAGGACAAGTTGCGTATTATCAACCCAGAGGACATCGTTTTAGAGCCAGAATATCGTCAAGTTTACTTAAAAAAAGAAGGGATGGCCATTGATTTGGGCGCTCTTGCCAAGGGCTACATTGCGGACAAAATCGTCGAGCACCTCAAACGCGTCGGTGTGGAGAGAGGTCTCATCAATTTGGGAGGCAATGTCTTGACCTTTGGACGAGCAGTGCACAACCCTGATGGTATGTGGCGGATTGGTGTGCAGCATCCAAAATTGCCGCGCGGTAACAATATTGCTGTCTTGAAAATAGGCGAGGAATCGGTGGTGACTTCCGGCATCTACGAGCGAACATTTACCTATGAGGGGAAAACCTACCACCATATTTTTGACAGTCAGACAGGTTATCCGGTTGCGACAGATGTGGCCAGCTTGACCATTATTTCTGAAAAATCAGTGGATGGAGAAATTTGGACTACGCGCTTGTTTGGTCGTCCTATCCGAGAAATTTATGATGAAGTCAATGCACAATCAGGCATAGAAGCTATTATTATCACGGTTAACGACGAAATAATCTATACCGATGGAGTGGCGGATAAATTTTAGAAAGCCTTTACATTTTCAATAAAAAATAGTAATATAATATGTATACTCTGCAAATGTAGGAGGAAAGGATACTATTATGAAATTGATTGCTTTGGTTGGCACAAACTCTGCCAAATCTACGAATCGTACATTGCTACACTATATTCAACAGCACTTTTCTGATAAAGCGGATATTGAAGTGATTGAGATCAAGGATCTACCAATTTTCAATAAACCGGCCGATAAGAAAGTTCCAGAAGCCATTTTGGAAATCGCTGCGAAAATCAGCGCCGCAGATGGAGTGATTATCGGAACACCTGAATACGACCATTCTATCCCAGCGGTACTCATGAGTGCCTTGGCTTGGTTGTCTTACGGCATTTATCCACTCCTCAACAAGCCGGTAATGATTACGGGTGCCTCTTACGGAACTCTTGGTTCATCACGTGCACAA
The DNA here is from genome assembly GCF_040545695.1 of Streptococcus gallinaceus. Lineage (NCBI taxonomy): Bacteria > Bacillati > Bacillota > Bacilli > Lactobacillales > Streptococcaceae > Streptococcus > Streptococcus gallinaceus. The sequence continues at coordinate 150,135 of NZ_JBEPMK010000002.1, read as the reverse complement.
TTGCAATTGCGTCAAATTTTGAATGCACCTGAGATCAAGGCGACTGTTTTACCAGATGAATTTTTACTTTCTCATGCCTTGCAGGCATTTAACGGCCAAGGTGAGTTGGTTGATTTAGATACCATTAGCAAGTTGGAAGCTATTTTTGACGATTTCCGTCTCTTTGTGAAAATTACTGGAAAATTGTCAAATGCACAAGATCTTTTGCACAAAGAAGCTGAAAACTTTGACTGGGAAAGCTTGTAAGGAGGAAGAAAGACTATGAAATTTGTCGGAATTGTAGGCTCAAATGCCGAGGAATCATACAACCGTAAACTCTTGCAATTTATCGGTCGTAAATTCAAAACCAAATTTGAATTGGAATTGTTAGAAATTGACCAAGTTCCAATGTTTAATCAGGATGAAAATTGGGAAGAATCTTTCCAACTCCGTCTCCTCTACAATAAAATTACCCGTGCAGACGGTGTGATTATTGCAACACCAGAACACAACCACACGATTACAGCAGCCTTGAAGAGCGTGCTTGAATGGCTTTCATTTGCCGTGCATCCTTTCCAAGACAAACCAGTGATGATTGTCGGCGCTTCTTATTATGATCAAGGTACGTCACGTGCCCAAGTTCATTTGCGCAAGATTTTAGACGCGCCAGGTGTCAATGCCTATACCCTGCCAGGAAATGAATTTTTACTTGGAAAAGCGAAAGAAGCCTTTGATGACAATGGAAATATTATAAACGAGGGTACAGTGAAATTCCTTGAAACCTGCTTAGACAACTTTATCAAATATGTAAAAGTTGTCTCGAAATTACAAAAACCAAGACCAATTGAACAGGAAGACTTGCATTGCCAAGGTTCTATCGCTACCACAATTAAAGGGATTGACCCTGATGATCCGGAATGGTTGGATAAGGCCGCAGCTCAAGTAGGAGCAGTCGAAGGGGATGCTTATGTCAAATTGGACAACGGTCTCTTGACAGTCAACCAGCTCAATATGTTCTTGAAAGCTATGCCATTCGAATTGACATATGCCGACGACAACAACCAATTCCTCTACTATAATGACAAGCATCCAGACCCAGACACAATGCTTGGTAAACGTGTTCCTGAGCAAGTTGGAAACCGCATGGCGACCGTTCACGGTACCTTGCCACCAGCCCGCATGAAAAATGTGGAATGGGTGATTGGGACCCTTCGTAACGGTAACCAAGAATATGTACGGACAATCGTTCCAGGTACACCACCAGAAATCATCAACACTCACAATTACCAAGCTATGTACTATCCAGACGGTTCTTATGCTGGTATCAATGAAATCATCTTCAACTTCAAACCATGGTTGGATTGGTATCTTGAAACGACCGGTCAACGATTGGTTGGCGGAAACGCACCAGCAGCTGGTCACGGTGGACACGGACATACAGATGCAGATTCAGGAGCATCTGGTGCCGATGCACCTGCTGAACACGCAGCAACTGATGCAGATACAGGCGCTTCAGCAACCTAAAAATAAATAAGCAAAAAGGCTTGAACTCTATCTCGTATTGTGGTATACTAGCAGAGTTATAATCTATGGCTCGGAAAAGAGTCCATGGCAGAAAGGAATTTTTAACATGAAAAAAGATATCCATCCAGAATATCGCCCTGTTGTCTTCTTAGACACAACTACTGGTTACCAGTTCCTTAGTGGTTCTACAAAACGCACTAACGAAACTGTTGAATTTGAAGGGGAAACTTACCCACTTATCCGTGTGGAAATTTCATCAGACTCACACCCATTCTACACTGGACGTCAAAAGTTCACTCAAGCAGATGGACGTGTGGATCGTTTCAACAAAAAATACGGTCTCAAATAAAAAAACAACCCTATGGGTTGTTTTTTCTTTGTCATCCCTCAAGCAAGACAACAGCTATAAATAACTTTGGACGAAAAACGATTTTCAAGACCGGGTAGAATTGGTTGATGATTTTCATAGCCTGTGAGTTCAAATTTGAAGGTGATTTTGCTATAATGTAAATAATACCTATTGAAAGTATGAGGAGTTTCTATGAATCGAACAAAAGGGTCGGTAGTCAATCGGATTGATTATCCCCTATTGGTGCCAGTCTTTTTTTTATTGCTGATTGGTGTGATGGCGATTTACATTGCCGTTAGTCAGGATTATCCAGCCAAGTTGGCCCCAGTAGTTGGACAACAGATTATGTGGATGCTGATTGGTGTGGCACTAGCAGCCTTGGTGATGTTTTTCAATACCAAATTTTTGTGGAAAGTTACGCCGATACTCTATGTGCTGGGACTGGGCTTGATGGTATTGCCGCTTTATTTTTACAGTCCAAGTTTAGTCGCATCGACGGGGGCTCAAAACTGGGTCACTGTAGGAGGGGTTACACTTTTCCAACCGTCAGAGTTCATGAAAATTTCCTACATTGTCATGATGGCGAGGTTAACAGTAGGTTTCCACAAACGGCATCCCAAACGGACAATCAAAGAAGATTTCCTCTTGATTGGCTATCTTTTACTCTGTACTTTACCGGTTTTGGTCCTGCTTTATCTGCAGAGTGACTTGGGAACTGCCTTGGTATTTTTAGCCATATTTGCAGGGATGGTCTTGATTTCAGGCGTTTCCTGGAAAATATTATGGCCTATTGTAGGTCTTGCTTGTGTGGCTGGCATTGCCTTTATTGTCCTATTTACAGCACCTGGCGGGACAGCTTTACTGCATAATCTCGGGATGGACACCTATAAAATCAATCGGATTACAGCTTGGTTGGACCCGTTTAAAAATGCCCAGTCTACAACTTATCAACAGGCTCAAAGTTTGATTGCGATTGGAAGTGGTGGTATTTCGGGGATTGGCTTCAATAAAACCAACTTGCTGATTCCAGTGCGTGAAAGTGATATGATTTTCACGGTTATTGGAGAAGATTTTGGTTTTATCGGCGGAGCAACGGTTATCGTTCTCTATCTCTTGCTCATTTACCGCATGTTGCGGATAACGTTAGAGTCTAACAATCGATTTTACACCTATATTTCGACTGGCTACATCATGATGCTGCTTTTCCATGTTTTTGAAAATATAGGAGCGGCAACGGGACTGTTACCGCTGACAGGGATTCCGCTTCCCTTTATCTCACAAGGTGGCTCGTCCATTATTTCCAATCTATTAGGTGTTGGTTTGATTATGTCTATGTCCTACCAGCACAATCTATCTGACGATCGACGTCGTAGTAAATCACGTGTTTATCAAAAAATTACCATCAAGCGTGTCGAAAAATAAGGAGGCTTAACATGGCAAAAGTAGCAGTATTATTAGCACCTGGCTTTGAAGAAATCGAAGCTCTGACACCAGTTGATGTTTTGCGTCGTGCGGACATTGACTGTCAAATGATTGGGTTGCTGGGGAAATCCGTTACAGGTTCACACGGTATTACCGTTGAAGCAGATAAAATGTTTGACGGGAATTTAGCCGAATTTGATATGATTGTCTTACCAGGGGGAATGCCGGGGTCAACCAACCTTCGAGACCATGAAGGACTTATTGAGCAGTTGCAAGAAGCTGCCGTAGCTGGAAAATGGATTGCAGCCATCTGCGCAGCACCGATTGTATTGGATAGGGCTGGTTTGTTGGAAGGCAAGTCTTATACTTGTTTCCCAGGTCAAGAAAAGACGATCAGTAGCGGGAACCATTGTTCGGATATCGTTGTTGTGGATGGCTCTATCATTACCAGTCGTGGTGCAGGGACTAGCTTAGCCTTTGCTTATAAGTTGGTTGACTTGCTTGGAGGAAATGGCCAAGAACAAGCAGAACGGATGGTTTATACAGCCTTATTTAAGTAAAAAAATAAGGGGGAGGGGAACCTCCCCTTTTTGCTATGTCTGACTGGGATTTTTTGAAAAAATATGATATAATTAAGGGTAATATTTATAGGCGTTTTTTAGCCTGAAAAGGAAGAGTAATGACAGAAGAAAATAAAGAATTACAGGAAAAAGCACAGGAGTATGATGCCAGTCAGATTCAGGTCTTAGAAGGTCTAGAAGCTGTTCGTTTGCGTCCCGGTATGTATATCGGATCGACCTCAAAAGAGGGGCTTCACCACCTTGTTTGGGAAATCGTTGACAACTCCATTGATGAAGCCTTGGCTGGATTTGCTAGTCACATTGAGGTATATATTGAGCCAGATAATTCAATCACCGTTGTGGATGATGGCCGTGGAATTCCTGTCGATATTCAAGAAAAAACAGGTCGTCCTGCGGTCGAGACCGTCTTTACAGTTCTCCACGCGGGAGGTAAATTTGGCGGAGGTGGCTATAAAGTTTCGGGTGGTCTTCATGGTGTTGGTTCTTCCGTTGTAAATGCTTTATCTACACAGTTGGATGTTAAAGTGCATAAAAACGATCAGATTCATTACCAAGAATACAAGCGTGGTGTGGTCGTTGCGGATCTTGAAGTCATTGGTGAGACAGATCGTACTGGGACAACTGTTCATTTCACCCCAGACCCAGAAATTTTCACTGAGACAACTGAGTTTGAATTTGCCAAATTAAACAAACGGATTCAAGAACTGGCCTTTCTCAATCGTGGTCTTCGCCTATCCATTACAGACAAACGTGAAGGGTTGGAGCAGCGCAAGGAATACCACTATGAAGGTGGGATTGCCTCTTACGTTGAGTACCTCAATGAGAGCAAGGATGTCATCTTTGAAACTCCGATTTATACAGATGGTGAGTTGGACGACATTACTGTTGAAGTAGCCATGCAATACACTACCAGCTACCATGAAAATGTTGTCAGTTTTGCCAACAATATTCATACCCACGAGGGTGGTACGCATGAGCAAGGTTTCCGTACAGCCTTGACCCGTGTCATCAACGACTATGCGAAGAAAAATAAAATCCTTAAAGAAAACGAAGACAACTTGACAGGTGAAGATGTGCGTGAAGGATTGACAGCAGTTATCTCCGTCAAGCACCCAAATCCTCAGTTTGAAGGGCAAACCAAAACCAAACTAGGAAATAGCGAAGTGGTTAAAATCACCAACCGTCTCTTCTCAGAAGCCTTCTCAGACTTTTTGCTAGAAAATCCTCAGGTTGCACGTCGCATTGTTGAAAAAGGGATTTTAGCAAGTAAGGCTCGTATCGCAGCCAAACGTGCGCGTGAAGTGACCCGTAAAAAATCAGGCTTAGAAATTTCGAACTTGCCTGGGAAACTAGCGGACTGTGCTTCCAACGATCCAAAACAAACTGAACTTTTCATCGTCGAAGGGGACTCTGCCGGTGGTTCAGCTAAATCAGGACGTAATCGTGAATTTCAGGCTATTTTGCCAATTCGTGGTAAAATCCTCAATGTTGAAAAAGCCAGCATGGATAAGATTCTTGCCAACGAAGAAATTCGTAGCCTCTTTACTGCTATGGGAACTGGTTTTGGTGCAGAATTTGATGTAGAAAAAGCACGTTACCAGAAATTAGTCATCATGACCGATGCCGATGTCGATGGAGCCCACATTCGAACACTCTTGCTGACCTTGTTCTATCGTTACATGAGACCAATTGTCGAAGCTGGCTATGTGTACATTGCCCAACCACCTATCTACGGTGTAAAAGTAGGTTCAGAAATTAAGCAATACATTCAACCGGGTGTCAATCAGGAAGAAGAATTGCAAGCAGCCTTAGATAAGTATAGTGAAGGTCGCTCAAAACCAACTATTCAGCGCTATAAAGGTCTTGGAGAAATGGATGACCACCAATTGTGGGAAACAACCATGAATCCAGAAAATCGCCTGATGGCGCGTGTATCAGTGGATGATGCGGCTGAAGCGGATAAGATTTTTGATATGCTCATGGGAGACAAAGTAGAGCCTCGTCGTGAATTTATCGAAGAAAATGCCGTCTATTCCACACTTGACGTTTAAGATTCTAAAAAAATCAAGTGCATATGCTAGAAAAGTATGGTATAATAAAGCGATATTGTCTAGTAAATACTAATATCTAAGGAGATTTACATGTCTAGTGGAACAATCTTTTTAATCATTACGATTGTTGTTATATTACTTATTATTTATGTAGCGGGGCTGATTGTGCGTAAGCACAATGATAACCGTTTGGTTGCTTTGGAAGAACGTAAAGAAGACTTGTTCAACCTTCCAGTCAATGACGAAGTGGAAGCAGTGAAAAATCTTCACTTGATTGGCCAAAGTCAGGTCAGTTTCCGTGAGTGGAATCAAAAATGGGTTGACTTGTCACTCAATTCTTTTGCAGATATTGAAAATCATATCTTTGAAGCTGAAGGGTTTAACAATTCATTCCGCTTTATGAGTGCTAAAAATGCTATTGCTAGCATTGAAAGCCAGATTGATTTGGTAGAAGAGGACATCACTTCAATCCGCCACGGTTTGCAAGACTTGAAAGAGCAGGAAGAAAAAAATTCTGGTCGCGTCAAACATGCCTTGGATTTGTTTGATACCTTGCAAACATCTGTTCGTGAAAATACAGAAACCTATGGTGAAACACTTCCTGAGTTGGAAAAACAACTGAAAAATATTGAAGTTGAATTTTCAGAGTTTGTTATGCTCAATTCATCAGGTGACCCAATCGAAGCTTCTGAAATCTTGGACAAGACAGAGGAGCACATGATTGCCCTCAATCAGATTATGGACCGTATTCCTGATTTGATTCAAAAGGTCGAAATAGCTTTCCCAGATCAATTAGATGACTTGGAAACAGGTTATCGTAAGTTGATTGAAGAGAACTATCTCTTCACTGAGGCTGATATTGAAACACAATTCCAAGATATTCGAGTTGCGATTCGTGAAAATACTGCTTTGATTGTTTCATTTGATTTGGATGCTGCAGAAGTTGAAAATCAAACAATTCAAGAGCGTATCAATCATCTTTACCAGATTTTTACAAAAGAAATCGAATCTCATCGTGCTACAAGCAAGTTGAGCAAGACACTTCCGAAGTTTGTAGAACATGCAGTTCAAAATACACAAACACTGACAGCAGAAGCAGAGCGCTTGAACCATTCTTATCTTTTGTCTGAAAGCAAATTGTCACGTATCCAGCAATTGTCAAATCGTATCGCTAACATTGAGCAAGTGGTGGCTGAAAGCGTTGAAGAGTTAGACGCACCACAAGTTGCTTACTCTATCTTGGAAGAACGTTTGGAACATGCCAATGTGACCTTGACAGAGATGGAAGAAGAGCAGTTGATTTTATCAGAATACTTGCAATCGCAAGAAACATCTGAAACAAACGCTCGTAACAAGGCAGCAACTTATATCAATCAATTGCATACCTTGAAGCGTTACATGGAAAAACGTAATTTGCCTGGCATTCCAGAAGAATTTCTTGCTATTTTCTTCCGTACAAGTGATCATGTTGAAACATTGCTTGCAGAGTTGGATTACAAACGCATCAATATCGAGGCTGTTAATCGTCTACTTGAAAATGCAACATTTGACATCCATAATTTGGAAGAAAGTGCTTATCTAATTGTGCAAAATGCTACATTAACAGAGCAGTTGCTGCAATACTCAAACCGTTACCGTTCATTTGATCCAGCAGTTCAAAAAGCCTTTACTCGTGCTCTTGCTATCTTTGAAAAAGACTACGATTACCAAGCTTCATTTGAAGAAATCTCATTTGCTCTTGAGACTGTTGAACCTGGTGTAACAGAACGTTTTGTGAATTCTTATGAAAAAACTCGCGAAGCTATTCGCTATTAAAAGCTGGATTTATCCAGTTTTTTTGTATATTTTTGCATGAATCTTGCATCGTTTTGAAAATTTGGTACAATTTAAGAAAAGAAAAAGTTTGGAGTGTAGTATGAAGGATATCAAAGGATTGCTTGTTATGGACGTGGATTCTACCTTAATTATGGAAGAAGGAATCGACTTGTTGGGCGATATCGCGGGTGTTGGCAGTCAGGTGGCTGATATTACAGAAAGGGCCATGCAAGGGGAATTGGATTTTCGTCAGGCATTAGATGAACGAGTAGCCCTTTTAAAAGGGCTACCAGAGAGTGTCTTTCAAGAAATTTTAAAGAAAATTCATTTTACGCCAGGTGCTAAAAAATTAGTTGATGAATTGCATAGTCGCGGCTACAAAGTTGGCGTTGTTTCAGGCGGCTTCCATGAAACGGTCGATAGCTTGGCTGAACAACTTGGATTGGACTATGTTAAAGCCAATCATTTGGAGGTTGTAGATGGCCATCTAACAGGCCGAGTATTGGGGGATGTAGTGACCAAGGATGTCAAAAAGCAGATGCTTGAGACTTGGACCGCTGAGAATGGGTTGACCATGGCTCAGACCATTGCCATGGGAGATGGGGCAAATGACCTTTCTATGATACAAGCGGCGGGCATCGGTATTGCTTTTTGTGCCAAACCAATTGTACGCGAGCAGGCTCCTTTTCAGATAAATGAAAAAGATCTGTACAAGGTTATTGAAATTTTAGACAGTCAAAAAAGCTAGGTAAATCCTAGCTTTTTAACGATTTAGCGAGAAAAAATTTTCTTCCAAAATGGAACTTTTTCAGCAGTTTTCTCCTCTGCTGTGGCAATGAATTTGTCAGATAGTTCAATGTTTTCCACATCAACAGCATGGTCTGTGTGAAGGAGAAGTGCGAAAGGTGAGCCAGCAATTTTTTCATCAATGATGCTGACAGTCATGCCTTTTTCTTGGGCAGTTTTCAAGTAAGAAATCTGGAGGGCATCCGTTAATTTGGGAGAAATTTTCAGGGTTAGTGGCTGATATTCTGCTAGATAGTGCTCGCAGATGGTGGCAAATTTGTCTTGAAATTGGCTTTCAACCGCATCCGAGAAGTGTACAACTAAAACAACTCGTTCACGAAAAGTTCCCATGTAGTGGCGCTGTTCATCTGGATTGAGGCGATTTTCACCGCTGGATTTTTGTAATATGGTCTTTGTTAAGTCAGTCATAAACTGATTATAACATAATTAAAAAAGCCTGCAAAGAGCAAACGTTTACATGTTTAAAATAAGGCATTTCAACGATTTTTCCTTGAAAAAAAGGCGTTTTTACAGTATGATAGTAATGTAACAAATTAAATCTCAAAGGAGAGTAATATAATGTCAATTATTACTGATGTTTACGCTCGCGAAGTCCTTGACTCACGCGGTAACCCAACACTTGAAGTAGAAGTTTACACTGAATCAGGTGCTTTCGGACGTGGTATGGTTCCTTCAGGAGCTTCTACTGGTGAACACGAAGCAGTTGAACTTCGTGATGGTGATAAATCTCGTTACCTTGGTCTTGGTACACAAAAAGCTGTCGATAACGTAAACAACGTAATTGCTGATGCAATCATCGGTTACGACGTACGTGATCAACAAGCAATCGACCGTGCAATGATCGCTCTTGACGGTACTCCAAACAAAGGCAAACTTGGTGCCAACGCTATTCTTGGTGTTTCTATCGCTGTTGCTCGTGCAGCTGCTGACTACCTTGAAGTGCCACTTTATAACTACCTTGGCGGATTCAACGCTAAAGTATTGCCAACTCCAATGATGAACATCATCAACGGTGGTTCTCACTCAGATGCTCCTATCGCTTTCCAAGAATTCATGATCGTACCAGTTGGTGCGCCTACATTCAAAGAAGGTCTTCGTTGGGGTGCTGAAGTATTCCACAACCTTAAGAAAATCCTTAAAGCTCGTGGTTTGGTAACAGCTGTTGGGGACGAAGGTGGTTTCGCTCCTAAGTTCGAAGGAACTGAAGATGGTGTTGAAACAATCATCGAAGCGATTGAAGCAGCTGGTTATGTAGCAGGCGAAAACGGAATCATGATCGGTTTTGACTGTGCATCATCAGAATTCTACGACAAAGAAAAAGGTCTTTACGACTACACTAAATTTGAAGGTGAAGGCGCTGCTGTTCGTACATCTGCAGAACAAATCGACTACCTTGAAGAATTGGTTAACAAATACCCAATCATCACTATCGAAGACGGTATGGATGAAAACGACTGGGACGGTTGGAAAGCTCTTACTGAACGTCTTGGTGGACGTGTACAATTGGTTGGTGACGACTTCTTCGTTACAAACACTGACTACCTTGCACGTGGTATCAAAGAAAATGCCGCTAACTCAATCCTTATCAAAGTAAACCAAATCGGTACTTTGACTGAAACTTTTGAAGCTATCGAAATGGCTAAAGAAGCTGGTTACACTGCAGTTGTATCACACCGTTCAGGTGAAACTGAAGATTCAACAATCGCTGACATCGCAGTTGCAACTAACGCTGGCCAAATCAAAACAGGTTCATTGTCACGTACAGACCGTATCGCTAAATACAACCAATTGCTTCGTATCGAAGATCAACTTGGTGAAGTTGCAGCATACAAAGGTTTGCAATCATTCTACAACCTTAAAAAATAAGGTTTAGAAAAGAAAAGCTAGGAAATTTCCTAGCTTTTTTGCTTTTATGAAGATTTATCTGTTACACTAAAGTGAGTACTTTATAGAACAATTTTGAAAAAGGAAGATTTGAATGAAAAAGTGGATATTTTTTGATGTGGGTTCAACTTTAGTTGATGAAAGGGAGACTTATCGACTTTTTAGTAAAAGGTGCGTCGAGACGCTCAGTAGTGCAGGTAGGGTGGTAACATTAGATGAATTTGAAGAAAAGTTGGTCGAGTATTCCCGAAAAAATCAAGATCCCATACGGGAGACTTGGTCTTATTTTACCATTGCAGGTGTTGAACGGCCACAGTGGGACCATAGCACGGATTGTTTATACCCGGATACTAAGGCTGTTTTAGAACAGTTGCAGCGCGACTATCGGCTGGGAGTCATCGCAAATCAGAAAGAGAATTTGGCGGAACGGTTGGAAAATTGGGGGATTACTGATTATTTCCAACTTGTACTGAGTTCTTCAGCAGTTGGCTACAATAAGCCAGATGTGAGAATATTTTCAAGTGCCTTGGAGTTAGCAGGTATCTTACCCCAAGAAGCAATCTATATTGGAGATCGAATTGACAATGACATGATACCGGCAAAGAAATTAGGGATGACAACTATTTGGTTACAAGCTGGTTTGGGAAAATACAATCAAGAAGATTCGCTTTACAAGGTAGATTGGGTGGTTTCCTCCTTGACTGAAGTAGTAGATGTGTTGATAAAGTAGTTGTTAATAAAAAAATAGAGACTAGGAACGACTCCTAGCCTCTGTCTATTATTTCCCAAACAAGCCTTTTACTTTATCAAGAGTATCGTTTACAAAATCGTTGCCTTTCAGTAAATCTTGTGCTTGTTCTACATAGTCACCGAGTTCATCTTTATGATCTTCGATGAATTGTTTTGCACCGTCAAGGTCTTTATTGGCAATAAGGTCTTTTATTTGGTTGAAAAGTTCTGTTGGATTCATGGAGAATCTCCTTTATTATTGATAATTTTATTTAACACTAAAAGACTGAAATATGCAAGCAAAGTGCTTTAGTTTTCAAGAATGCAAACTGCTTCAGGTGCTTCGAAATCTTGTGGAATTTCTGTGAGAAGTCCAGTTTCTGGATGGCGTTTGAAGACGGTTACCTTGTCAGAATCTTGATGGGCAACGATGAGATAGCTGTCGTTGGAAACGAGGGCGAAATCGCGGGGAATCTGTCCAAGACTTGACTGGATGTCGATCAACTCGAGGGTCGCATCGCCAAGTGTGCGGTAAATTGCGATGGAATCATGTCCGCGATTGGAAGCGTAGACGAATTTTCCATCTTTTGAAATCCGAATGGCTGCTGTATTGTTTGGGCCAGTATAGTCTGCGGGCAATGTTGATATGGTTTGCAGGAGCTCAAATTGTCCCACGCCGTCGTAAATCAGCACCTCAATCGAAGCATTTAATTCGCAAATGAGATAGGCGAGTTTTGCAGTTGGATGGAAAACGATATGACGAGGACCAGCACCAGGAGCGGATTTGTAGTGGCCGATTTCTGTCAATGTTCCCTCGTCCGAAACATCATAAGTAATGACAGAATCTATTCCTAAGTCACAGGTTACCAAGTAATGGTCAGGAGTTAGGTCTGCAAAGTGAGCGTGGGCACTTTGTTGATTTTCATGGGGACCAGAACCGTGGTGTTGTACGGTGTCAGCCAAACGAAGTGAACCATCACTTTCTATCTTGTAAGAAAAAATTTGGCCTTTGTGATAGTTTGCTCCGTAGACCAGTTGGCGGTCCTCATCCACTGAAACATAGCAGAGGGGAGCGCCATCTGTTACCACATGATTCAACGGTTGGAAATGAGCGTCAAAGGCTGCAACACCCCCTTGCCCATTTTCAGAACCGACTGTATAGAGATTGCCCGCTTGTGAAAATGCAAGGTAGGTTGGATTGTCTTCTGTGGCAAGAAGCTGAAGATTGCTCAATAGACCACTTTCTTCATTGAAATCTGCAGAATAAATACCTTTGGAAAGTCGTCGCGTATAGCTGCCAAAATATAAAGTCATATCGGATCCTCGCTGGTAATTTTTTATGATTATATCATAAAATTAGGAGAAAGTCGCTCGCTTACAAGTCTTTTCTGATAAAATAGACTGTGAAAATGGTACAATATAAGAAATAAATCGTGGAGGTTGGTATGAAAGAGAAACGACCAAAATTTGCAGATAGCTGGTTTTTCCATTTGTTTCTGAACAATCAGGTAGTGACTTTTTTCTTAGTGACTATTTTGTTTTTGCTGACGATTTGGATGTTTACCAGGGTGAGCTTTGTTCTACGACCGATTGGTGATTTTTTAAATATTATTCTCTTGCCAATGATTTTGACAGGACTCTTATTTTACTTGTTAAATCCCATCGTTGATTGGTTAGAAAAATACAAGATTTCCCGTACAGTGGCGATTTCGATTTTGTTTATTTTGATTGCTTTGCTGCTGGTTTGGGGCGTTGCAGTTGCTGTGCCAACGATTCAAGAACAGGTGATTTCTTTTGCCCAAAATGTGCCGAATTATATTAAAACGGTTGAGTCACAAGTAAATTCCTTGCTCAAGGACCAGCGTTTCGAGGCGCTGCGTCCGACTATTATGCAGGGCTTGGATAATGTCAATGCACAGATTATTTCCTATGCACAGAAGTTCTCGTCTAGTGCGGTAAACTGGGCTGGGAATTTGATTTCAACGGCTTCGCATATTATTGTGGCCATTCTGATTATGCCTTTTATCCTCTTTTATCTGCTGCGGGATGGCAAGCATCTCAATTACCATGTTACTAAATTTTTACCAGTCAAATGGCGGGCTTCGGTCGGTCGTGTCTTGACGGATGTGAATGGGCAGTTGTCTAATTATGTTCGAGGGCAGGTGACAGTTGCGGCCATTGTTGCGCTCATGTTCTCCATTTTATTTACCATAATTGGGCTCAAATACCCGATTACTCTAGGAGTTATGGCTGGTTTTCTCAATCTTATTCCTTATTTGGGTTCCTTTTTAGCCATGATTCCAGCCGTTGTCTTGGGGCTAATTGCAGGACCTTTCATGTTGATTAAGGTGCTGATTGTCTTTATGGTAGAGCAGACGGTTGAGGGACGATTTGTAACGCCGTTGATTATTGGGTCTTCTCTTAGTATTCATCCGATTACCATTTTATTTGTGCTCCTGACTGCAGGGCAAATGTATGGTGTGCTGGGTGTGCTTTTGGGAATTCCAATCTATGCCTCAATCAAGGTTGTCGTGACGGCTATTTTTGAATGGTATAAGAATTATAGTGGTTTGTACAGTGAAGAGAAAGAAGTAAGTATCGGAAATGAAGAATAGTGAAAAAATGTTGGTGTCTCTAGACCAGCAAGACTTAGCTCATGCCAATAAATATTTTAAACGTGCCTTGGAACAAGATGACAGTGAGACCTTGTTTGATTTGGCAGCTTATTTGGAATCCATTGGATTTTTTCCACAAGCCAAGGAAATTTATCTGCAAATACGAGATGAATTTCCAGAAGTGAATCTGAATTTGGCCCAGATTGCCAATGAAGATGGAGCGATTGAAGAAGCCTTTGAATACCTTGAAGCCATTGGACCAGACAGTCTTTATTATTTGGAGGCATTGGTGGTCAAGGCGGATCTCTATCAGTCAGAAGGCTTGGCAGATGTTGCACGTGAGAAATTGCTAGAGGCAGCTAGTTTGTCGGATGAACCCATTATCTTATTTGGTTTAGCCGAGTTGGAAATGGAACTGGGCGAATTTAAAGAAGCTGTGGGGCACTATGCCCTCTTGGATAATCGCGATATCTATGAGATGACAGGGGTTTCGACTTATCAACGAATCGGGATTGCCTATGCCAGCCTTGGAAAATTTGAAGCAGCAATTGAGTACTTGGAAAAGGCTGTTGAGCTGGAGTATGAAGACCAGACAGTCTTTGAGCTAGCGACCATTTTGTATGACCAAGAAGAATACCAAAAAGCCAATCTCTACTACAAGCAGTTGGATACCATCAACCCTGACTTTGAAGGCTATGAGTATGCCTATGCTCAATCCCTGCACGCAGAGCATAAGATTGAAGAAGCCTTGGATATGGTCGAGAAAGGCTTGGCTAAGAATGATTTTGATACAGTCTTGCTCCTTTTGGCTTCCCAGTATGCTTATGAATTGCATGATAGCAAGGCAGCTGAAGACTATCTTTTGAAGGCACAAGAAGTGGCAGAAGACCAAAATGAAGTGACCTTGCGCTTGACTAACCTCTATCTTGAGCAAGAGCGTTACGATCAGGTAGTTGCGCTAAATAATGAAGAACTGGACAATGTTGTGGCGCGTTGGAATATTGCCAAAGCCTATCAGGCATTGGAAGAGGATGAAGCAGCACTGGAAATTTATGATCAGTTGCGAGAAGATTTAGCGGATAATCCAGAATTTTTGGCAGACTACATTGCGGCCTTGCGATTGGAAGGTGATATCCAGCTTGCCAAAGAATTAGCGCACCGTTATTTGCACTTGGTACCGGATGACTTGATTATGCAGGAATTTTACAACGAGGTGAATCATGATGGAGACCAATAAATTATTTCAATACAATACTTTAGGCGCCCTGATGGCAGGTCTCTATGGCGGTTCGCTGACAGTGGAGGAATTGCTAGAACATGGCGATTTGGGGCTGGGAACCTTGGACTCGATTGACGGAGAGTTGATTGTCCTAGATGGAAAGGCTTATCAGGCAAAGGGTTCCGGAGACCAACCACAAGTAGTAGAAGTTGGTGGAGAAACCAAGGTTCCCTATGCGGCAGTGATTTTTCATCAGCCAGAAGTCATCTTCAAGCAGCGATTTGAAATGACGGACCAAGAGTTGCACCAGCGGATTGAGTCCTACTATGACGGGGAAAATCTTTTTCGTTCGATTAAGATTAAGGGGCAATTTTCCAAGATGCATGTACGCATGATTCCGCGTTCTACTCCAGATAAAAAATTTGCGGAAGTAGCAACGCATCAGCCAGAGTATACAGCTGAAAATATTGCTGGAACCATTGTCGGAATTTGGACGCCTGAAATTTTTCACGGGGTCAGTGTAGCGGGGTATCACTTGCATTTTATCTCAGATGACCATAGCTTTGGCGGGCACGTCATGGATTATGTGATTGTAAATGGGCATGTTGAGATTGGTGCCGTAAATCAGCTGGATCAGCGATTCCCGGTACAAGATCGCGAATACCTTTTCGCAAAATTCAACGCCAAGGAAATCCGCGAAGATATTAATAAGGTGGAATGAGATGGAACTCGATATTTTATCTTTGCAACCGAGTTAATTTTACCTATCTGAAGAGAAGGTAAAAGCGGTTGGAGAATGGTTTGATGACTATCCGTTGGAGCCTCTACCTGTAAAAGAAATGAACGGGAAGATTTTTCTAACGGATGGTCATAGCCGAGCTTATCTAGCTTACGAATCAGGTAAAAAGACGATTTGGATTGGGATTTCTATTGGAAATGTGTCCAAGCTTGCCAAGAGCGAGGTGTCAATACTATTGCTGATTTGGAAGAACGCCAACTCTCCAACAGTGACTACAAGGAAAAGTGGCTGGGTTGGTGTCAACAACTTGTTTCAAAATAAAAAAACACCTAGAAGGGATGGTCCTTTCTAGGTATTTTTGTGCTGATCAGAGTTTCATGGATTTTATTTTTTCTTCGGTCGGTGTCACGCGCAGTGTTTTTTGACCACGATAGGTCACAAAACCGGGTTTACCACCACTTGGTTTATTGAGTTTTTTTGCTTCAATCATGTCCACTTGAACGAGATTTGACAGTCGGGCTTTTGAGAAATAGGCAGCTAGCTCTGCGGCATCTGTCTTGACTTCATCGCTGGGATCGAGATTATCCATGATGATGACGTGACTCCCTGGAATATCCTTGGCATGGAACCACAGTTCTCCTTTTTTAGCCATCTTGAAGGATAATTCATCATTTTGCAGATTATTTTTCCCAACCAGAATAATTGTCTTACCATCACTTGCCAAGTAACGTTCTGGTTTTTGACGTTTGGCAATTTTCTCACGGTGGCGTCGCTTGAGGTACCCTGTCTCGATGAGTTCTTCGCGAACTTCGTCAATTTCAGATAGATTGGCTTGACCGAGGATAGTCTCCACACTTTCCAGATAGAGAATCGTGGCCTTTGTATCTTCAATGAGACTAGACAAATGCTTGACAGCCTCTTTTAATTTTTGGTATTTTTTGAAATAACGTTGGGCGTTTTGACTGGGAGAAAGCGCTACATCAAGTGCGATTTCTAGGGGCTGCCCTGTATAATAATTGTCCAAAGTGACGCTAGGCTGGTCATTTGGAACCTGATGAAGGTAGGTGGTCAAGAGCTCGCCCTTTTGGCGGAATTCCTCTGCATTTTCGGTCGCAGTCAATTCTTCCTCTTGCTTGACCAATTTTTTACGATTTTTTTCTAGCTCACTGGCCACTCGCTTGATGAGTTCATTGGCCTGCTGGGCGACGCGGTCGCGCTCGGCCTTGTCGGCATAGTAAGTATCTAGAAGCTGGGAGAGATTGTCAAAACTCTGGTGGCTATCGGAAAATGGCAGAGCTGCATAGGATTTTTCCGTCAGACTTGGCTGGCAAGGAGCAGTAAAGAACTGTCGGAAATTCTTTAATTTATCCGTGACTAGAAGCTGACTTAATTCTGTCGCCGTATCTCGCCCCAAACCTTGAAAGAGACTTTGTAGCTGTTTTGGACCAAGGTCTTGTGTACTCAAGATTTTAAATAACTTCTCGTCAGAAATGGCAAATGGATTGCGGACATCCGTCTGCGGAGGTCGGATATAGCTTGAGCCAGGAAGAATGGTGCGGTAGGAATTTTGTGAAAATCCTACATGCTTAATGGCTTCGATAATGCGATTTTCGGTCTTGTCAACCAAGATAATATTGCTGTGTTTGCCCATAATTTCAACGACAAGAGTAGCTTGAATCTGGTCACCGATTTCGTCCTTGTTGGACACAGCAATTTCTAAAATTCGGTCATTTTCCAGCTGGCGTAAGTCTTCGATAACCGCACCCTGCAAGTATTTGCGTAGAATCATAGTGAAGGTATTGGGCACCTTTGGATTGGCAAATTCAGTATTGGTCAATTGAATTCGTCCAAAAACAGAATGTGCAGAAATCAAGAGCTTATGATTTTGACGATTGCTCCGAATTCCCAGCACCAGTTCTTGTTCAAAAGGTTGATTGATTTTCTGAATGCGACCACCTAAAAGCTGGCTGTGCAATTCTTGTGTCATGTGATGTAAAAAAAATCCGTCGAAAGACATGGTTTCTCCTCTTTTCTAGTCCTTCTAGTATAACATAAGTCCCTATAGATGTGGTAAAATGGAGAAAAGGAGAAGTTATGCAAGAATTAGAAAAATATATCGCCTTTGATTTGGAGTTTAATACGGTCAATGAAGTCAGTCACATTATCCAAGTTTCCGCAGTCCAGTTCGAAAATGAGCAAGAAGTAGCACACTTTGACTCCTATGCCTACACGGATGTTCCCTTGCAAAGCTTTATCAATGGCTTGACGGGTATTACAGCAGACAAGATTCAGCAGGCTCCCAAGTTAGAAATGGTGTTAGCATCATTTGCGAAGTTTGTAGGAGATACTCCTTTGATTGGCTACAATGCCCATAAGAGTGACCTTCCGCTGTTGGCTGAAAATGGTCTTGATTTGCAAAATCAGTATGCAATTGATGTCTATGATGAAGCATTTGAGCGTAGAAGTAGAGACTTAAACGGCATTGCTAATTTTCGCTTGTCAAAGGTTTCTACCTTTTTAGGAATTAAAGGACAAAGTCACAATAGCTTAGAAGATGCACGCATGACAGCCCTCGTCTATCAACAATTTTTAGAATTCGACCAAAACAAGCTGTTATTGGAAAAGCAAGATTAGTCTAGCCACAATCCATTTTCAAGACTGGACTTATCTTGTTGGTTGGATTAAAAAATTACAAAAAACTATTGACAAATAAAAAATAAAACCGTAGAATAATACTCAATCAGAAAAGTACTAGACGAAAGTTTTCAGGGAGCTTGTGGTTATTGCGAACAAGTAGCGGACTTCTAGGAAATGGGCTGATGCTAAAATGGAATTCAAAACAATGCGAATTCGGTCGGCACACCTTACCGTGCAACTCCTTGATAGAGGAGATGGAGATATGGGAGTATTCTAGACAAATTCCATAAGTGAGGTGGCACCGCGGATTCTCGCCCTCGCATACTATTTAGTATGCGAGGGTTTTTCTATGGCTCTTAGTGAGGAAAGTCAGAATGACGCATCTGAGCTTAGAGACATTGACGCAGTTCGAGCTTAGCGAGGACTACGAACAGCTTAGTTCTTAATGAAATAAGGTGCATTGCCCCACCATTGAATTTAGGGGAATTGACGCAGTTCGAACCCAGTGAGAACTGTGAACCTTAACATTCTGAATGATTGCGCGTTCGCAGAAGGTAGCAGGTCTTAGAAAGATGAATTCCACGATGAAGGAGAAATGATATGAAAAAACGATGGCGTCGCTTAGGGACAATAAAAGTGAATAGGAAATGTGTACTTACATCGGAATAAAATTTTTAGGAGAAATAGCATGAAAAATAAAGCGTTGATTGGAACATTGATTGGTTTGGTTGTCTTGGTGGCGGGTGCCCTTTATTTCAACGGGAAAAAGGAAACGACATCGCCTGAGAATAAGGTAGTTAAGGTGGGGATTTTGCAGTTTGTGACCCATGAAGCCTTAGATGAGATTGAAAAGGGAATCGAAGATGGCTTGGCAGATGCAGGTTACGACGGTAGCAATGTCAAATTGACAGTTCTCAATGCAGAAGGTGACCAAAGTAAGATTCAAACCATGAGTAAAAAATTGGTCAGCGATAAGAACGATGTGGTCATCGGGATTGCGACTCCAGCAGCTCAAGGCTTGGCAGCAGCAACTTTAGAAATTCCGGTTGTAATGGGTGCAATTTCAGACCCTATCGGAGCTAAATTGGTTAAAAATTTGAAAAAACCAGAAGCCAATATCACAGGAGTTTCGAACCAAGTTCCGCTCAAGCAAACGGTTGAACTCATCCAAAAAATCACACCAAATGTGAAGAAAATCGGAGTTCTCTACTCAAGTAGCGAGGATAACTCAGTTTCACAAGTTAAAACATTCAAAGAATATGCAGAGGCAGCTGGTCTCACTGTGGAAGAATTTGCTGTTCCTTCTACAAATGAAATCAAAACGACAGTCGGCGTTATGGCAGGCAAGGTAGATGCTATTTTTGTATCGCAGGACAATACGATTGCCAGTGCCTTTCCAACGGTTATCTCAGAAGCAACGCCTGCAAAAATTCCAGTTTATTCGAGCGTAGACACGATGGTCAAACAAGGTTCTATCGCCTCTGTCGCTCAAAGTCAATACGGCTTGGGAACAGAGACAGCGAAGATCGCAGTTAAACTTTTGGCAGGTAAAAAAGTAGTGGATGTCCCAGTCAATGTGGTCAACACAGGAACACCGACATTGAACTTACAAGCAGCAAAAGACTTAGGAATTACCATTCCGTCTGATTTGCTTGACACGGCAGATATTGCTGTTAAAGAAAAATAGAAGGTAGAAAGAGATAGATATGATCATTTCATCGGTATCACAAGGGTTATTATGGGGAATTCTCGGTTTGGGGATTTACTTAACCTTCCGCATATTAAATTTTCCAGACATGACGACAGAAGGTTCTTTTCCACTCGGTGGAGCTGTGGCGGTAACGCTGATGAATCATGGATTTGACCCGCTCTTATCGACCTTAGCTGGTGCAGTGGCTGGTTGCTTGGCAGGACTTGCTACGGGGCTTTTATACACAAAAGGTAAAATCCCAACGATTTTAGCGGGAATCTTGGTCATGACTTCTTGCAACTCTATCATGCTCATGCTGATGGGACGGGCCAATCTCGGATTGCTAGATATCAAGACCTTGCCAAACTTTTTACCATTTGAAGCGGATGTAAATCTCTTGGTTTTAGGCTTGATAGCAGTGATGGTGGTGATTGGTGGATTGATTTATTTCCTCTACACGCGCGTTGGACAAGCCTATATTGCAACGGGTGATAATCGCGACATGGCCAAAAGTTTTGGTATCAATACGGACCGAATGGAAGTGATGGGTTTAGTCATCTCGAATGGCCTGATTGCCCTTGCAGGAGCGCTCGTCAGCCAACAAGATGGTTACGCTGATATCTCAAAAGGGATTGGGGTTATCGTCATCGGCCTAGCCAGCATCATCGTCGGAGAAGTTCTTTATTCTACAAATCTGACCTTGCTTGAACGTCTGATTGCCATCGTTGTCGGCTCCATCTTCTATCAATTTTTGATTACAGCAGTGATTGCGCTTGGCTTTAATACCAATTACCTGAAACTCTTTAGTGCTTTAGTCTTGGCTTTCTGTCTTCTTATACCAGTGCTCAAAGAAAAATTCTTTAAGGGGGTGACCTTATCACGATGAAAGCAATTGTCGAATTAAAAAATGCAACAAAGATTGTCAACAATGGCTTTGATGAGGATAAAGTCATTCTGGACAATGTCAACTTGACTATTTACGAAGGCGATTTTATTACGATTTTAGGAGGAAATGGCGCTGGGAAATCCACTCTGTTCAATGTCATCGCAGGAACTCTGCCCCTGTCTAGCGGTACGGTGCATATCCTAGGCGAAGACGTGACAAATTGGCCTGCGGAAAAACGTGCCAAATACCTTGCTCGTGTTTTCCAAGATCCCAAAATGGGAACGGCACCCCGGATGATAGTCGCAGAAAATCTCCTGATTGCCAAGTTCCGTGGACAAAAACGAGGTCTAGTTTCGCGTAATCTGCCAAAATATACGGATGAATTTACCCGCTTGCTTGGACGGATTGGGAATGGATTGGAAAAACATGTGGAAACACCTGCGGGACTCTTGTCTGGTGGGCAACGTCAGGCGCTCAGCCTTCTTATGTCTACCTTGACTCAGCCAGATTTGCTGCTGCTCGATGAGCATACGGCTGCTCTAGACCCCAAAACCAGTGTCTCTCTCATGCAGTTGACACAAGAGTTGATTGAGGCTAGTCAGCTGACAGCGCTCATGATTACCCACCACATGGAGGATGCCCTCACATACGGCAACCGCCTCATTGTCATGAAGGATGGAAATATCGTGCAAGACATGGCCCACGATGAAAAATCCCAGATGAAACTGGAAGATTACTATCAATTTTTTGAATGAGTAGGGAATGTTAACGAAGACATCAAAATACCACCGAGGATTTCTCCATGGTGGTATTTTTTATAGAACTTGTCTTAAAAAATGAATCAAGAAGGGAAGTGAATTCCAAAAAGTATGATAAATAATTGGATAATAAATACACTTGGTCTTTCTAAAATAGATAGACAGTATGATCCCTGGGGCCAAATAAACCATAAAATCTGTTATTTGTAATCCATTCCACAGAATATGAAGCAAGGAAAATAGAACGACTGAAGCTACAATATCTAAATAATACTTTTTAAAGGGGTTAAATATCTCCATGATAATACCACGATAAACCATCTCTTCACAAAAAGGACTAATGAGTATGATACTGAATGTTACTAGAATATTTGTAGTGCTATCAGATGTAGAGAGCACTACAAATATTCCAGACTGATTTTGAGTAACCGGAAAACATAAAGCGGTAATGATTGTCCAAATTATGTGACAAATCAGGAACAATATAAAGTAGCCAATATAAGATCCTTTGAACTGAAACTGGAAAATATCTCTATTCCCATATTTCCAAAGAATTCATGTTGCGAATATACCAATAACCAATGTCAAAATCGATTGAATGAATTGATAATTAAAATCAGATAACTTCTGAATAAAATCTAAACTCAAAATTGTATTTTTGATGACTAGACTTAACAATAAAACAATAGCTGCTAGGTAATAAAACTGAGTACGTTCTGGATTTTTCTTAAACATGCTCCCATCTCCTTCTAAGCTACTTCAAAAAAATTTGAAGTGCTTATTATGTAAAATATTATTCTTTTTCATCAATTGGTCGCGATTGATAGATAGATTATAATCTGCTGATGATTAAAAGTCAATATAATTTCTTAAAATTTCATATAAAACGGATGGTTTCTACCACCAAGTTTTCATACTTGTATTTCCAATTGAAAAAGTTATCATGTCGTCTGCATGAGTTGATAGTTCAGTGGAAAAAGGGACATGTTATTAGCATGGTTTGCTGTTTCTGTGTCAGAACTATCATGCTGTTCGCAAGGTCGGATTGTCCGTCAAACATATTGCCATGTTTAGAGCATAGCAATTTTGCTTGAGATAAGTACTCACCAAAACAGAAACAGAGTAAGCAGCTTTATTGGAAAGGTGGATTGGTTATTCTTAGTCAGGTTCGGTACAATATAAATAAATATATTTGTTTATGATATACTAAATAAAAAGGAGAATGCTATGTCAAAACGGAAAAAGTTTACAATCGGTGCGTTACTGTGTCTATTAGTAGGAGGAATCATTATGTTTAGTTTGAATCATATAAAGCAAGAGGAAATTGAAGCAAATCGTAATCGAGAATATGAAATTTCTTTGGTTAATGCCTTGAAAAATTCATATAGTGATTTAGAGTTCATCAAAATATCCAACTCAGTAAAAACGGTAAAACCAGGAGATTGGTCGTGTTTCGTTGAACTAGTCTTCACTAATGGAGATAAAGTTAAATATAATTTGGAACATAGTCGAGAGTATGAGATAAACAGAGGAGGGATTTTATCTGAACAAGAATCGAATATTTTAGCTAACCATCAGGGGATAACTACTCAACAGGTGAAAGTGACCTATTCTAATGAAAGTAATAGAGTAATCTAAGAGGAGGATGTATGGTATCGTTTCAGTATACTGATCAACACTTAAATAATTTTAATAAGGGTCATATGGTATATAGTGTAAATTCTAATTTTGTTAGTCGGAATAACACTATAAAAATAATACCTTACGATTCTAATCAAAAAGGGAAATATATTCTCCAAACTCCAGATGGCCAACAATTCAAAGTACTAGCCACAAAAGTTGACAAGGCTACAGGTTTTGATGGTATGGCAGTAGCTCCGATGATTGATGGGAAGGTTGATATTACAAATGTTGCAGTAATTGCTGCTGCCACTGATTTTGGGTTTTCAACAGATGGACAGAGAAAAGATACATTTGGAGCGGTAGTTGCTTCCTTTCCTAATAGTCCTTCTCCACAAGAACCAGTGGTTTCTAAATGGATTGGAGATTTGAAGAAACAATATACCATTGCCCAGTTATCGGGCTATTCTCAATCTGCTTATATGTTAAAAGTTGGCGCACATCATTAGATTCCCACCACTGTCTTTAATGGATGGTTTCGCTATGATTCCCTAACGGATGAAGAAAGAGACTATATTCAGAACCATTTATCTGATTTTATCAACTACCGGAAAACGGATGACTCTGTTACGCATTTTAATGATTATAATGGCAAACAATTTATGTTGAATGACATGGGGACCATTAAATGGGTAAAAGGAAGTTCTCACGATATATCGGACTGGTATTTCGATCCTAAAACAGGGCGTACGTTGGATAAAAAAGGAGGGAAAATAGTTCTTCCCTTGTCGACTGTAGTCCAACAGGGACTTCGAGAAGACATGAAACGCTTCGCTTCTCTCAAGAAAAAATGGAAAAAATCTGGTGGGAAGCTAACGAGTTCCGAAAAACTCTTCTTGGATGCGGCTCAGTGTATGGTCTTGTCGCGGTCAATGGCAGAGGCGGCTAAGTTAGGTTCGGCTAAGGTTGCGAAGTTGAAGAAAAAAGCAGATGCAGAAGTAGAAGCTATTTGGGGTCAGATTGATTTTCATTCCTATAGTGCTTTGACTTATTGGGAAGTGGAGTCACTTTTTGCTTCTAGAGGGGTCAGTCGTTCTGCTTTTGTAGATGATTTTCAAACCAAAACAGCCAGTGTTTCCGATAAATTTCGTCAGTTGTCTGAAGACTTTCAAATGCTCAAACAACAGATTGATAGTGGTGTGTCGGAATTGGAAGCTCGTGATCAATCTTTCGCCAAGGAGTTTACAGGATGGACAAACAGCATATAATCTATGAAGATATACGAAAGAAGGAGCAGGAGTTAGAGGAGATGGGGCTTCATTTTCAGCAACACCTGCGCAAGATTGATCGAGAAGAAGAGGAAGTGACTTCTCGTCGTAGAATCTTGGAGCGAATGATGCAAGTTGAAGAGGAGAAACTCTATCATAGTTTGAAACGTTTTTCCCATGATGGATGTCAGTTGGATGACTTTCATGCACTGATAAGACAGCTACATCGTGAATCAGAGGATATTTTCCATAAGAAAATGGGACAATTGGAGCAAGAACGAGAAAATGCGACTCAGTCGTTTCGTCGGAATCAGATGGTTCTAGAAAGTGAGCTTACAGAAATCAGGAGGCAATATGATGCAAGCACCGATGAATGAATACTACACAGAAAAAGAGTATGAATTTGCCTTAATGCAAATGCGAAAAATGTTGGAACGACAACGAATTCTGGCAGAGGTGTCTGTAGCCATTGCATCAAAAGAAGAACAATTATCTTGGTTCACTAGTAAGGCAAAGAAAGAAGCGACCAGCACTAAATCGATAATTCAACAAGTAAATAAGCAGATGGATACAGCTATTTCTGGGTAATTTCGGACGAAGATGGAAGAAACTGTAAAAGAGACAGTAGTATCCTATAATGATATCTAGAGAGGGTGACCTCTTTTTTTATTTGGTCGTGAGTAGGATGGGGAAGTCTACTGCCGCAGATTCTTTTTTAAAGAATCAGGTCTCACATTTTTTGAAAAAATGATGAAAACAGTGTATAATATAGTTGATATGCGATGAATCGCAAGCTGTAATTCGACTTGCCAACCAAAGAAAAATTGGACGCAAGGGCCGTTAGTAAAAAAATAAACTCAAAAGGAGCTCACATGAGTGAAATAAAAATTATTGCCTTGGGTGGTGTGAGAGAAAACGGAAAAAATCTCTACATCGCTGAAGTCAATGACCAGATTTTTGTCTTGGATGCCGGACTCAAATATCCTGAAAATGAACAGTTGGGTGTGGATGTCATCGTGCCAAATTTTGATTACTTGGTGGAAAATAAAAAACGTGTTGCAGGTGTCTTCTTGACAC
The DNA here is from genome assembly GCF_040545695.1 of Streptococcus gallinaceus. Lineage (NCBI taxonomy): Bacteria > Bacillati > Bacillota > Bacilli > Lactobacillales > Streptococcaceae > Streptococcus > Streptococcus gallinaceus. The sequence goes on along the minus strand of NZ_JBEPMK010000002.1, from coordinate 124,485 downwards.
ACGGGCATGCGGATGCCATCGGTGCCTTGCCCTATTTGTTGGAAAAAGTGAAGGTGCCTGTTTTTGGCTCGCACTTGACCATTGAACTGGCTAAATTATTCGTAAAAAATTATCCAGCAACCAAGAAATTTAATGACTTCCACGTCATCAATGCCAAGGCTGAGATTGATTTTGGGTCAACACAAGTTTCTTTCTTTAAAACAACTCACTCAATTCCAGAAAGCTTGGGAATCGTGGTTAAAACAGATGAAGGAAATATCGTCTACACCGGTGATTTCAAGTTTGACCAGGCAGCGGATCCATTTTACAAGACTGATTTTGCCCGCTTAGCAGAGATTGGCCGTGAGGGTGTCCTTGCACTCTTGTCTGACTCAGCCAATGCGGAAAGTCATGTGCAAGTGGCTAGCATGCACGAGGAAGCTACTGAGATTTTGGATACGATTGCGGATTGGGATGGCCGTGTCATTGTGGCGGCTGTTGCCAGCAATATCGCTCGTATTCAACAAATTTTTGATGCGGCAGAAGCAACTGGTCGTCGCGTTGTCCTAACTGGACACGATGTGGAAAATATCGTTCGCACGGCTATTAACTTAAAAAAATTGCGTCTGGTCAGCGAACGCCTCTTGATCAAACCAAAGGAAATGTCTAAATTTGAAGATAATGAACTCATCATCCTTGAAACAGGTCGAATGGGAGAGCCTTTGAATGGTCTTCGTAAGATGTCTATCGGTCGTCACCGCTATGTGGAAATCAAAGACGGGGACTTGGTGTACATTGTTACCACACCAAGCATTTCAAAAGAAGCAGTTGTGGCTCGTGTAGAAAATATGATTTACCAAGCGGGTGGTGTGGTCAAATCCATTACAAAAAATCTGCGCGTGTCTGGTCACGGGAATGCGCGTGATTTGCAGCTCATGCTCAATATTCTGCATCCAAAATTCCTTTTCCCTATCCAAGGTGAGTACCGTCAACTCGATGCCCATGCCACTGCTGCATTGGAGATTGGCATGTTCCCAGAAAATATCTTCATTGTCAAACGTGGTGACGTTATGAGCTATGAGCAGGGAGATTTTGTTCACAATGGTTCCGTGCCAGCAGGCGATGTCATGATTGACGGAAATGCTATCGGTGATGTGGGCAATATTGTCCTACGTGACCGTAAGATTTTGTCGGAAGATGGGATCTTTATCGTGGCAATCACGGTCAATAAGCGGGAGAAGAAGATTATTTCTAAGGCGCGTGTACACACTCGTGGATTTGTCTATGTTAAGAAGAGCAAAGATATCTTGCGTGAAGCGGCAGATGTCGTGAACAATGCTGTGGAAAACTACTTCACGAAAGATAGTTTTGACTGGGGAGAACTCAAGTCAGCTGTCCGTGATGACTTATCTAAATACCTCTATGACCAAACCAAACGCCGTCCAGCAGTGCTGCCGGTGATTATGGAAGTGAAATAAAGCCGATTCCCGATGTTGTCTGTTCAACAGAGGGAATTTTTCTATCAAAAGGAGACGAGATATGGCAACAATACGCATCGAATACAATTCAGAAGCTCTTATGCAGTACCGTGAGGTGACGGTCATTTATCCAGATAGTAGCGAGGTGACAGCCGAGGAAGCCGCTGATACCGATATTCCAGTCCTCTACTTGCTTCATGGTATGAATGGCAATCAGAACTCATGGACAGGTCGAACCAATCTAGAACGGCTGGTTCGTCATACCAACTTGATTGTTGTCATGCCCAATTCGGACAATGCTTGGTATACCAACACCGCTTCAGGTCTCAACTACTATGATGCTATTGCGGAGGAGTTGCCTCAAATCTTGCGGCGTTTCTTCCCCAATATGACACAGAAGCGAGAGAAGACCTTTATCGCAGGTCTGTCCATGGGTGGTTATGGCGCCTATAAGATTGCTCTCAAGACCAATCGTTTTTCCTATGCCGGTTCCTTCTCAGGGGCTATCGGTCTAGGCTTAGCAGGCTTGGACGTGACTGAGTTGACGGATGGCGATCGGACTTATTGGCAAGGTGTCTTTGGAGAATTGGACGACTTGTCTGGCTCGGAGCATATTTTGACCAATGTAGTTGGTGAGCATGATGGACAAACTAAGTTTTACGCTTGGTGTGGCGAGGAAGATTTCCTCTATGCTTCAACTCAAACAGCTGTCAATGAAATGACCAATCTCGGTCTAGAACTCACTTATGACCATACACCGGGCACGCATGACTGGTATTATTGGGAAAAACAGATTGAGATTTTCTTAGAAATGTTGCCAATCAACTATGTTAAAGAAGAAAGATTGTCGTAAGGAAATGCAGTATAAAGGAGAGCGCAATGTGGTTATTATTTGGAGCGGGTGCTGTTATTAGTGCCGTACTGAATCTACTTTGTCTTTTTTATCGCAAGCATGTGGTCTGGTTGGGATTTGTCAGCATATCTCTGGCTGCCTTGACGATATGTGCTTTTTATTCTGATAGTGCTAGTCGTGTATTGCACGAGGATTGGAGTGGATTGCTGGACATCATGCCAATGATGAGCTCAATTTTGTGGTGGTTTATAGGGATTCTTATACTGGTTAATTCTTTGGCCTTCTTTTCAAAGAATAAGTAAATACAAGGCGGTTCAAACCGCCTTTTTTCATCTTCCATATGGCTTCATTGCTCATTTTTTGATACAATAAATTCATGATTATACTTAGTGGAAATAAAATTGAGCGTTCCTTTTCAGGAGATGTGCTCTTTGATAATATTACGATTCAGGTGGATGAACGCGATCGGATTGCTCTTGTCGGGCGAAATGGTGCGGGTAAGTCGACTCTCTTGAAAATTCTGGTGGGAGAAGAGGCGCCGACATCGGGTGACGTCAATACCAAGCGTGACCTGACCTTGTCTTACTTGGCGCAGGATAGCCGTTTTTCATCAGAAAATACTATTTATGATGAAATGCTTCATGTCTTTGATAATTTACGTCAAACGGAAAAACGCCTACGTGCCATGGAATTGCAGATGGGAGAAGTAGCAGGTGCGGAACTGGACCAGCTCATGAAAAGCTATGATCTGCTATCAGAAGACTTCCGTCTTCGTGGCGGATTTACCTATGAAAGTGACATTCGTGCCATATTGAATGGCTTTAAGTTTGACCAAACTATGTGGGGCATGCAGATTTCAGACTTGTCTGGCGGGCAAAATACACGCTTGGCGCTGGCCAAAATGCTACTAGAGAAACCAGAACTTTTGGTGCTGGATGAGCCGACCAACCACTTGGATATTGAGACCATTGCCTGGCTGGAATCTTATCTGGTCAATTACCAAGGCGCCCTCATTATCGTTAGTCACGACCGTTACTTCTTGGATAAGGTGGCGACGATTACCTATGATTTGAACACGCATTCATTGGACCGTTATGTGGGAAATTACTCTACTTTTATGGATTTAAAAGCGGAGAAATTGGCAACTGAAGAAAAGAATTTTGAGAAGCAACAAAAGGAAATTGCCAAGTTAGAAGACTTTGTTCAGCGCAATATTGTGCGTGCATCTACCACCAAACGAGCTCAGGCTAGACGCAAGCAGCTAGAGAAGATGGAGCGATTGGACAATCCGACTCAGGGACAAAAGTCAGCTAATATGACCTTTCAGGCAGATAAGGTTTCTGGGAACGTCGTCTTGACCGTCGCGGATACAGCTATCGGCTACGGTGAGGAAATTTTAGCCCAGCCCATCTCACTAGATGTCAAAAAACTAGATGCCATTGCCATCGTTGGACCAAATGGTATCGGAAAATCAACCTTTATCAAATCCATCGTAGGACAAATTCCATTTATCCAAGGAAGTGCAACTTTTGGCGCCAATGTAGAAGCTGGATATTATGACCAAAATCAGTCCAATCTAACGCGGACAAATACAGTTTTGGATGAATTGTGGAACGCCTTTCCGACAACAGCCGAGGTGGCTATCCGTAATCGGTTGGGTGCCTTTCTCTTTTCAGGAGATGATGTCAAAAAGTCAGTGTCTATGCTCTCTGGTGGGGAACGCGCTCGCTTGCTTTTGGCAAAATTATCCATGGAAAACAACAACTTTCTCATTCTGGACGAGCCGACCAACCACTTGGACATTGATAGTAAGGAAGTGCTAGAAAATGCTCTGATTGACTTTGACGGGACGCTTCTCTTTGTCAGTCACGACCGCTATTTTATCAATCGTGTGGCGACAAAAGTGCTGGAAATTTCCGAGGATGGTTCTACCCTTTACCTTGGTGATTACGATTACTACGTAGAGAAAAAGGCGGAGTTAGAAGCTATGGTGGAGGCCCAGTCCACACCTGCCGATTCTTTAGCGGAAGCTCAGTCCAATGGAGACGATTACCAAGCGCAAAAGGCCAATCAGAAAGAACTCCGCAAACTCACTCGTCGGATTGCAGAAATCGAAGCACGTCTTGAGGTCATTGAGGCGCGTGAGTTGGAAATTCATGACAGCATGCTGTCGACAAACGATATCGGTCTTCTCGCTGATTTGCAAAAAGAAGTGGATGCTATTCAGGCCGAGCAAATGGAGCTGATGGAAGAGTGGGAAAGCCTTAGTGAGCAGGTAGAATAATGCCAAATTACGGAGAGATTTTCAAAGAGTTTCGTCTGAACAAGCAACTGACTTTGACCGAGCTGGCTGACGACCGAGTCTCGGTTTCTCAGCTGTCGCGCTTTGAACGTGGGGAATCAGACCTGTCTATTTCAAAATTTTTTCATGTTTTGGAAAAGTTGAAGCTAACGCCAAGTCAATTTATGAACCGAGTCAGCAATTATCGACGCAATGACCAGATTCACCTCATGGCTCAAATGGCTTGCGCTCATTATCAAGAAGACACGGCGACATTGGCCCAGTTAAAGGCTGGTCAGCAGAACCTTTATATTGAAAAACCGCAAAACAAGCGTGCCCAGCTCAATGCTATCTTGCTTCAAGGAGCCATTTGTGACCTGGACGCTAGCCAGCAGATGACTGAGCAGGATTTGGGTATCGTATCAGACCATCTTTTTTGCACCGAGGATTGGCAGATTGATGAGTTGATTTTGATTGGTAATTTATATCAATATTACAAGACGGATCTGATGTGTCGCCTGGTGGATGAAGTGGTTGGTCGACGCGACTTTTACATGGATATTCCCACTCATAAAAATCTAGTCGAGGTGACCTTGCTTAACATCATTTTAACCTTGACGGAGCGCGGAGAATTGGTCAAGGCGCAGGGTTATGACCAAATTTTAGAGCCGCTTTTGTCCAATGAACGCAATGCCTATCACCGCTTGATTTACCTTTATGTCAAAGGATTTCTTACCTATAAAAATGGAAATGTAAGCGGAAAAACAGACATGCAGCACGCTATCCAAGCCATGGTCTGGATCAACAACCATCACCATGCTCGTACCTATCAAAAACATTTTGATAAGCATGTAGGAGAAGAGTGAATGTGGAAATAATTTTTGTATTCCCACATATGCAAAAAAATAAAAACCCTCTAACAAACTAGACTATAATACTGTCTAGAATGTAGGAGGTTTTTTAGATGAATAAAACGATTTTAAAGCTTTTAACCAGTCGAGCGATCAACAAGATTGGGAATATTTTTTATGACTATGGCAATAGCGTCTGGCTGGCTTCCATGGGAGCGATTGGGCAGCAGTTTTTGGCATTTTACCAAATGGCTGACACGGTAACGTCCATTATTTTCAATCCCATCAGCGGAGCTATTGTAGACCGATTTAAGAGGAGACAGATTCTTCTAACAACGTCTCTGCTTTGTGCCCTTGCCTGTACGGTAGCAGCACTTATTTCAAACGATACCATCATGCTCTATGCGCTGGTGATTGTCAATATTGTTCTTGCCATTTCCAGTTCATTTTCGCGGATTGCCAATAAATCGTATATCACAGAATTGGTCGAAAAGGATGAGATTATTCGCTATAATGCGCAGTTAGAGGCTGTTTTACAGGTTATTGGAGTGGCGTCACCCATTTTTTCATTTCTCGTGATTCATTTTACGAGTTTGCGGGTGACTCTATTGCTTGATGCGCTCAGTTTCCTGCTGTCATTTTTCTTGGTAATGGCTATTAAGCCAGAAGAGAGCCATTTTCAAGTTCAAGCCAATAGCGGACTGACTGTCAAGGCTATTCTCAAGGATATTTGGGATGGGTTAGTCTATATCTATCATGAAAAACAGGTTTTGTTTCTACTGGTATTAGCAGCCTTGGTTAATTTTCTTTTAGCTGGATTTGCTTATTTGCTACCCTTTGCAGACCAACTCTATCATCAAGATGGCTCCTACGCTAGCTTGCTGACCTTGGGTGCCATTGGTTCCATCTTGGCAGCCTTTGTTTCTGGGAAAATCAAGGGCTCGATGACCAACTTATTGCTCAATCTTGGCTTGAGCGGTCTAGGTGTTATGGTGTTAGGCTTATCAGCGATTGCATCGGTTCCAGTGTGGATTTCTTTTGGTGGAAATGTCATTACCGAATTTTTCATGACTATTTTCAACATTCATTTTCTCAGTCAAATTCAGATGAGAGTGCCAAATGAATTAATGGGGCGTGTATTTTCAGGTGTCTTTACCGTAGCAATCCTCTTTATGCCACTAGGGACTTGGCTCATATCAGCTCTTCCCCATGCAGTTCAATTAACTAGTTTTTTCTGGATTGGTGGAGGTGTATTTCTGATTGCTCTAATGGGAATGTTACTGACAAAACGGGAAATCTAAGGCTGAATTGATACATAGTGCCTGCATTTTTGGTATAATTAGGAGGAAATGAATGTTAAAAGGAGAATACCATGATTTTAATTACTGGAGCAAATGGTCAACTTGGTACAGAAATGCGTCATCTCTTGGATGAACGTGGGATTGAGTATGTCGCTGCAGACGTAGCAGAAATGGACATCACCGACGCATCAAAAGTCGATGCCTTCTTTGCAGAAGTGAAGCCAACAATCGTTTATCACTGCGCAGCCTACACAGCAGTCGATGCCGCTGAAGACGAAGGAAAAGAACTCAACTACAAAATCAATGTTACAGGGACTGAAAATGTCGCAAAAGCAGCTGCAAAATATAATGCAACTTTGGTTTATATCTCAACAGACTATGTCTTTGAAGGTCAAAAACCAGTTGGTTTAGAATTAGAAGTGGATGAGCCAGCCAATCCACAAACAGAGTACGGTCGTACCAAACGCTTGGGTGAAGAAGCGGTAGAAAAATACGCAGAAAAATTCTACACCATTCGTACAGCATGGGTATTCGGAAATTATGGTAAAAACTTTGTCTTCACCATGCAAAATTTGGCTGAAACACGCGATACGCTTGGCGTTGTCAACGACCAATTTGGCCGTCCAACTTGGACACGTACCCTGGCTGAATTCATGATATACTTGGTAGACCATAAAGAAGAATACGGTTATTACCACTTGTCAAATGATTCAGAAAAAGGAATCAGCTGGTATGATTTTGCAGTAGAAATCTTGAAAGACAAAGCTGTTACAGTTAATCCAGTTTCTTCAGACCAATTCCCAGCTAAAGCCAAACGCCCACTCAATTCAACTATGAGTCTGGCAAAAGCAAAAGCAACAGGTTTCCATATTCCAACTTGGCAGGAAGCCCTAGAAGCCTTTTATAAACAAGGTCAGGATAAATAATCAGAGCAGGCGATAGCCTGCTTTTTTCTATCTATTCGGTCTGATTTATGGTATAATAATCTGATTATACTTTTTAGAAGTTAGGACTATGAAAGACGTATTTATTATTGGTAGTCGTGGATTACCAGCCAAGTATGGCGGGTTTGAGACCTTTGTTGAACAACTGGTTTCCCGCCGCATTTCAAATGACATTCGGTATCATGTAGCTTGTCTTTCGGATGACAGCCATCATGAACATAGTGACTATATGGGAGTGGATTGTTTTACTGTTAATCCACCTAAACTAGGACCTGCTCGTGTCATCGCTTATGATATGATGGCCATTGCCTATGCCTTGGACATCATCAAAAAAGAGCAGATTCAAGAGCCGATTTTGTATATTTTGGGCAATACCATCGGGGCTTTTATTGTGCCCTTTGCTCGAAAAATCCACAAAATTGGTGGGCAACTTTTTATCAATCCAGATGGTTTAGAGTGGAAGCGTAGCAAGTGGGCCAAGCCAGTACAAGCCTACCTCAAGTATTCAGAAAAGGCCATGACGCGCCATGCGGACTTGGTGATTTCTGATAATGAGGGAATTGAAGACTATATTCAAATAGCTTATCCTTGGGCCAAGACGGCTTTTATTGCTTACGGAACGGATTTGGAAGAGACTAGCCTGACTAAGCAAGATTCAAAAGTGCGCCAATTTTTTGAACAATGGAAGATGACGGAAAAGGACTATTTTCTGATTGTTGGGCGTTTTGTGCCTGAAAACAATTACGAAACCATCATTCGTGAGTTTATGAAGTCGCAAACTAAGCGAGATTTGGTCATTATTTGCAATCACCAAGGTTCCGCTTATTTTGACCAATTGAAACAGGAAACAGGTTTTGAAGGTGATGCTCGGATAAAATTTGTAGGAACGGTTTATGATCAGGACTTGCTGAAGTATATCCGGCAAGAAGCGCGTGCCTATTTACACGGACACGAAGTGGGTGGAACCAATCCTGGTCTTCTTGAAGCACTGTCCCATACCAATGAAAATCTGGTTCTGGGTGTTGATTTTAATCGCAAGGTTGCTCAAGATACAGCCTATTACTGGACAAAATCCGCAGGTCAGTTGGCAACTTTGATTGACCAAGTAGATCAGTCGGTTGAAAATCAGGAAATGGGGCAGAAAGCCAAGGCTCACATGCGAGCAGATTATACATGGGAGAAGATTGTCCGCCAATACGAGGACTTGTTTTTAAAATGAAGATAAACATACTCATGTCCACCTATAATGGTGAACGTTTTATAGCTGAGCAGATACGAAGTATCCAAGAGCAGACTGTTACAGACTGGACTCTGTTGATACGAGATGATGGTTCGAGTGACCAAACTCCTGAGATTATTCAAGCATTTGCTCAAGAGGATAGTCGTATTCGGTTCATTAATGCTAGGGAGCGCAAGAACTACGGGGTTATCAAAAATTTCTATACTCTGCTGAAATACGAAGAGGCTGACCTCTACTTTTTCTCTGATCAGGATGACATCTGGTTGCCGGAAAAAATTGCCATGACCTTGGCAGAAGCCGATCACTATTCAGCTGAGGAGCCCTTGCTCATTTATACAGACCTGAAAGTGGTTAATCAAGACTTAAAGGTAAGTTCTGAGTCCATGATTCGTAGTCAGTCACATCATGCTAATACACAATTGGTCCAAGAACTGACTGAAAACACGGTCACTGGTGGCACTATGATGATCAATCATAGCTTGGCACAGTTGTGGCAAGGTGATGAAGAAATTCTTATGCACGACTGGTATTTAGCACTACTGGCAGCGGCTTTTGGTAAACTAGTTTACATCGACAAGGCTGGCGAGTTATATCGTCAGCACGATAGCAATGTCCTTGGAGCCCGTACTTTGTCAAAACGGATGCAAAATTGGATTCGTCCACAGCTCTTATTTTCCAAATATTGGAGTCTTATAAAAGGTACTCAGCTACAAGCACGTTACCTCCTATCCCATCCCTTATCTCCTGAAAATCGTGAAATGGTTCAGGCCTTTGTGGACATCATGGAAAAAGGATTCTTGGAGAGAGCACGGGTGCTGAGACGCTATGGATTTAGAAAAAACAAGGCTTTTCATACCTTTGTTTTCACCGTTTTAATACTAACAAAATTTGCCTATAAGGAGTAATCATGGATATTTTTTCCAAGAAAAATCGTATTCTTTTGAAAGAATTGATTAAAACAGATTTTAAATTACGCTACCAGGGTAGTGTTGTCGGCTATATGTGGTCCATTTTGAAACCGCTGATGCTCTTTGCTATTATGTATACTGTCTTTATACACTTTCTTCGTATGGGGAATGACGTGCCTCACTTTGCAGTTGCCCTCTTGCTAGGGAATGTCATCTGGTCTTTCTTTTCTGAAGCGACCAATATGGGGATGGTTTCGATTGTCAGCCGAGGAGATTTGCTTCGTAAGCTGAATTTTTCTAAACATATTATCGTCTTATCAGCTATTTGTGGTGCCATGATTAACTTTGCTATAAACTTGATTGTGGTCTTGATTTTTGCAGCTATCAACGGTGTAAAGGTTGAGTGGAGCCTGGTTGCTTTTATCCCATTCCTCTTTATTGAGCTCTTCCTTTTGGCCTTTGGTGTAGCCTTGCTCTTGTCTGCCCTCTTTGTGAAGTTCCGTGATTTGGGACAAATTTGGGAAGTTGTGATGCAGGCAGGCCTCTATGCAACGCCAATCATCTACTCAATTGGATTTGTTAGAGAGCGCAGTGTGCTAGCTGCTAAACTCATCATGCTCAACCCACTCGCACAGATTATCCAAGATGCACGTTATATCTTGATGGATAGAGCTAATATTCCAATCTGGCAATTGTCACATAACTGGATGTATATCCTTTTCCCATATGTGGTTCCAGTTTTTGTTTTTGCGATTGGTTTGATGGTATTCAATAAAAATGCCAAACGTTTTGCGGAGATTATCTAATGACAGACAAAAATATTGCAGTAAAAGTAGACCATGTCAGCAAGTTTTTCCGCTTGCCGACAGAACAGACCTACAGCTTGCGAACAGCTATGGTCAACCGTTTTAAAGGAATAAAAGGCTACCGGGAACAACATGTTCTAAAAGACATTTCTTTTGAAGTTGAAAAAGGAGATTTCTTTGGGATTGTTGGACGAAATGGTTCAGGTAAGTCTACTCTCTTAAAAATCATTTCTCAGATTTATGAGCCTGAAAAAGGTTCTGTAACCATTGATGGAAAATTAGTTTCCTTTATCGAGCTCGGTGTCGGATTCAACCCTGAATTGACTGGTCGTGAGAATGTCTACATGAATGGAGCTATGCTTGGCTTCACAACTGAAGAAATTGATAGCATGTATGACGATATTGTCGAGTTTGCAGAGTTGAAAGACTTCATGAACCAAAAACTCAAGAACTACTCAAGCGGGATGCAGGTGCGACTTGCCTTTTCCGTAGCTATCAAGGCACAAGGTGATATCTTGATTTTGGACGAAGTTCTTGCGGTCGGAGACGAAGCCTTCCAGCGTAAGTGTAATGATTATTTCATGGAGCGCAAAAAAAGCGGCAATACAACTATCCTTGTAACCCACGACATGGGCGCAGTAAAAAAATATTGTAACAAGGCAGTCTTGATTGAGCATGGCTTGGTAAAAGCTTTGGGCAATCCAGAAAATGTAGCCAATCAATACAGCTTTGATAACACAGTTCCTCTTCACCATGAAAATCATGAAACAGAAGAAGTGGTCGAAGAAGTAGAGGAGGAAAAAGCAAGAGTGGAGAACTTCCAGTTGCAGCTCTTGAGTCCTGCTCAAATAACACCAAAAGATACTATTCATTTTCAAATTGATTATGATGTATTAGAAGACATTGAGACGTATATCGCCCTGTCCTTGACAGACATCGACCGAAATATCTGGATTTACAATGATAACTCGATGGATAGCAAGCAGTCAGGTTCTGGTCACAAAACGGTGCACTATACTTGCTCGATGCCGACAGTTAATGACTTGAAAATGAAATTAGAAGTGACAGTCCGTGACCAAGATGGCAATATGTTGGCTTTTTCGGATGCTACTCAGATGCCGATTATCTTTATCGCGCGCGATGATATTGCTCCAGATGACCTTTCTGCCTTGGATTCAGCAAGTGGCTTGATTCAGCGAAATGGTCAGTGGACATTCCACAATGAAAAATAAGAAAGAGTGGCCAATTCAGTTGGAACTCGTTTGAATGGAAGAGGTTTTTATGACAGAAACTCCACTTGTTTCTATTATTTGTACAGTCTACAATAAGGCGCCGTGGTTGCAGCAGACTCTAGGGAGTCTTCTTGCACAAGAAACGGATTTTCTATTTGAAGTGCTGATTGTGGACGATGCCTCAACGGATCATTCGGTACAGATTATTCAAGAGGTTGCGCAGTCTCATCCTGAGCAAGTTCGTGTATTTCTAAATGAGGAAAATCAAGGAATTTCCAAGACTTGGGTTGCGATTTGTCAGGAAGCAAGAGGCCATTACATTGCGCGCTGTGATGGGGATGACTTCTGGTTGGACCCTCACAAATTACAGAAACAATTGACTTTGTTGCAGGAAACGGGTGCTAAGTGGTCCAATACAGATTTTGATATCTATGATGAAAATGGCAACTTTGTTTCAGCTGCTGGTTTCCAAAATGGGACGATTCCATTAGCAGATACCTTTGAGAAGATGTTAGCAACTCGTGGTTTTACTATGGCTTCCACTTGGCTTGTCGAGCGTCAATTGATGCTGGAAGTCAATAGTCAACTAGATCTGACAACGTCTGACGACACTTTTAATCTGCAGATGGACCTGTTCCAACGAACGACATTGGCCTATCTTCCAGAAGCAACAGTGGCTTATCGGATCAACCAAGGCTCTGACTCGCGCCCCAAAGATTTTCAAAAGTTAGAACATCGCTTTAACAAGCTCTTGGAAACGCAAAATGATTATCTCGACAAGTATCCGACCAGTGATTACCGTGAGATGTTACGGATTTTATTGGAGCGCAACAACAACTATGAATTGACTCTGACACAGCAAGCGGCTGGTTTGGAACAACTTGGTTTTGAGCGGGTGACTATTTATTTTGATTGTGATGACAAAGGCTTTAATCAAGAGGAGATTTTACAAGTACCATTAGAGAAAAATGGGAAAGTAGCTATCCACTTGCCAGACAATTGCCATCGTATTCGGATTGACTTGTCTGAACGCCCTAGTTTTTATTCATTCGTAAAATTGCAAGCTGACTCTACTCAAACGCGTCTGCTTCCTCAGTACATGAATGGAAGTGTCTTGAGTGGGAATGTCATTTTCCCAAGCCCAGACCCACAGATGATTTATGAAATCGATACGGAGATGTATGGCCGTGATTTCACCTTGTCGTATGAAGTGGCTGAACTCAATAATCTCTACTCGGACGATTATCTTGCTAAAGTATTGGCACAAGGTTGGGCCAATGAAAAACTCTTGGTTCATGATTTGACACACGAAAAAGTTGCGACCATCCAAGAATTGTCACAACTTCGATCATTGGTAGAGAAGCAACAAGTAGACTTAGAAGAAGTGACCCTTCTCTATAATGCCGTCACTCATTCCCGTCGTTGGACCATTCCAACAAAAATAATCAATTTCTTTAGGAGAAAGTAATGAAGCGCCTACTCTTATATGTGCATTTCAATAAATTCAATTCACTTAGTGCGCATGTCACCTACCAACTGGAACAAATGCGACCACTATTTTCAAAGGTTATTTTTATCTCAAATAGTGAGCTGGCTGCAGATGTGGAGTCGGGATTGCGGGAGCGTCAATTGATTGATGACTGCGTCCGCCGTGAAAATGTTGGATTTGACTTTGCGGCATGGCGAGATGGGATGAATGTCATTGGTTTTGATACTCTCAAAGAATATGATTCCGTAACGCTCATGAACGATACCTGTTTTGGCCCCTTGTGGGATATGAATGAGGTTTATCAACGTTTTGAAAATGACCCTGAAGTGGATTTCTGGGGAATGACCAATTTCAGAGCCAATTCACAATTTCGTGAGCACATCCAAAGTTACTATCTTTCTTTTTCAAATTCCGTTATTCAGTCTCAAGCCTTCCAGGATTTTTGGATGAATCTCCAAAACTTTACAAATGTACAAGATGTTATCGACAACTATGAAACACGTGTGACAACAGTTTTGACAGATGCGGGATTCAAGTACAAGACGGTATTGGATACAGTTGATTTGGATACAACGGGGATGTTGCATCCAGACTTCTCTTACTACAATCCAACGGCGATTTTGAAGCACAAAGTTCCGTTTATCAAGGTCAAGACAATTGATGCCAATCAGCATATCACGCCATATATTTTGGATGAAATTGACCGTTGTTCAGATTACCCAGTTGATTTGATTGTGACACACATGTCCAATATCAATTATCCAGACTTCAAATATCTCTTGGGGCGCAAGTACTTAAAACCAGCTCAAGCAGATTTTTCAGGTCAAAAGGTTGCTGTTCATCTACATGTTTTCTATGTGGATCTGTTGCAGGAGTTTTTAGATGCTTTTGGTCATTTTCATTTTGACTATGATTTATTTATCACGACAGATGTGGCTCAAAAAGAAGAGGCTATTCAAGCAATTTTGGACGAAAACAATCGTCCGGCCCAGATTTTTGTCACAGGAAATATCGGTCGGGATGTCTTGCCCATGCTGAAATTGAAAGAGCAGTTGCAGGACTATGATTTCGTTGGTCATTTCCATACCAAGAAGTCCAAGGAAGCAGATTTTTGGGCCGGCGAGTCTTGGCGGAAAGAATTGATTGAGATGTTGATTGTACCAGCAGATAATATTTTGGCAAACCTTATCCAAGAAGATAGTTTGGGAATGGTGATTGCCGATATTCCGACCTTCTTCCGCTACAATAAAATTGTGGATGCCTACAATGAAAATCAAATCGCTCCAGCTATGAATGACTTGTGGGAGCAGATGGGCTTGCAGAAAACTATCGATTTTAATGCCTTGCACACCTTTGTCATGTCCTACGGAACCTATGTTTGGTTCAAGTATGACGCCCTCAAGCCTCTTTTTGATCTGAACTTGACGGATGAGGATGTGCCAGCAGAACCTCTGCCACAAAATTCCATTCTTCATGCTATCGAACGTCTTTTGATTTATATTGGATGGGCTAAGCAGTACGACTTCCGCATTGCTCCAAACCCAGTCCCATTAACAGCCTTCATTGACAACAAATTGCTCAATGAAAGAGGAGATGCGCTTCCTCATACCTATGTCAACTTTGACCACTTAGGAGGTATCAAAGGCGCAGCTAAATATATTTTCATCGGACCAGCGCGTGCGATAAAATATATTTTAAAACGATTAAGGAGCAAAATGAATTGAAATTTTTTGAAAATAGAAAAGGATTTCTACTGACCATCAGTAAGTATATCTTTTCATTTATCCTCCTATGTCTAGCCTACACGTCAAATGGAGGAAAACGATTTTTAATTGTAGGCTTGCTAGAGCTTGTTATCATTGCTATGATGACAAATGCGCTACTAAAAGTAGATAAGAAATGGACTAATATTGCAGCTTATTTATTCAATATTGTCTTGCTGTTTTTATACAATGCCCAAAATTTAGTCATGTTCTTTGGTCGTTCCTTTACGACCTTGGTCATGCTTACAAATTTGGAATCCTTAGAATCACTCAAAGGAAATGCCCTGGCTATTGGAGTTGGAGTTCTAGCCTTGCTCGTCTTCACCTTCTTGCCAGTTTCACGATTGGAATTTAAGCTTGTACGGACAAGTTGGATTTTGTCAACGGTATTATTGTTGGAGTTGGCAATGACAGCTTTATACGGCAATAGTTATTCGCCTATTTTTGCGGTTTATCGTTTAGGATTAGATGCCCGCGTGTACCAGCAACAAATGGCTGCGATAGCGGATCAACCAGACCAGACGAAGAAATTCTATAAACCAGAAATCAAGTCTTCCATCGAAAAACCTGATAGCTTGCCTGACCAACCAAATGTCGTCTTGATTTTTGCAGAAGGGCTGTCTCAGAATATCATTGATGATGAGCGTAATGTGATGCCGCATTTGAAGGAATTACAAGCCAAATCATTGAATTTCACAAATTATTACAATCACACTTTTGCGACTTATCGTGGATTGATTGGGCAATTGTATTCAGGATATCAGTTAAATAACTATGATTCAAATAGTCTTATTTCCATGCAAGATATTTTGGCAGATCAAGGTTACCAAACGACCTTTATCAATACTGAGCCTGCAAACACACAATTTACAACTTACTTAGAGAGCTTGAATTTCCAAGAGCTGATCAATGATGCTTCTAAGGCTGATGGTGTGAATGGTAGCTTGACAGATAAGACAGCTTTTGATGTCCTTTATAAGACCATTTCGCAGAAAAGCAAATCAGAACAACCGTTCTTTACAGCCATGTATACCTACGGAACACACATGAGCTTTGATACAGCGGACAAGAGTTTTGGAGATGGCAGTCTGGATTTATTAGATCGATTTTACAATTTTGACTACCATTTCAATAATTTCTTGAAGAAATTTGACGAAAGCGGGTTGTCTGAAAATACGATTTTGGTCTTTACAGCTGATCATTCAACTTTCCAAGATAAAGACTTTACTCAGGCTTACCCAGATTATCCTCGTGTTAACTCGGATGTTGACCGTATGCCACTCTTTATCTACCATAAGGGAGTGTTGGACTATGATCGAGATGTTGAGGGACGCAACTCTCTCAGCATGGCACCAACTGTTCTGGATTATTTAGATATTAGCGCACCAAACTACTTCTTGGGTCAATCATTGTTCTTCTATAAGGAAAACAATAACTCATTTGATACGGTATTTTATGACAATGCCTATCTGTTGAGTACAGACCATGCAGCAATTAGCAGTTTATCTGAAACGAATGAGCAAACGGTTCGAACATTGTTGGACCAGTATTTTGCAGCAAAAACTCAGCTACCTCAAAAACCCTAGAATAGAGCGAGGAGGCGTTGACAACCCTCCTCTTTTTTAATAACTTTTAAGAAAGTATAATGAATAATATTGGAGAATACATGAGAATAGAAAAACTAAATAAAAAAGCTTTGGTGACAATGGGGCTAATCTTGTTTTCCTGGCTGTTCTATTTTTTTATGATGAAATTTGAGTATAAGAATGATGACGCCTGGTTTTTGCATCGCATACAGAAATTGTACCATTATGATGTCATCAATTTTTCAGTAAAACGGTATGAATTATGGACTTCGCGGACCTTAATTGAGGCAGTCTTGGTATTCCTTGTTCAGTTTCCTTTTTTATGGAAATGTGTGACAGCCTTTGCCTTCAGTATAGCGAGCATCGTACCGAGTCTGATTTTTCAACCACTTCATAAAGTGGATTATCGGACATTACTCTTGTCCTATGCCTTCATGTGGGTCATTCCAATGGAAGTCTATAAAGACGCTGGCTGGATTGCGACCACGACCAACTACATCATCCCTTATTCCGCTTTCTTGCTTCTTGCCTATACATTTGCAAAACGTTTTCGAGGGGAGAAGTTAAGTCGGAATCTCTATGTTTTCAGCTTGATTTGTTTGCTCTACGCGGCAAACCAAGAACAATTAGCCTGTGTCATCCTAGGGAGTTTAGTTCTGTGGAGCCTGTATTTCATGTTTTACGAGAAGAACACTTCTAAAGTTCGCTTCGCATTGATTCCGTTAGTCTTATCTGTTCTTAGTTTTGTCAATATCTTGGTATCACCCGGGAACAAAGTTCGAACAGCTGCAGAAATTAAGCGATTTTTCCCAAATTTTAGTCAGATGTCACTTCTTACAAAATTGAAACTAGGAATCAGCGACACGATGAATACCTTGTTCTTTGAAGCCAATCTTCCTTTTCTAGTTTTGTTGGTATGTTTACTTATCACCTGCCTTCTACTTAGAAAGAAACTTGCTGCTTTCTTTACCATTTTCCCTCTCTTTATTGTCTTAAAGAACTGGAATCCAAGTCGAGAAGTACTGATTTTCCGTCATCAGGCAGACGTAGCTGCGTCAAAAGGAGTTTTCCTCCCTGCAACCATATTTGTCTTTGCTATTGGCTCCCTCTGCATGATCGGAATTTTATATTTCTTGTTCACCGATAAGATGAAGTCACTATTCGCTATTTTGTTAATGGGCATCGGTGTGTGCACGCGTTTGATGATTGGTTTTTCTCCAACGATATTTGCATCTGGGAAGCGTACCTATTTCTTAATGTATATGAGTTTTCTGTTTGTCATCCTATTTATTTTTGTATTTCAGGAAAAATATAGACGTCCTCAATCTAGTCTGGGGGAAAATATCGTATGAAACACCTAGGTAAATTTTTAGGTAATAGCCTACTGATTTGGTCTTTGTGTCTGTTATCGCTCTTGTCCCTAGCATCTATCTTTTACCGTACTCAGTTGCCAATGGATGGTTCTGAATTGGCCGTTATCCAGAAAAATGGCTTGATTTTTTGGGCGGGTCTTGTAGTTTTTGCTCTCTTACTTTGGGTTCTAATTCATTTTTTATTGGAATTAGATGCGTCCCATCTACTTATTGGAGGCTTCATTTTTTACGCGGTAGTTGGGCTCTTTTTGATTTTTCATCAAAATAACCTTCCGCGGCATGATGCACTTGCAGTTCTAGAAGTAGCAAGAGCAGTTAATCGAAATGAATTTTCTCCTTTAACATCATTGAATGGCTATATTTTCAAATATCCTCATCAATTGGGCTTAGTAACATTTGAGCGCGGAGTACTAGCGGTATTTGGTCAAGCCAATACTCAAGTCTTCTTCTATATCAATTTACTGTTTGCATTAGCAGATAATTATTTGCTTTATCTATTGGCAAAACGACAATTTCCAAAGACAAGAGTTGGCAAGATAACAGTGATTCTTTCATTCTTATTTTTACCACAGATTTTTTATATTTTATTTGTCTATGGATTGACCTATAGCATACTCTTTGCTTTGCTTGGTCTTCTATTTTTACAATCCTATTTTCAGCATCGTCGCCTTGTATCGGTCGGCTTAGCGCTTATCAGTGTTACAGTAGCTTATCTTCTCCGCAGCAATAATTTGTTGTTATTGCTGTCAATTGTTGTTGTTCTTTTTTTAGATTATCTTCAAAATCACTATGCAAAAAGTCTGATTGTGGCAGCGACAGTGTTAATAGTACCAATGGGAGCAAGTAAATTAGTAACGTATTCTTACCAAGCTCAGACTGGCGTAACTTTGGAGGGAGAGCCTAAGATTGCTTGGGTTGCGATGGGACTGGATGATAATCCTATCTACAATCGTATTCCTGGCTGGTATGACGCTTACCTAGAAACAGTTTACACTGAACATCAAGGGAATGCGAAGGCTATCAAGCGAGCTAGTCAGCAAAAAATAAAAGAGCGGATCCAATATATGAGACAAAATCCGCTATATACAATACAATTTTTTAAAAATAAATTTTTATCGACATGGACGGATAGTTTATTCCAGTCAGTCTGGTCTGGTCCATTACCTCGCTCGAAAGTAGAAGGGCAAAAGGTAGAGGGCGAGACGATGGCCTCTCTTTATAAAGGTGGAGCTATCTGGAAAAATATCTATCTTTATTCGGCTGGGCTATTGACTGTAATTTACATATGTAGTATAGTAGGGGTTGGAGAGGTAATGCGTCAGCGACAGGGAGTAACAATCGTACTTGTTATTCTAACCTACCTTTCAGCAGGTTTTCTTTTCCATCTGATATGGGAGACGAAAAGTCAGTATGTTTACCCCTATATTTATATGTTGTTACCACTAGCGGCATTGGGAGTAGATCGGCTCTATAGAAGAACAAAGGGGGACAGTTCTGAGGAGAAAATATGAAAAAGGATTCATTCAAAAAATTACTGATCGGCATTCTAGTAGGTCTTTCCACACTAGTTTCAGTAGGTGTGCATGCAGATACCACGATTTATCGTTTGTACAATCGCATAAATGGTGAGCACCTCTATACAGCTGATGCCAATGAAAAAGAAGTTCTTTTCCGACAACACGGATGGGGCTATGAAGGCGAATCATGGCATGCACCAGATGCAGGTCAAGGAGCACCTGTCTATCGTCTCTATAATCCAAGATTGCAAAATCACCTCTATACAATCGATACCAATGAAGTTGCTGTTTTGACGAGTAAGCATGGCTGGAAAACAGATAATGGAGGTCGTCCGGTATTCTACTCAGGTGGGAATGTGGCGATCTATCGTGTTTACAATAAAGCACTTCGTGGGCTACACCATTTGACAACGGACACCAATGAATACAATGTATTACCAAGTCATGGTTGGAGACAAGAAGGTATTAAATTAAATGCGATACGAGTAGGTGTGCCAATTCGTACTCAATATTATGAAGCACTTCCATCTGGTGCAAGTAACATCGAAAACACAGGTTCACAGTATACGCTAGAAGCAGATGTTTCTGTATCGGGAAGCGGTACCGGCTACCATGCAAAAATCTTAGCAGTTAGCCCAGTTTCAGGCATTAGTTTCGGTTTGCAATATGATGTAGCAGCGCGTGCACCTCATACAGGGAAAACATCGTTTATGGTGGAAAATATTGGCAACAATACCGCAGGTGGATAAGCTTACCAATGGACTGGACTTTATGCTCAAAACAAGGGAACAACCTACCACTTGATGCTAGCTGTTCAACGCGATGGTAGCTATGCAGCTTATATCAATGGAGCAGTAGTCGCTCAAGGTAGAAATGCGGCGATGGCTAACCGTACAGATATTGCTTTACGAGTAGAAGGTTCTGGACGTAAGAACGGTGATAGTATCAATGCCGTCTTCTCAAATATCAAACTTAAAACAAATGGCGTCTATCAAGCAAATAAAGGCTGGGGAACTCATGAATTTCGTACAAATCCAGGCATCGTTGCCCAAGGCAACACAGGTCGGATTATCATTGATGGAACGGTAACTGGTCTAACGCCACTTCAGGATTGGGACAATGCTTATGGAATTGTATCAAGTATTATCCAGTTTGTAGGATAAAAGCTAGTTTATCTAGCTTTTTCTTTTTCCCGTTTTAAAAAAATTACATGGAAAAATCCCCCTCTTTATGCTAAAATAATAAGGAGGAGGAAGACCATGATAAAAATATTTGGTAAAGTACGCTATCATTGGCAACCGGAGTTGTCCTGGTCCATTATTTACTGGTCAGCAGCGCTGTCACTTTTTTTTATTGGGCTTTCTATGCTTTTTGAAAAGTTACAGTTATCGCGCTCGATATTAGGTCTGTTTGGCATCTTTGTCCTACTGGCTTTAGTTGGTCTTCATCGCTATTTTGTTATTGAAGATGAGAATTTGGAAATTGCTTCGGTCAACCTTTTTGCCATAAAAAAAATCCCTATTAAAGAGATTGAAAAGGTGTCGGTGACCTATTTGTCGATTGAATTGTTTTGTCGTCAATATCCGAATGGAAAAATTTTCTACATGAGAAAATGGCCTAAAAAATACTTTGTCAATGCCTTGGCTTTAAATCCACATTTTGGTGGAGAGGTAGAGTTATCAGACCATCTCATCAAGCAAGATTATTTTGAAGAATATTACGCTCAAAAAGACTAGTCTGCAATAATAGCCTTTGTCGGGCAGGATTTGCTAGCTAATAAAATATCGGTATCGTCTGGAAATGTTTTTTCAAGTTCAGAACTGTCGGAAAACAGGACGATTCCATCATCATCGTAATCAAATACTGGTGAATAGGTTTGGCAGAGTCCGCAAGCGATACATTTTTCAGGTAATAATTTAACTTTCATACTGCTATTGTAATCAAGATTTATAGAAAACACAAGGAGAAACAGTCAAATGTCACAAGAACCATGGAACGAAGAAATTTACGAAACTGCTGATAGTAGCGAATCATCACGTCGCAGCCGTAGTGGCCGTAAAAAAGCGAGCACAACCATTTTTACCATTTTAATGAGTATCTTTATTGTTCTCGTTGTGGCGATTATTGCCCTATCTGTCTACCTTTCGAGCGGAGGTAGCAAGACAAATTCGAGCCAAGAATTTTACAATACAAGTAAGTCCGCGAGTGCGAGCTCATCAAGTAGTAGCAGTTCATCATCTACTTCGACAACAACTGAAGAAAGTAGTACAGAAGCCTCTAACGAACAAACAAGCACAAGCTCTACAACAGTTGCCGCTACCGATGGTTCAACTTTGACGGTTAATGCTGGTGAAGGGGAAGCTTCTATCGCAGCCCGTGCAGGTATTTCCATGGCTCAATTAGAGAGTCTCAATCCAGACAAAATGTCAACGGGTTCATGGTTTGCCAACCCCGGTGATATCGTTCGTATCAAGTAAGGAGAATCATGAAATCTATTCAAATTGCGATTGACGGCCCAGCATCAAGTGGGAAAAGTACGGTTGCTAAAATCATTGCGAAAGATTTTGGATATACCTATCTTGATACAGGTGCGATGTACCGTTGTGCGACTTATTTGGCTCTGAAAAATGGACTGACCAATCAAGACGTACCGAAAATATTAGCTGAATTAGCCAATCATCCAATCAGTTTTGGAAAAGCAGCTGATGGCACTGCCCTTGTCTTTCTAGGGGATTGCGATGTCAGCTTGGCCATTCGACAAAATGTTGTGACCAATAACGTTTCGTGGGTATCGGCGATCCCAGAAATTCGTGAAGAATTGGTGGCACAACAACGTCGGATTGCTGCTGAGGGTGGCATTGTCATGGATGGTCGTGATATTGGAACAGTTGTTTTGCCGGATGCAGAGTTGAAGATTTTCTTGGTTGCTTCTGTGGAGGAGCGTGCGCTACGCCGCTTTAAGGAAAATCAAGAAAAGGGAATCCTAACTGACTTGGAAACATTGAAAGAAGAAATCGTGGCGCGTGACTTTAAAGATAGCCACCGCGAAGTTTCACCATTGAAACCTGCCGAGGATTCTATTACATTTGACACGACAGGTGTTTCTATCGACGGTGTTGTTCAATTTATTTCAGAAAAAGCAAAAGAAATTCTTGACAAGTAGTGTATCTACTGGTATACTAGTAACAATGAGAAAAGCAGAAGTGAGAGCTTCTCGCCTTGCGACTAACGTTGTCTGGCTCTACGGTTACAATTTCTTTTGAAATGATAATGTAGGGACGGACTTGTGAGCAAGTCCGTTTCGTTTTTCTCGAAAAAAATATAAAGAGGTGAATACCATAGCAAAGCAAGATTTGTTCATCAATGATGAAATTCGTGTGCGTGAAGTTCGTCTTATCGGTATCGAGGGTGAACAGTTAGGCATCAAACCGCTCAATGAAGCACAAGCATTGGCCGACGCTGCTAACGTTGACTTGGTTCTGATCCAACCGCAAGCTAAACCACCTGTTGCGAAGATTATGGACTATGGGAAGTTCAAATTTGAGTATCAGAAGAAACAGAAAGAACAACGGAAAAAACAAACTGTTGTTACTGTGAAAGAAGTTCGCTTGAGTCCAACGATTGATAAAGGCGACTTTGATACGAAACTTCGCAATGCCCGTAAGTTCCTTGAAAAAGGAAACAAGGTAAAAGTATCTATTCGATTTAAAGGTCGGATGATTACGCACAAAGAAGTTGGAGCGAAAGTCTTGGCTGAGTTTGCTGAAGCAACACAAGATGTTGCTATTATCGAGCAACGTGCTAAGATGGATGGACGTCAAATGTTCATGCAACTTGCCCCAATTTCAGAAAAAAAATAAGCT
The DNA here is from genome assembly GCF_040545695.1 of Streptococcus gallinaceus. Lineage (NCBI taxonomy): Bacteria > Bacillati > Bacillota > Bacilli > Lactobacillales > Streptococcaceae > Streptococcus > Streptococcus gallinaceus. The sequence goes on along the minus strand of NZ_JBEPMK010000002.1, from coordinate 101,021 downwards.
TAGAAAGCTAAAGGAGAAAAATCATGCCAAAACAAAAAACTCACCGCGCATCAGCTAAACGTTTCAAACGTACAGGTTCTGGTGGCTTGAAACGCTTCCGCGCCTTCACATCACACCGTTTCCACGGTAAGACTAAAAAACAACGTCGTCACCTTCGTAAAGCAGGTATGGTACATGCTGGTGACTTCAAACGTATCAAAGCTATGCTTACTCGTCTTAAATAAGACAAGACTTGAAATTAGAGAATTATTCGGAGGATAAATAAATGGCACGTGTTAAAGGTGGCGTTGTTTCACGCAAACGTCGTAAACGTATTTTAAAATTAGCTAAAGGTTACTACGGTTCAAAACATCTCTTGTTCCGCACTGCGAAAGAACAAGTAATGAACTCTTACTACTATGCATACCGTGACCGTCGTCAGAAAAAACGTGATTTCCGTAAATTGTGGATCACTCGTATCAACGCGGCTGCTCGTATGAACGGTTTGTCATACTCTAAATTGATGAACGGCTTGAAAAAAGCTGAAATCGATGTAAACCGTAAAATGCTTGCTGACTTGGCTGTGAACGATGCTGCAGCATTCTCAGCACTTGCTGATGCAGCAAAAGCAGCTTTGGCTAAATAAGCTGATAAAGCAATAAATAACGGAACCTAGGTCTTGACCAAGGTTCTTTTTATATTTTGCATATTAAAATAGATAAAAAAAGAATGAACCTGAGCTTAGTCCTAGGTTCATTCTTTTTTTAGAATTAGCAGTTTTACGTAGGGTGACTGAATATTTTCATTCCTTTACTTTTGGGAGGTAGAAGAGCTGCTTGTCGTTGAGCTATCCGGATGAAGATCCTTGTAACTTGGCGATTTGTAGAACTCTGCCGTAGTTTTTTCACCATGCTTACTGTAGATGCTAGTTGATTTATCAGCTAATTTATCTCGGATAGCTTCTAGGGCATCCATTGAGTCTTTGTAGCTGAAGGTGCTTGTATCAACAGTTGGTAAGCCGTTGTTCAAGAAGCGAAGTAGGTCACCTGTTTGGACAGCATCGCTTGCGGCCAATTGGGCATCAGCTGCTGCTTTAGAGGCTTCTATTTCTTTTTTGGTCGATTCATCTGGATTTGTGATTTCTTGACCTGTTTCAGTATAGTAGACTTTTCCACCAGTACTAGTGAACTTCGGTGTTATAAAAGCACCAGATGTACGCGTTGCAACGACTTGTTTGTGCTGTGGTGAGAGCAAGTCTTGTCCAACTTGGATGTATTTACTTGAATCAATACCAAGTAAGTGCTCAAGGGTTGGAAGGTTGTCTACATCACCACCATAGGTATCGATGATTTTTCCTTGTTTCATACCTGGTACGACGACCATATATGGAACACGTTGAAGCATCATATTGTCATAATCCGTCCAAGTCTCCGCATCTTTTCCAAGAAGAGGAGCGAGTTCGGTGTTACGGGAATTAGAGATTCCGTAATGGTCACCGTAAAGAACAATGATGGAATTGTTGTAGATTCCGACTGCTTTTAGATAGTCAAAGAAGGACTTGACAGAAGAGTCTAGGTAGTTAGCGGTAGCAAAATATCCATTGATAGTCTCGTCAGGCGTCTCTGCAAATGGGAAGCCGAGTTCGTCACCTTTGAGGTTGGACATGTAGGGATAATGGTTGGACACCGTGATAAATTTGGTGTAGAAGGGTTGTTGCATTTGCTCCAAGTATTGAATGGAGTCAGCAAACATGTTTTTGTCGTTTAGTCCATATTGGAAGGAGTTGTCTTCGGTTTGTTTTCGGAAATAGGACGAATCGAAGAAGTAATTGTAGCCCCATTGTTTGTAGGTGTTATTGCGGTTCCAGAAGGTTGCAGAGTTCCCGTGAAAGACTGCAGAAGTATAGCCGCCTTCTTGATTTAGGATGTGTGGTGCAGCTTGGGCAGTATTGCTACCACCGTATTGCACCATGTAGGAACCTTGGGAAAGACCGAAAAGTGAATTTTCCATGGTTGTCTCGGCGTCAGATGTTTTTCCGGCCTTGACTTGGTGGAAGAAGTTAGAGAAAGCAAATGTTTCAGATGAATGGTAGAGAGAGTTGAGGAAAGGTGTTACCTCGTACTCAGAGTTGTTGACTTTTAATTTGTAGTCAATTAGAAACTGTTGGAAGCTTTCCAAATGCAGATAGATGACATTGCGTCCTTTAGCAATACCAAACAGATTTGGATTTGGCGCAGCATAGTTGGCTTTGACATACTCTTGTACTTTGACCAAGTCATCTGCAGTTGCTTCAGAGCGGTCCTTGTGAGCGTTGTAGGTTTGATTGGCATTGTAGGCTAGAAAGGCAGGCAAACCAAGCCCCCGTACAATGTAGGTATTAGAGAAACCACGGGTTAGGAGTTCAGGTCGGTCGATTTCAGCTAAGAATAGATTGGCTGAAAAAAGCATGGTAGACAGAGCTGTCACAGCAAAGCTAGCCCGTTTGTTGAAGGGACGTTGGTCCATGACAAATTTTTTCTTAAATTTTAGGTAGAAGAAGTAGAAAAAGTCACTAAAGTAAAGAATATCCCAGGGAGTGAACAATTTAAAGGCGGATTCTCCCAAGCCTCCTGCTACACTCTTACTAGCCATAATTGTCGAAATTGAAATATAATCCGAAAATTCACGGTAGTAGATGGCGTTTGAAAATAGCCAAATGAAGAGTAAAAAGTAGATGGTGCTCGAAACTCGGTAGAAAGTCTTTGTATTCTTGATATAGAGGGCCAGTCCGATGAGCAGGAGCGCCAGCGGCAAAGGATTGATGAAGGCAATGAAGTTCTGGTAAAATCCTTCTGTATCTAGTTTAAAATTCGTTGCGTAGGCAACCAAGGTTTTTACCCAGTATAGAAGAACCAGACTTAGGATAAACCCAAGTCGAGTTTGCAGTACTTCATTGAATCGATTTTTTATGTTTTTCACAGAAATTTCCTCATACAATATCTATAAAATCACTGACTATTATACCACACTTTTTATTGGACCATGAACTACAAAAGTTTTTTTGAGATATACTAGTGAATTTGTTATAATGTAGTTTATGGAAACAGTAAAACTCAATCGAATTGGTCAAAGGAAAATCAAGCAAGGCATCTGTGTCTTGGAAGAGTCAGATGTCCTCTCTCTTCCTGTTAGCAATCAGTATGTCCGTTTGTCTGATGAAAGTGGAAAAATCATAGGGCAGGGCTACCTTTCTCAGCAAAATAAAGGAATTGGATGGGTGATTTCATCTCAACCATTTACAGCCAATCCCGCTTTCTTCCAGGATTTATTTTCCAAAGCAGAAGCCAAACGTCAACACTATGCTCAATCAGAGTTGACAACAGCCTATCGTCTTTTTAATCAGGATGGAGATGGATTTGGTGGTTTGACCATTGACTTTTATGACCAATATGCGCTCTTTACATGGTATAATGAATTTATATACTCACAAAAAGAGATGATTCTCAAGGCATTTCAAGCGCAGTTTCCACAGATTCTGGGAGCTTATGAAAAAATTCGTTTTAAAGGGCTTGGTTTTGAATCTGCACATTTATACGGAAATGAAGCGCCTGAGACATTTTTAGTGAAAGAAAATGGCGTCAACTACCAAGTATTTTTGAACGATGGTCTCATGACAGGTATCTTTTTAGATCAACATGAGGTTCGTGGAAGCTTGGTGGATGGTTTGGCCTTAGGCGAGTCCCTTCTCAATATGTTTTCCTATACAGCAGCTTTTTCTGTGGCAGCAGCCATGGGAGGCGCTGTAGAGACGACATCTGTTGACTTGGCCAAACGTTCGAGAGAGCTATCAGAAGCGCATTTTGTAGCTAATGGATTGCCACTAGACAATCACCGATTTGTTGTTATGGATGTCTTTGAGTATTTCCGTTATGCTAAACGAAAAGGACTTTCTTACGATGTCATCGTGATTGACCCACCGAGTTTTGCTCGCAATAAAAAACAAACTTTTTCAGTTGCTAAAGACTACCATCGCTTGATTGAACAAGCTTTGGGCATTTTAAATCCAAATGGTATTATTGTCGCATCTACAAATGCGTCCAATCTAACACCTGAGAAGTTCAAAAAAGAATTACAAAAAGGATTTGGCAAAACCAAATTCCGCTATTTACAAACCAATCGCTTACCTGCTGATTTTGCAGTTAATAAAAATGATGAAAGTAGTAATTACCTCAAGGTATTTACGATACAGGTAGAAAAATGAAGATAGTCGTACCGATTATGCCACGAAGTATGGAAGATGTTGAAGCGCTTGATATGGGGCGTCTTGCTGCCGCTGATTTGATTGAATGGCGTGCAGACTACCTTCCTAAGGAAGATATTTTACGGGTTGCACCAGCGGTTTTTGAAAAGTTGGTTGGTCGTGAAGTTATTTTTACGCTTCGGACTAGTCGTGAAGGCGGCTTGTTGGACATCTCAGATGCAGATTACATTTCCTTGATTAAGGAAGTTGCTAGTCTCTATCAGCCAGAGTTTATTGATTTTGAGTATTATTCTCACAAAGAAGTCTTTGAAGAAATGATGGAATTTCCAAATCTGGTTTTGAGTTACCATAATTTTCAAGAAACACCAGAGAATTACATGGAAATCATGTCTGAGTTAACGAGCTTCTCACCAGCAGTGGTGAAAATGGCCGTTATGCCTAAGACGGAGCAAGATGTTTTGGATGTCATGAACTATACTCGTGGATTTAAGACGCTGAATATGGAGCAGTCTTACGCAACCATGTCTATGGGGAACTTAGGGAAACTATCACGTTTGGCGGGTGTCTTGACAGGATCATGCTGGTCATTTGCTAGTCTGGATGAGGCTAGCGCACCAGGTCAGATTTCCCTGACGAACATGAAAAAATTCTTAGAGGAATTGGAGAACTAGATGAGGTATTTGACAGCGGGTGAATCCCATGGACCACGTTTAACAGCGATTATCGAAGGAGTGCCAGCAGGGCTTTCTCTGACTGCAGACCATATCAATGCGGACCTGAAACGTCGTCAAGGCGGTTATGGCCGTGGCGGTAGGATGAAAATTGAGACTGACCAAGTGGAAATCACATCAGGCGTCCGTCATGGAAAAACGACAGGAGCTCCCATTACACTCAATGTAACCAATAAGGACCACCAAAAATGGCTAGAAATCATGTCTGTTGAAGACATCGAGGACAAGCTAAAAAGCAAACGTCGGATTACACACCCACGCCCAGGTCATGCAGATTTGGTCGGAGGAATCAAGTATCGCTTCGATGATTTGCGAAATTCTTTAGAACGTTCATCAGCGCGTGAAACGACCATGCGTGTGGCTGTTGGTGCAGTTGCCAAGCGGATTTTGGCGGAACTAGACATGGAAATTGCCAATCATGTTGTTGTTTTTGGTGGCAAGGAAATTGATGTACCTGAAAATCTGACGGTTTTCCAAATCAAAGAATTGGCTAGTCAGTCGGAAATTTCAGTTGTCAACCAAGAACGTGAGCAGGAAATCAAGGATTATATTGACCAAATTAAGCGTGAAGGAGATACCATTGGTGGCGTTGTCGAGACAATTGTCGGTGGTGTTCCAGCTGGTCTAGGTTCATTTGTCCAATGGGATAAAAAACTAGATAGCAAGTTGGCGCAAGCAGTTGTGTCTATCAATGCTTTTAAGGGAGTTGAGTTTGGAGTTGGTTTCCAAGCTGGTTACCGTAAGGGCTCTGAAGTCATGGACGAAATTCTGTGGAATGAAGATGATGGCTATACCCGCCGTACCAATCATCTTGGTGGTTTTGAAGGTGGCATGTCCAATGGTCAGCCGCTGATCATTCGTGGTGTCATGAAGCCTATTCCAACTCTTTATAAACCGTTGATGTCAGTAGACATTGAAACACATGAGCCTTACAAGGCAACGGTTGAGCGCTCAGATCCGACGGCTCTTCCAGCTGCGGGTGTGGTTATGGAATCAGTTGTCGCAACCGTCATCGCAACAGAAGTACTGGAGAAATTCTCTTCGGATAATATGGAAGAGTTGAAAGAAGCTGTTGCAGCTTACCGTGACTACGTAAAACATTTCTAAATCACTCTGGGTAGAACCTACTCGGAGTGTTCTACTATATGGTGAACATGGAAATAAAAGGAGGTCAGATGACCAAGACAATTTATATAGCAGGACTGGGTTTGATTGGAGCATCGCTTGCTTTAGGAATCCGTCGTGACCATCCTGATTACCGTATTTTGGGTTATAACCGCGGTGAAGCATCACGAACGATTGCACTGGAAAGCAATATGGTGGATGAAGCAACGGATGATTTTGCGGCATTTGTACCTCAAGCCGATGTGATTATCTTGGCGGTGCCCATTAAGCAGACCATTGCCTTTTTGAAGGAATTAGGGCAGTTGCCACTCAAAGATACAGCCCTGATTACAGATGCGGGTTCGACCAAGGCGGAAATTGTCGCAGCTGCTGAGCGCTACTTGCCAGAGACGGCCAACTTTATCGGAAGTCATCCTATGGCAGGGAGTCATAAGACGGGGGCCATTGCGGCGGATGTTCTTCTCTTTGAAAATGCTTATTTTATCTTCACACCAAGCCGATTAACCAAAAAGGATGCGGTACCTCGTTTGATGGATCTCCTATCTGGTCTCAAGGCACGCTTTATTGAAATTGATGCTCAGGAGCACGATCGAGTTACCAGTCAAATTTCTCATTTTCCCCACATTTTGGCTTCTAGTTTGATGAATCAAGCTGGTCAGTATGCTGGTGACCATCCCTTCACCAATAATTTTGCGGCGGGTGGTTTTCGCGATATGACACGGATTGCAGAAAGTGAACCTGGCATGTGGACGAGCGTTCTCATGACCAATCAAGAAGCAATTTTGGAGCGGATAACAGAATTTCAGGCAAGACTGTCTCAAGTCGCAGACCAGATTGCCGCTGGCGATGAGGATGCGATTTGGGCATTCTTTGACCAGGGAAGTCGGACTCGTAAGGAGATGGAAATTCATAAACGAGCGGGAGTGGATTCATTCTACGACATTTTCATCAATGTGCCGGATGAAGAAGATGTGATTCTCATGATATTGGAATTATTGCGCGGGACATCTGTGGTCAATATTCGTATCAATGAAGAAAACCGAGAAGACATCAACGGTATTTTACAAATTACATTTAAAAATAAAGAGGACTTGGAACGTGCAGCTAGAGTTGTTCGTGAAAATACAGACTACCAAGTCTTTATTGGTTAGGAGGAACCATTATGTCAACAAATATCTATGATATCGCAAATCAATTAGAGCGTGCAATCCGCCAATTACCAGAGTACAAGGTAGTGGAGCTTGCAAAAGAAGCTGTAGAAGCTAATCCAGAAGCCAAGCAAATTTTCGCGGCTTATATGGATTTCCAGCAAGAAATCCAAGCTGTGTTGCAATCAGGACAAATGCCATCTAGCGACTTGCAAGCAAAAATGCAAGAATTCGGCCGTCAAATCGAAGGTAACCCTATCTTGACCGAATATTTCACCAAACAGCAACAGCTATCCCTCTACGTTTCTGACCTAGAAAAATTAATTTTTAAACCATTGCAAGATTTGTTGTGATGGCTACAGAATGCAGGAATAGAGTTAAATTCTTATCCTGCTTTTTTATTGTTGTTCCATTATTTCAAAAAAATTTTTAAAAATGGTTGACAAAATCAGAGAAAACGGTTACAATTCAAAATATGAGAACGTTCCCATGTTTTTAGAAAAGAGGAGATATGACTACAATACGGCAAGTTGCTAAAACAGCAGGAGTTTCGACTTCCACTGTTTCTAGATACATTTCTCAAAATGGTTATGTTAGTCAAAAGGCAGCCCAGGACATTGAAAGAGCGATAAGAGAACTTAATTATGTTCCGAATTTTATGGCTCAATCATTAAAAACGAAAAAAAATCAGTTAGTTGGATTACTTTTACCTGATATATCAAACCCGTTCTTTCCAAGATTGGCGCGTGGAGTAGAGGAATTTCTTAAGGAAAAAGGCTATCGTGTCATGCTAGGAAATACCAACAATAAAGGACAACTAGAAGAGGAGTATCTAAATGTTCTATTGCAATGTAATGCAGCTGGAATTATCACAACTCATGATTTTACAAAAGAATATCCCGAAATTTCGATACCTGTTGTTGTTGTAGATAGGGTCACTCAAGAAACCCAGTATGGCGTTTTTTCGGACAATGAAGCTGGTGGACGCTTGGCAGCTGAAGCTGTTTGGCAAGCTGGCTCTCGACATATTTTACTTGTTCGAGGACCCTTGGATAAAGCGGAAAATTTGAACCAACGTTTTCAAGGGAGTTATGATTTTCTTGAGAAACATCAGGCTAAATTTTCGATTTGTGATAGTAGCAGTTTTGACTTTGACCAGATTCAGTTGGAGGCTAGGGAACAATTAGCTATACACCCAGATATTGATAGTATTATTGCACCTTCGGATATTCATGCTATCGGTTATATCCACGAGGTACTCAATTGTGGCAAGCGTATTCCAGAAGATATTCAAATTGTAGGATATGATGATATTTTGATGAGCCGTTTTGTTTATCCTGCCCTATCAACGATCCATCAGTCATCCTATAAGATGGGACAAAAGGCAGCCGAGTTAATCTATAAAATTACAAATCAGTTGCCTGTACAAGAAAATCGGATTAAATTACCTGTTCATTATGTTGAACGCGAAACAGTTAGGAGGGAAAAGGATGAGTAAAATAGTTGTTATTGGTAGTATTTCCATGGATTTGGTCATGGAAACAGACCGCATTGCACTAGAGGGGGAAACAGTTTTTGGTCAACGTTTCTCCATGGTTCCCGGTGGAAAGGGGGCAAATCAAGCTGTTGCTATCGGTCGCTTGAGTCAAGTTGGTGATGAAATTATCATGCTAGGATCAGTTGGACAAGATTCATTTGGCTCAGTATTATTACAAAATTTAAAGGATAACAATATTTCTGTGGGCAATGTGGGAACGGTACCACAATCTTCAGGTGTAGCTCAAATTACTCTTTACAATGATGATAATCGTATCATCTATTGTCCAGGAGCCAATGGCGAAGTTGATCCAAAGAATTGGACGAACGAATGGCAAGCATTTGAGAATGCAGCGTTAGTGGTTTTGCAAAATGAAATTCCGCATGAAGCAAATCGTGCAATTGCAGTATTTTGTAAGGAACACGGTATTAAGATACTCTATAATCCTGCACCTGCTCGGTCAACAGACCTAGAGTTGTTGGATTTTGTGGATTACTTTACTCCTAACGAACATGAATGTCAGGAATTATTCCCAGACGAATCACTTGAAGAATTACTAGAGCAATATCCAGAGAAATTAATCGTAACTCTAGGAACACGAGGTTCTATCTACTCAGATGGAAAAAAAATTCATCAGATTCCTGCTTTAAAAACGAAACCAGTTGATACAACAGGAGCAGGAGATACTTTTAACGGAGCGTTTGGATATGGTTTATCTCAAGGTCTTCCAGTCTTTGAAGCTCTAAAATTTGCTACACTAGCCTCTCATTTGTCTGTCCAAAAATTTGGTGCGCAGGGAGGTATGCCAACGATGAAAGAAATGAAAGAGAGTTCATATTATGAAAAAAACTGGAATTTTGAATAGTGATTTAGCAAAACTAGCGGATGACTTGGGACATACAGACCGAGTGTGTATCGGAGATTTAGGTTTACCAGTACCGAGTGAAACGCAGAAAATCGATCTTGCTTTGAAAGTGGGTGATCCCAAGTTTCAAGAGGTATTGGACGTTTATTTAGAGCATATCTTGGTTGAAAAAGTCATCCTAGCAGAAGAAATTAAAACGGCTAACCCAGAACAGTTAACAGCCATCTTAGGAAAATTAGATGCTGATGTAGAGGTTGAATATGTTAGCCATGAGGAGTTAAAAAATAGAAATAAAGAAGTAAAAGCGATTATCCGAACGGGTGAGAATACACCGTACTCTAATATCATTTTACAATCAGGAGTCATCCTCTAGAAAGGACACTTATTCATGAAAATTAACATGAAGGATATTTCCAAATCATTTGGTTCCAATCATGTATTGGAGAAAATTGATTTGACATTAGAGTCTGGGCAAGTTCATGCTCTAATGGGGGAGAATGGGGCTGGCAAGTCAACCCTAATGAATATTTTGACAGGTCTTTTTCCAGCAAGCTCAGGGACTATTGTAATTGATGGTGTAGAACGAACATTTTCAAATCCTCAGGAAGCCGAAGAGTTTGGGATTAGTTTTATTCATCAAGAAATGAATACTTGGCCTGACATGACTGTTCTAGAAAATCTGTTCTTGGGACGTGAAATTAAAAACAGTTTTGGTTTGTTGCAGGAAAAAAAGATGAGAGAAAAGGCGCAAGAGGCTTTCAATCGATTGGGGGTAATGATTCCTCTAGATGTCGCTATCGGTACGCTATCTGTTGGTCAGCAACAAATGATTGAAATTGCAAAGAGCTTGTTGAATCAACTGTCTATTCTGATAATGGATGAACCGACAGCAGCTTTGACGGATCGTGAAACAGAGCATCTATTCCAAATCATTAATAGCCTGAAAAAAGAGGGGGTAGGGATTGTTTACATTTCTCATCGAATGGAAGAAATCTTTAAAATTACTGATTTAATCACTGTTATGCGAGATGGAATTGTCGTCGACACCAAAGAAACTATATTAACAGATCCTGATGAATTGGTTAAAAAAATGGTTGGTCGAGAATTGGAAGATTATTATCCAGAAAAGAAATCTGAAATTGGAGAAGTTGCTTTCGAAGTAGAAAATCTTTCTGGTACAGCGTTTTCTAATGTATCTTTTAAGATACGAAAAGGAGAAATTATTGGATTTTCTGGCCTGATGGGAGCTGGTCGCACCGAGGTCATGCGAGCTATTTTTGGAATTGATAGTAAAACGTCAGGTATTATCAAAATTGATGGAAAAGCAGTTACAATCACAAATCCTTACCAAGCTATCCAGCACGGTGTAGGTTTTTTGACAGAAGATAGAAAAGACGAAGGTTTAGTGCTAGATTTCAGTATCAAGGACAATATGACTTTACCCTCAACTAAGGATTTTAGCAAGCATGGGATTTTTGATGAAAAGACAAGTAGAATCTTTGTTCAAAAATTGATTGATCGTCTAGCGATTAAATCAGGGACACCAGAGTTAGAGGTGGGAAATCTATCTGGTGGTAATCAACAAAAGGTTGTCTTAGCGAAATGGATTGGTATTGCGCCGAAGGTTCTGATTTTGGATGAGCCAACGCGTGGCGTAGATGTCGGTGCTAAGCGTGAAATTTATCAGCTCATGAATGAATTGGCGGATAGAGGAGTGCCGATTATCATGGTATCTTCTGATTTACCAGAAGTATTGGGCGTTAGCGATCGTATATTGGTGATGCACGAAGGGAAAATAAACGGCGAGTTAAGTTGTGATGAGGCTAGCCAAGAAAAAGTTATGCAACTAGCAACAGGAGGAAAATAAGTTGAAAAATATCGTAAAAAATATGCCAGAGTTGACCACTTTGATAGCCTTAATTGCATTGATGATAGTCATCACTTTTCTCAACCCAAACTTTTTAACGACCAATAATTTACTGAACTTACTCTTACAAGTCACAGCAAATGGATTTATTGCTTTTGGTATGACCTTTGTTATCTTGACAGGGGGAATTGACTTGTCCGTCGGATCGATTTTAGCCCTATCAAGTGCCTTAAGCGCAGGATTGATTGGTCAAGGTATGCCTGTTGGTCTGGCAATTGTTCTAGCAGTTTGTATGGGGGGGATATTTGGAATGTTAAATGGTCTCTTTATCTCTTTTGGGAAATTAGCACCGTTTATTGTTACCCTTGCAACCATGACGATTTTTAGAGGAGCAACCCTAGTTTATTCAAATGGGAATCCAATTACAGAAGGCCTATCAGATAGCTTCCTCTTTCAATTTTTAGGTCAGGGGTATGTTGTAGGCATTCCATTCCCAGTTATTCTTATGTTTCTAACATTTGTTATTTTGTATATTTTGTTGCACAAAACAGCTTTTGGGAAATCTGTCTACGCTCTAGGAGGCAATGAAAAAGCAGCGTATATCTCAGGTGTTAAGTTAAACAAAGTTAAAATTATCATCTATACCATTTCTGGTATGATGGCTTCTATTTCAGGCTTGATTATCACATCACGTCTCAATTCAGCACAACCAACTGCGGGTGCTAGCTATGAAATGGATGCTATTGCGGCAGTCGTACTTGGTGGAACATCTCTTTCAGGAGGGAAAGGACGTATTTTGGGGACTTTAATAGGGGCCCTCATCATCGGTGTTTTAAATAATGGTTTGAATATCATCGGTGTTTCAGCATTCTGGCAACAAGTTGTTAAAGGCATTGTAATTTTAATTGCCGTTTTACTTGATCGTTTGAAAGTAGCAAAATAAACTCGATATTCGTATAAGAATAACTTTCATACGAATACACATTATAAAGGAGTATCCCCATGAAATTTGGAAAAAAATTAAGCATTTTGGCTCTAGGTTTAACACTTATCTTAACTCTCGGCGCTTGCGGAAAAACAGGACTTGGTAATTCTTCTGGTCAAGCTAGCAAAGAAGTTACTAAAAAAGAAGCTAAGGATTTGAAGTTGGGAGTATCCTTATCTACAACTAATAATCCCTACTTTGTTGCAATGAAAGACGGAATTGATAAATTTGCTAGTCAAGAATCAGTGACAGTAAAAGTAACGGATGCTCAAGACGATGCAGCTCGTCAGGCAGATGATGTTCAGAATTTTATTAGTCAGAATGTCGATGCTATCTTGATTAACCCCGTAGATTCAAAAGCCATCGTGACAGCGATAAAAGCTGCTAATACGGCGAATATTCCTGTCATTTTGATTGACCGTGGCAGTGAGGGTGGAGAAGTTTTGACAACTGTGGCCTCTGATAACGTAGAAGCTGGGAAAATGGCTGCTGACTATATTGTCAAAGAATTGGGTGAAAAAGCTAAGGCATTTGAATTGTCAGGTGTCCCTGGTGCATCAGCAACTGTTGACCGTGGCAAAGGTTTCAATGCTATTGCAAAATCAAAATTAAATGTTTTATCAAGTCAGTCAGCTAATTTTGATCGAGCTAAAGCGTTGAATACTGCTCAAAATATGATTCAAGGAAACAAAGATGTACAAGTCATCTTTGCTCAAAATGATGAAATGGCTTTAGGTGCAGCACAAGCGGTTAAGTCTGCTGGTTTGCAAAATGTTTTAATTGTTGGTATCGACGGACAACCAGATGCCCACGATGCAATTAAGAAAGGTGATATTTCAGCGACAGTTGCACAACAGCCAGCAAAAATGGGTGAAATTGCTATCCAAGCTGCTATTGATCATTATCAAGGTAAAAAAGTAGAAAAAATAACAGTGTCTCCGATTTATCTCGTAACTAAAGATAATGTTGACCAATATAACTGGTAAGATTTTCTAGAGAAAAAGTCCTCATGCCTAATAGCATGGGGACTTTATGCATTATCTAGCACCTCTATTCAAAAAAAGGTAAATTTATTCATAAAAATCCTTGACAAACCGATTGAAAAGTTTTATTATTTTACTAACATAAAAAATGAGAAAGAGAGAAACTCAGATGAGTCAGAATTGTCAGCTTAAAACAGCCAAGCATTCTTATTACTACAGCTACTTTAGATAGTGTTTGTAGACATGTTTACATGGATGCAAACACATAAACGAAAGTTTGTATCTATGTGGCTGTGGTTGTTTAAGCTGTGCCCACTAGATGAAATCTAAACGGGCACTGAGATGATTTTTCTGTTTTTCATTTACAGCAAAATATAAGGACCGTTTGGATTTCTATCTAACGGTCCTTATTTTTATACAATTCCTATTTGAGTTTGTTGATTTCACATGAACAGGAAATGGAGATTTTACAATGAAATTTAGAAAAGTTACTCTTGCCTTTCTTCTACTCGTATCCGCGTTTGGTTTGGCGGCTTGTTCGGGTTCTTCCAAAGATAAGTCTGAACAGGTCAGCGTAGGAATTATCCAATACGCAGAGCACGGCGCCCTAACAGCTGCGCGTGAAGGTTTTGTAGAAGCCTTAGGAGAAGATGGCTACAAAGAAGGTAAAAACTTGAAGATTGATTACCAAAATTCCCAAGGAGATCAAGCCAATCTTCAAACCATGGTAGAGCAGTTGGCGGGTAAAAATGATCTGAATTTTGCCATTGCAACACCAGCAGCACAAGCTTTGCTTAATGTTGATTCGGATACACCATCGGTGTTTACAGCCGTGACGGATCCCGTTTCAGCTGGATTGGTTGATTCCATGGAGAAACCTGGTGGGAATATGACGGGTTCGATTGATGCGACAGATGTAGCTGGTCAAATCAAGATGCTTCTGAAAGTTGTGCCAAGCGCCAAGACAGTTGGAATTTTTTATAACTCAAGCGAAGTAAATTCGCAAGTTCAGGCAGAAGCAGCTCAAAAAGCATTGGAAAAAGCTGGCGTAAAGGTGCTGGTAAAAACTGTTACAACCACCAATGATGTGCAACAAGTGATGACTTCGCTAGCCGGTCAAGTAGATGCTATTTACTTGCCGACGGACAATACAGTAGCTTCTACAGCCTCCACTATCGGAGAAGTTCTAAAAGCTAAAAAAGTCCCTGCCATCGGAAGTGACGAGGCTTACCTAGAAGGAGTTCTCTTCACATACGGTGTGGATTACCATGGAATCGGTGTTCAAGCCGGTCAGATGGCTGCTAAGTTACTCAAAGGAGAAAAAGCAAGTAAGGTTCCTGTTCAAAAGCCAAAAACAGCAGCTATCGCTGTCAATGAAGACATGGCTATGGCACTTGGTTTTGATGTAGCTACGATTAAGGCGTTGAAGTAGCGATGAGGAGATTGTATGAGAGTATGGAAAAAATTTGTCACATTAGGATTAGTCGGTTGGGGTAGTCTAGCGCTGGTAGCATGTAGCCAGAAGAAGGAAACAGCAGCTAAGGAAGATGTAAAAATTGGTATTTTACAATACATGGAGCATGATGCACTGGACACTTCGCGAAAAGGATTTATTGTAGCTTTGAAGGATGCCGGTTATGAAGAAGGAAAAAATCTAAGCATCGACTACAAAAATGCCCAAGGTGATCAAGCAAGCTTGCAAACTATGGCAGAACAGCTTGCAGGGAAAAATGATTTGAACTTAGCCATTGCCACACCGGCAGCCCAGTCACTGTTAAATGTGGATACCGAGACACCAACCGTCTTCACAGCCATCTATGACCCTGTGGCGGCTTCACTGGTGAATTCGCTTAAGAAACCTGGTGGGAATATGACAGGTTCAAGTCATGTGATGGATGTTGCTAAGCAGATTGAATTGCTTTTAAAAGTGGCACCAAATGCTAAAAAAGTAGGAATTTTTCATAATTCGAGCGGAATTAACTCGGAATCCCAAGCAAACTTAGCCATTGCTGCCTTGAAAAAAGCAGGTGTGGAGCCTGTTGAAAAGACCATTACATCAAGCAACGATGTCCAACAAGCCATTACCTCTCTAGCAGGTCAAGTAGATGCCATCTATCTGCCAGCAGATAACACGGTTGCTTCTACGGCGTCTACCATTGGAGAAGTCTTAAAGAGTAAAAAAATTCCAGCAATTGGTAGTGATGAAAATTCAAGTCAGGCAGCTCTCTTTACCTACGGAGTTGACTTTTATGTCTTAGGTCAGCAAGCTGGGAAAATGGCTGTTGAAATCTTAAAAGGAGCAGATCCTGCTGATATGCCAGTTCAAGGACCAGAAGTCATCAAGATTAAGGTCAATGAAGAAATGGCCAAAGCCTTGGAAATTGACACAAAAATGATTGAAAAATTGGATGATAAGAAATAGAGGAGAACAATATGTATAAATGGGTAAAAAAAGTAGCAGTAGCCGGTCTTATCTCTGCAAGTGTCATAGCACTGGTGGCATGTAGTTCAGGTGGTAAAAAATCAACGTCAGATGCAGTGAAGGTAGGGATTTTGCAGTATATGGAGCATGATTCCTTGACTGCAGCACGTAAAGGTTTTGTGGCTGAGTTAGAAAAAGAAGGCTATAAAGAAGGAAAAAATCTGACGCTCGATTATCAAAATGCGCAGGGTGACCAAGCAAACTTACAGACCATTTCAGAACAGTTGGTAAAAGGCAATGATTTGGTATTGGCTATCGCAACTCCAACGGCGCAAAGTTTGGCAACAGCTTCGACAGAAGTACCGATTCTCTTCACAGCTGTGACGGATCCTGTATCAGCAGATTTGGTTAATTCTATCAAAAAACCAGGTGGACTTTTGACAGGAACAAGTGACCAAGCTCCGATTGACAAGCAGGTTGAGTTGTTGGGACAAGCCTTGCCAAATGCAAAAAAAGTCGGAATTCTCTACACTACTAGTGAACGAAACTCAGAAGTGCAGGTCCAAGAAGCAGAAAAATTACTGAAAAAAGCAGGTTATACAGTTGAGAAAAAAGGCATCAACTCAACCAATGATGTACAGGATGCAGCAACTAGCTTGATGACGGATGTCGATGCAGTCTTTGTTCCAACGGATAATACAGTTGCTTCTACTATGACTATGATTGGTGAATTATCTGTCACCCACAAAGTCCCAGTTATCGGTGGGTCAACGGATATGGTTGATGCTGGTGGGCTGTTGACTTACGGTACAAACTATGAAGCACTCGGACGTCAAACAGCTAAAATGGCCGTCAAAGTTCTTAAGGGAGATGAGCCAGCTAAGTTGGCTGTTGAATACCCTGAGACAGTTGAATTGCATGTCAATAAAGGAATGGCAGAAAAATTAGGGATTGATGTCTCAAAACTTTCTGTAAAATAGTAATCAATGAAATACAGTTGATCAGCTGTATTTCTAAAAAAAGGAGTATATTGTGGATCTTATTTTATCAAGCTTATCACAAGGTTTGTTGTGGTCAATCATGGCCATCGGTGTGTATTTAACTTTTCGAATTTTAGACATTGCAGATATGACAGCTGAAGGGGCCTATCCCCTTGGAGCTGCAATCTGTGCGACCGGAATTGTCAATGGAGTCAATCCTCTTCTAGCAACAGGACTTGCCTTTTTAGGTGGGATGGGAGCAGGCTTGATCTCAGGTTTCTTGCATACAAAATTAAAAATCCCAGCCTTGCTGACTGGTATTGTTACCTTGACAGGTCTTTATTCGATTAACTTGAAGGTGATGGGAAAGGCCAATGTAGCCCTTCTTCGTCAAACAACTTTAGTCACTCAATTGCGTGATTTAGGTCTGGATAAAACAGGTGCTGTTTTGGTGATTGGCGCGGTGTTTGTCCTAGCCGTTATTGGCTTGCTAACACTTCTGATGAAAACACAAGTCGGACTGGCTCTTCGCTCGACTGGGGACAATATTCCAATGAGTGAGGCCAATGGCATCAATGTAGACCGAATGAAAATCTACGGTTACATGTTATCGAACAGCTTGATTGCACTTTGTGGTGCCTTATTAACGCAAAATAATGGCTATGCAGATTTGAATTCAGGAACAGGGACTATCGTTATCGGCTTGGCGTCTGTCATTATTGCGGAGGTCATTATCCGAAACCTCAGTATTGGTTGGCGTTTGGCGTCTGTTGTACTTGGTTCCATTCTCTATCGTCTGATTATCTTGGCTATTTTGGAAATTCCATGTATGGATGCAGATTTGGTCAAACTCTTCTCAGCTATTCTCTTGGCAACAGTTCTCTTTGTACCTGAATTGCAGAAGAAATTGAAGATTCGTAAATTGAACTTAGGATAGGAGAAATCATGTCAACAATATTATCAATTCAAGAAATTCATAAAACATTTGAAGCGGGAACCATCAATGAAAACCATGTCTTAAAAGGCTTATCATTGGATGTTGAAGAGGGTGATTTTATCTCGATTATCGGGGGAAATGGAGCCGGTAAGTCAACCTTGATGAACTCGCTCGCAGGTGCATTGACAGTGGATAAGGGCGATATTTTATTGGATGGAAAATCCATCAAGCATGTCTCAGCAGCAAAGCGGGCAAAAGATATTAGTCGTGTCTTCCAAGATCCAAAAATGGGAACGGCCTCTCGTCTGACAATCGAAGAAAATATGGCCATCGCTTATCGCCGCGGTCTCAAACGTGGATTAGGCTGGGGTGTGAAAGATAGTGAGCGCAAGATTTTTGCTGAATCTCTGAAAGAATTGGATTTGGATCTGGAAAATCGGATGAAGGTAGAAACCCAGTTTTTATCAGGTGGTCAACGCCAAGCTTTGACTCTGTTGATGGCTTCACTTGTCAAACCCAAAGTCCTACTCTTAGACGAACATACAGCGGCACTTGACCCAAAAACCAGTGATATGGTTATGGAATTGACGAAAAAAATCGTGGAAAATCACGGCTTGACTACCTTGATGATTACCCACAATATGGAAAATGCTATCCAATACGGAAATCGTCTGGTCATGCTTCACCAAGGGAAAATCGTTGTGGATGTTCGCGGAGAAGAAAAGAAAAATCTGACGGTTCAAGATTTGATGAATCTCTTCCATAAAAATAGCGGACAAGTATTAACCAGTGATGAACTAATTTTGAGTTAAAAAACACCGATTCATAGGAATCGGTGTTTAACGTATATCAGGTAATTCAGGAGAGCTTGTCCGAAGAAAGCCGAGAAAAAGGGATAGTTCTGGGGTTGGTAGGACATCATTGCGGTAAGCCGCATAGTAGATACGTGCCTTCTTCAGAGCCTCTACCTCGATAATTGCGATATCATCGAGACTGTCTAAAAAATCAAATTTTGGAATGATGGCAAGACCAAACCCTTGTGCTACTAGTCCAGCAACCGTTTCATCCTCGCTGACTTCAAAGGCGACTTGTGGTTTGCTGTTTGCCTTTTCATAAATTTGCTCAATAATAGGACGAATACCGCTTCGTTTAGAAAACCAGACCTGTGGAAAAGGTAAAGTGTCTTCAAGTGTGATACTTTCTTGATGGGCGAGGGGATGATTTTTAGGGACAATCACTACCAAATCCTGCGCAAAAACAGGAAGGTAGGAAATAGTCGGATAGTGGTCCAATTTAGAGCAAAATGCGACATCGTATTTATTTGTGACCACTCCATTGATCAAATCACCAGACATCCCACTGTCATTATGAAAATCAAAATTGATATAAGCAGTCGGATACTGGTCAAGAAATCGGCGAACTAGATTGGGCACAGCTTTTCGGCCCAATACCCGAAGAAGGGTGAGATTAAGCGTGGTCCGGCTACCGTTATTTCGTTGTAGCTGTTGGACGCCATTGTCAAGAATGGCTAATGAAGACTGAACCGTCGTATAAAATTCACGGCCAGCCTTGGTCAGTACGATATTGCGTCCTTGCTTTGAAAATAGGGATACGGTTAATTCTTCCTCTAGCATCATAATGGCATGGCTGAGGGTCGGCTGAGTGATGTGTAGCTGGCGCGCAGCATCAGTATAATGCTCCAAATCCGCTAATGTCAGAAAGTAACGTAAATGTTGTAAGTTCATAAATTCACCAAATAATTTCTAGCAATAGTGTAGCATAATTGATAAATTTTTTCTATAAATAGTTGTAAAAATATTGATTTGTTTTTCTTTTAGGGCTGGATTATAATTGAAATTGTAGAAAGTGAAAAAATTAACAAACTAAGGGGGACATGATTATGTCAGAACTTTCACCAATTACAATCAGCTCTTGGACACTCGGTGACCAATGTAAATTTGAAGATCGTGTAAAAGCTGCAAAAGAAGCAGGTTATGAAGGAATTGGTCTTCGTGCAGAAACTTATGTTGATGCCCTTCAAGAAGGCTTGACTGACCAAGACATTTTGGACATCTTGGCAAAATATGACATCAAAGTAACAGAAGTTGAATACATTGTACAATGGGCGGAAGAACACCGTAGTTACGAACAAAAATACAAAGAACAAATGTGCTTCCACATGTGTAAACTCTTTAACGTTGGTCACATCAACTGTGGTCTCATGGAAAATTACTCAGTAGAGTACACAGCACAAAAATTGAAAGAATTGTGTGAACGTGCTGGTGAATTGATCATCGGTGTTGAGCCAATGCCATATTCAGGTCTCCCTACATTTGAAAAAGCTTATGCAGTTGTAGTAGCATCAGGTTGCGACAATGCGATGTTGATTTTGGATACATGGCACTGGGTACGTGCGGATCAACCATACATTGATTTGACTCCTGAGCAAGCAGCAAAAGTTATTTCTATCCAAATCAATGACGCTTACGATCGTCCATATGCAGCTTCTATCTTGCGTGACGAATCTATGCATGACCGTCTTGCTCCAGGTACTGGTGCCAAAGATACAGCTGGCTTTGTACGCATGATTAAAAATGCAGGCATCACACCAAAAGTTATCGGGGTAGAAGTAATCTCAGATGAAATTCTTGGTCGTGGATTGGCTGAAGCATCAGCTCATACATTTGACAATACAGTTAAAGTATTGGAAGAAACTTGGCCTGGACAATTACCAGGGAAATAATGAAAACGGTTTTCGCAACTAGATAAATCTGCTATAATAATAGAATATAAATAATAGAGGAGAACAGATACATGTCAGATAAATGGTTAGGTCTTGAAGGCAAAACGGCGGCTGTAACAGGTGCCGTAGGTGGTATGGGACGTACAATCGTTCAAGAATTTGCAAAACAAGGAACGAATGTTGTCTTGATGGACATTCGTGAAGATGCCTTGGTCGAATACGCTGAAGAAATCGCAAAAGAATACGATGTAGAAACACTCGCTGTTGCGACAAATTCAACTGTAGAAGCAGATGTGGACAAGGCAGTTGCAAAAGCAATTGAAAAATTTGGTACGGTAGATATTTTGGTCAATACTGCTGCCATGCTTCGTGCCTGTCCATTGGAAGATCTTCCGCTTGAAGAATGGCGTCAAACAGTGGATATCAACTTGACAGGTTACTTCTTGGTATCACAACGTTTTGGCCGTCAATTTATCAAACAAGGTAAAGGAAATATGGTGCACATCTCAACAATCGCATCTATTTTCCCAGAAACGTACTCAGCAGCCTACAGTTCAACTAAAGCTGGTGTCAATATGATGTCTCGTCAAATGGCGGCTGAATGGGGACAATTTGGAGTCCGTTCAAACTGTATCCAACCTTGCTTTGTAAAAACACCATTGTCAGAAAGTTTCTATGCTGATCCAGCTGTAGAAGAAGGACGCAAAGCATTGACTGCAAACAAACGCATTGGGAACACAATGGACATTGCAAATGCTGTTCTTTACTTGGCAAGTGATCGTTCAGATTATACAAATGGTCATGAGCTTCGTGTGGAAGGTGGATTTGGTATCATGATGGGTGACCAAACACCAAAACCAGGCGGACGTCGTGAATTTGCTGAAAAAGAGCACAATGCCTACCTTGAACGGATCAAGGGCAATAACTAATAGCATCATAGAGCCAAGGGGCAGGCGTCCCTTTGACCCATACCGAAAGGAATTATGAATTAATGTTTAAGAATAATAAATATAACTTTACAGCATTCTTGCTATGGTCAGCTTACTTCTGTCACGGGATTCAAGCACTCTTGATTTCACAAAATGCAAAATTCTTCGCAGTAAAATGGAACTTGATTTCACAAGCAAATTTGACTGACCCAGCTAAATTAGCTGTTGCAACAGGGACTGTTTTGGCAGCTGTTGCTTGGACTGGTTGGGGTAAATTATCCTTCCTTGCTTTCTCAGGACCTTTATCAGATAAAATTGGTCGTAAACCATTGATCGTACTTGGTTTGCTTGGGTACGTGCTGATGTTTGCATCATTCTTGTTTGCAACAAACATCACTCTTGTAAACTTCTTGGCCTTCATTGGTGGGGCTATGACATCCTTCTATGACGGTGCCATTAACCCAGCCCTCTTTGAAATGTATCCTGAAAACAAATCAACAGCATCTGTTCTTGGTAAAACATTCATCTCTGTTTCATCTATCTTGTACCCATTGGTTGTTGCCTTTGTAGCGACAAATGGTCTTGCTCCTGAAATTGGTATCTGGATTCCACTCGTACTCAGTGCTCTTGTATTTGCAGGTGTTCTCTTTGCCAAATTCCCAGATTTGGATTTGCAAAAAGCAGAAGGTTTGTCTGCTTCAGAAGCTATTAAAGAATTGGAAAAACGTCAGAATGTTGCAGCTGTGGGTTCAGTTGAAAAAGCAAACCATGGTAAATTTGCTCTGGACGGAACAGTCTTGTCTATCTTTGCTTTGACAATCTACTCAAACTTCTATCTCTTCCAACAAGCTTCAAAAATTTATGCCACAAACGTATTGAACATGTCAGAAGGTGCAGCAGCATCTGTTACTTCCCTCTACCAATTAGGTGGTTTGGTAGCAACATTTGTCTTTGCAATCATGATGGCACGTGGTGTACGTGATATGGCAATCCTTGCAGTCAGCCCAATCTTTGCTGGATTAGCAGGTCTCTTGGTTTACTTTATACCATCACCAGCAACATTGACAATTGCAGGTATCATTGTTGGTTTCTGCGCCGCAGGTGGTCTCCTTCAAATGGGTAACGGCGTGCTCAACCAATTCTTTGATACAAACAAAGGTCGTAATACTTCCGTTTACTACTTTGTAATGGCACTTGGTTCAATCATCATTCCAAAAGCAGCAGGTAGCTTGATTGCAGCTGGTAAGGGTGAATTGATCATGTTGATTATGGCTGGTACAGGTATTGTATCTGCAGCACTTATGTTCTTTGCTGGTACACGTTACAGCCATATCTTTGGTGTATCACCATTCTCAAATTCTAAAAAAGGCTAAAGCCTAAAAATAAGGTTCAGGACTGAGGTAAGACCTCGGTCTTGACCTGTATTCTCTTTGAAAGGCTAAAACTTAGTGGCAAAAAATAAATACATTCCAACTATTGGTAGTTTGTACGTAAACTACGTATTTCAAGGGATTGCAGCGATTATCGTCTCTCAAAATATGTCTGTTCTTCGTGAAAACTGGGGTGCTTCTTTCAAAGAAGTTTCCTTGGTGCTGAGTGCGATTGGTGTGGGGCGAATCTTGAGTGTCAACTTTGCAGGTGTCTTATCTGATAAGTTGGGACGACGTCGTTCGATTTTACTTGGGATTTTTTCCTACATTGTCTTTTTTATAGGCTTGCTCTTGTCGCCAAATTACATCTGGGCGTTTCTATTCTCGATTTTTGCAGGATTTGGAAATGCCTTTTTGGACACGGGGACCTATCCAGTGGTAGTCGAAGCCTTTGAAAATCCTTCAAGAAATAGTGCCCTTAGTGTGCTTAACAAGGCATTTATCTCGATGGGGCAGTTCATTTTTCCGATTATCACACGGTTCATTTTACAAAATGATTATTATTTTGGTTGGACCTTTATTGTTTCTGCAATCTGTATGGCGCTGAACTTGTTCTTAACGCTCCGTCTGCCATTTCCAAGGGTTCAAGACGGAAAAGTAGTAACGGTCAGCGAAGAAGACTTGGTCAAGGAAGAAGTGACAACTGTAGAAGATACGGGTGCTAATTTCAAAATTGAAGGAATTGCACTGTTGATTTTCTCCTTCGTTTCGGTTTCGCTCTTCAATATCTTTATCACTTGGATTCCATCGTTTGCACAAGATGTCCTTCAGATGAAAGAAGCAGATAGTTTAGTTCTTGTAAGCTATTACAGTATCTTTTCATTTATTTCTGTTTTTGTGACCTCCTTTATTGTCAATCGAGGCATCAACATTCCGAAATTCATGGTTTTCTGTACGAGCATTACTGGATTGGCCTTGACTATTATGCTCTTCCGTCCAAGTTTTGTGACAGTGATGTTGGCAACTTTCTGCGTTGGATTTTTCGCAGCAGGAGGAATTTGGCAACTGGGTCTAGCTATTCTGCTGGAATTTTTCCCATTCAAACGGGGAGTGATTACAAGTTTTTACTCGCTGGCAACATCTATCTCAGTGATGGGTATTCCTTACTTGACGGGTGTTCTTGCTGAGCAAAATATGCGCTATATTTTTGTCTTAAATGCTGGTTTAGCTTTTCTCGGGGCGGCTTGTCTCGTCCTAGTTTACAAACGTTATCAAACAATTTTTTACAAATAAGAAAGAGGTTCTATCATGACAGAACGTTTATCCGGTCACACACTCTTGGTTAGCTTGATTGCTACTCCTATCCGTCACAGCTTGTCTCCAAAAATGCACAATGAAGCTTATGCAAAATTAGGTTTGGACTATGCCTACCTTGCTTTTGAAGTTGGTCAAGAAGAATTGGCTGACGCAGTACAAGGTATTCGTGCATTGGGCATCCGTGGTTCAAACGTTTCTATGCCAAATAAACAAGCAATCATCCCTTACCTTGATGAATTGTCACCAGCTGCTGAATTGGTTGGTGCTGTCAATACTGTTGTTAACAAAGATGGAAAAGGTCACTTGGTAGGTCATGTGACAGACGGTACAGGTGCTGTTCGTGCTTTGGCAGAAGAAGGTGTCGATGTGAAAGACCAAATCATCACACTTACTGGTGCTGGTGGTGCAGGTACTGCGATTGCTATTCAGTTGGCGCTTGATGGCGCAAAAGAAATCCGTATCTTCAACCGTCAAGATGATTTCTATGCAAATGCAGAAAAAACAGTTGAAAAAATCAATACTCGTACAGATTCATCAGCTACATTGACAGACTTAGCTGACCAAGCTGCCTTCAAACAATCCATAGCTGAATCAAGCATCTACATTGATGCAACAAGTGCTGGTATGAAACCGCAAGAAGATGTTTCATTGATTGACGACCCCGCTATGATTCGCCCTGACTTGGTGGTATTTGACGTGGTTTACAGCCCGCTTGAAACAAAATTACTTAAATTTGCGAAAGAAAATGGCGCTAAGAAAGCCCTCAATGGTATCGGCATGATGCTCTACCAAGGTGCAGAAGCCTTCAAACTCCACACAGGTGAAGATATGCCAGTGGAATACATCCGCGATACATTCTTTAGCGACGCTAAGTAAGTAGAAATTGGTCCCCAGCCAATCGAGAATGATTGACTATAACAAAGAGAGGCCTAGCCTCTCTTTTCACGTGTAGAGAATTGAAATAGAAGGAAGTGTCTCATGACAGAACGTTTATCCGGTCACACTTTGATGCTGGCCCTTATCGCAACCCCCATTCGCCATAGTTTGTCACCAAAAATGTACAATGAAACCTATGCAAAACTTGGCCTAGACTTGGCTTATCTGGCTTTTGAAGTTGGGCAAGAGGAACTACCGGACGCGGTGAAAGCCATTCGTGCTCTGGGGATTGTCGGTGGAAATGTTTCCATGCCCAATAAGCAAGCCATCGTTCCTTATATGGATGAGTTATCCTCAGCGGCTAAAATGATTGGCGCGGTCAATACCTTTGTGAACAAAGACGGTTATCTGATTGGGCATAATACAGACGGAGTGGGTGCTGTTCGTGCCTTAGAGGCTGAAGATATTGACGTCAAAAATCAAGTGATTACCCTAGCTGGTATTGGTGGTGCGGGTACAGCTATTGCGGTTCAGTTGGGATTGGAAGGTGCAAAAGAAGTTCGTATTTTTAACATCAAAGACAGGGCTTTTGATGCCGCAGCAAGTATTGTTGATACCATCAATACAGAGACACAAACAAAAGTGACTTTGGAAGATTTATCTGATACGGAAAATTTCTACAAATCTATCGGTGAAAGCAGCATCTATATCGATGCGACAGGCATCGGAATGAAACCGTTTGAGGACATGAAATTGATCAATGATCCTGCAGTTATTCGTCCTGATTTGGTGATTTTAGATGTTGTATACAGCCCAGCGGAGACCCAACTCTTGAAGTTTGCCCGTGAAAATGGCTGTCAGAAAGTCTTTAATGGATTGTCTATGATGCTCTATCAAGGTGCAGCAGCTTTCAAATTGCATACCGGAGAAGATATGCCTGTGGACTACATCCGTGAATTGCTGTTTGAAAAATAAGATACAGAAAAAGAAGCTAATCCAAGCTTCTTTTCTTTTACTGTAATATATCATCGAGTTGGTCCATACGGAAACTCATGGCGCAAAAATCAGGATCATCAAAATCTTGACCGTAGTGAAACATGCGCAAGTCAGGTGCATCGGGAATGTCCAATTTTGCATGCTCGGACTGCGTGGGATCAAAGGTGTCAATCAAGTGAAGGACCTGATCTAGAAAGCTAGTCGGAAGTGGTTCTGGCCAGTGAGCGGATAATATTTCTCGTACCGGAAGTGTCTTGACCTTCTCAAGAGTAGCTCGGTACTGGCTAAGTGGTACCCCAGCACCGTAAAAAATACGCTTAACGATAGCATCACCGCTAAAGAAGTAGCGACTTTTATGGTCGAAAAATCCAATAGATCCCTTGGTGTGACCGGGAATAGCAAGAACGGTGATCGTTCGTTTTCCTAAATCAATGATTTGGCCGTCTTCTAGGTAGTCAAAGCGGTAGTCGCCCCCATTTTCTACCTCTGGACAAACTGTCTGATCAGGGACCGTTTCAATTGAAAAGACGAACGCTTCTTGGCTTGGCCATTCATTTTTTCCGATAAAAATCGTGTCGGATTGACGGTTGCCACCCGAGTGGTCTGGATGGACATGACTATTGACCACCATGAGAGGCAGCGAAGTGAGCTGCTCCACATAGGCTTTCAAATCAGAAATACCAAAGCCTGTATCAATCAACCAGGCTTTTTCTTGACCGATAATCAGATAAGAAATAGTAGCCCCAGCCAGGTAATCGTCCCGGTCCTGGGAGAAAACCAGGACATTGAATGGCGTAAGTCTGCTCTGTAATCTGCCAATGCTGGCATTCTCGTAGGCCATTATCTAGTCCGAGTGTGATAGTTGGTTTGCCCATAATATTCTCCTTTTTTATGATTATAGTCCCTTTTTATGAAAAATTCTATAGGATTTTTTATAGGAAAAAACTGAACTATGTATAAAGAAAATCTATGAAATCGGTTTATAAGTTTTATAGAAAGACAATGTGAAAAACTTCTCAAACTATGATAAAATAGAAACAGTTAAAACGATAGATTTGAAAGGAAGTTTATCGATGGAATTGAAATCTTTCCCAGGTTATGAAGACCACCTATTCAGTAATTTGGCAGATGGTAGTGAGGAGACCTTGGCGCGTAAGAAAGCGCAGGGGCAAGCCATGATGGCTTATGAACTTCCAGAAGGAATGACCATGGAAGACCGCACCATCCCTGGTCCAGAAGAAGGTCAAGAGCTCTTGATCCGTGTCTTTACACCAGCAGGATTGCCTGAAAAAGCACCAATGATTTTGGATATTCATGGTGGAGCTTTTGTGTCTGGAACAGTCGCTTTTGACAATGCTCGTTGTATTGGAATTGCAGAGCGCGTGCCCGCGATTGTGGTATCTGTGGAGTATCGTCTCTGCGGTGCAACGGGTTATAGTTTCCCGGTTCCTTTGGAGGATTGCCATGCGGCTTATATGTACATGCATGATCATGCGGAGGAATTTGGTGGAGACCCAGAATGTATGGGACTTCATGGTTCAAGTGCAGGAGGTACCCTTGCAGAAGGTCTGGCCCTCTATCTTCGTGACCACAATGAACCAATGTCTGCCTTGACAGTACTCAATTGCCCAACCTTTGATACGGCGATTGAAGAAACATTTTCATTCCAACAGCTGACCCAGTTGAAAATGGGACCTGCCAATAAAGCTTTTGGCGCTGAATCTGCTTATTTAGGAGGCTACAATGGCCAACAACCATCTTACTACGCCTTCCCGGCTTTCTGCCATGATATTGGTGGGCTTGGTCCAACCATGATTATCGCAGGCGAGTACGATACACTTCGAGATTCGGCTTGGAATTACGGTCAACGTCTCTTGCGTGCAGGTGTGCCAATGGAATTTTTCCTCGCACCACGACTGGGTCATACATTCACAGCAGCACCACACCCGTATACAGACTTTGTTCACGATATGATGGCGTGGTCCTTCAAACGTGAATTTGGCTTGCTAGATGAGTTGAAAAAATAATAAAAAGAATATTTAGGAGAAAAGATTATGAGTCCAGCTATCCTTGCTCTGATAATGCTAGCCATTATTGTTTTCTTTATCTTGTTTGAAAAACAGCTCAAAATTCCAATGAATTTTGTCTTGTTCACCATTCCTGTGATTTTTAGCTTCCTCATGGGCTATGACCTGACACAGACCAGTAACTTTATTTTAACGCAGCTGAGTACGGTGATGAATCAAACGGGCTACATGCTCTTGTTTGGCTTGATTTACTTTGTGATGTTGACAGAGACTGGCATGTTTGACGTGATGGTCAATGCAGTTATGAAAATCATTGGGAATCGCCTCAATGTAGTCGGTATCATGGTTTTGACAACTGTCCTGGGAGCAATCGCCTATTTGACAGCCAATATGTCAACAACTTATCTGATCGTTTTTCCGATTGTCATTCCTCTTTATAAGAAATTCAAGATTGACCGTGACTTTGCCTTTATCATTTGTCAAACAGCGGTTGCAGCTATGTGTTGGTTGCCTTGGGGGATTGGTGTTATCATGTCTGCGATGATGGCAGGCACAGATGCAGAAACCTTGGCTGCTGCTTCAATTCCTTGGGGATTGTGCTTTATTCCAGCCATTATCTTGCAATATGTCTACTTTGCATGGCGCCATAAAAAAGAACATGGTACTCTAGGATTGCCAGAAGGGGCAGAAGCGGAAGCAGATAATGCAGAGGGAGCAAAAGAAAAAGAATTTGCACGTCCTGACTTATTCTGGGTAAACTTCCTTGTCTTTATCTTGGTAATCGTGGCCCTAGCAGTCTTCAAGGTTCCATCTTATCTCGTCTTTGTAGCGGCATCAATGGTCACAGCCTTGATCAACTATCCTAAGAATTTTGGACAAATTTGGAATAAGGCTGGCATGACATTCTTTAACGTTTTAATCATGCTTTTTGCCATCTGTTTCTACCTTGCGATTTTCAATGCAGCACCTGAAGACGGCAGTAAAATGTCAATGGTTGCATCCTTGGCGCAATTGCTAGAAAGTATTTTCCCAGCCTTCTTGCTCAACTACATGCACATCATCTTCTTGTTGTTGGCCGTGCCAATCATCTACTTTGTACCTTATCAATTGTATAACGCTCTCTACCCACTCTTCATCTCAGTAGGTGCAGCCTTTGGATTGTCACCAATCATGATTATTGCACCATTTGTATGTAACCTTGCCTTGGCAACTTCGGTTACACCAATGAACTCAGCGACCTTTGTCGGATGTTCCTTGATTGAGGAAGAAGTCGGACCTTACACACGTCATGCAGCACCAATCATGTTTGTCACAAATATTGTGGTCATCTTGACAGCTGCCTTGTTCGGAGTATTCCATTTCTAAAAAAGTAAACTAGGTTTCATTGAAACCTAGTTTTTCTTATCTTCTTCAAAAAAAGTTAAGCTGTACTGTTTGAATTTTTCTGTCAAAGGAGAAATATAATCTTTCTGCCGTAGAGCGAGATAGATAATCCGTTTTGATAGTGGATTTAGAATAGTGATTTTTTTGACGGGAAATGAGTTGATGCTTGGGATATCTGGCATAATGGCGATTCCAAAGTTTTGAGAAACAAAACCCAGGATACTGAGGTCGCTTTCCAACTCTAATTTAATGGTCGGTTTTAGTCCGAGATTGTCAAAGGTTTGGTCTAGATAAGGACGTAAGCCGCTGCTTTGATTATAGTAGACATAGTCGTAGCGCAAGCTCTCCTCAAGGCTGACTTGGTCAGAGGTGGCAAGTGGATGCTGCTCAGGTACGACTAAAACCAAGTTTTCTGTCGTGAGCGGTTCAAAGCGAATAGCGTCAAAATGGTCGACTTTTGAGACAAAAGCAAGGTCCAATTTTTCATCCATCAGTAGCTGAAGGAGGTGCTTGGAGTTATTTTGTTCAAAGTCAAAATGAACATCTGGATAATCTAGCATAAACTGTTTGAGAAGAGCAGGAGCTTTTTCAATTCCCATGGTATAGATAAAGCCGAGGTGAATCAATCCTTTGTTGGGATCAATTTCTGCTTGAATACGATGATTGCCCTCTTTAAGTGCACTAAGGGATTGCTCCGCTGCATCATAGAAAATTTTTCCATAGCGGGTCAAGCGGATGTTGCGCCCTGTTTTCTTGAAAAGGGGCACACCCAGCTCTTTTTCTAATTCGGAAATCATATAGCTGAGATTGGGCTGAGAGGTGTTGAGCTCTTGTGCAGTACGGGTCATATGTTCTGTTTTTGCCAGGGCAATAAAGTATTCTAAATGTTGTAAATTCATAGGGAACTCCTTGTTATCCACTTTCTATTATACGCTAAATTTGAATGAAAAAAATAAATATTATTGATAGATTGGATAAAATATATTTATTAGATTTATGTATTAGCGTGTGGTATAATTCTAGTGAAAAAACTCACAAAATGGAAAAAGGTGGAAAATATGGTAGAAAATTTCAAACCTGTTACAGTTGGAAACGTGACCTTTGGACAAGGTCGTCCAAAAATTATTGTTCCTTTGGTTGGAAAAACAGCTGAAGAAATTCTTACAGGTGCACGTCAAGCTAAAGACTTGGATTGTGATTTGATTGAATGGCGAATTGATTTTTACGAAAAAGTAACCACTCCATCAGAAGTTGCAGCCTTGTCAAAAGAAGTATGTTCCGCAGTTGAAAAACCAGTTTTGGTAACGTTCCGAACTGCCAAAGAAGGTGGTGTGCTAGAAATTTCAGACCAGCTCTACTTTGACATCTATGCTGCTGTATTGAACGAAGGTCATGCAGACTTGATTGACTTGGAACTCTTTATGTCAGACAAAGAAGTGCAAGAAACCATTGCCTTGGCCCATGAAAAAGGGACAAAAATCATCATGTGTAACCATGATTTTGATGCGACACCAAGCCAAGATGAGATTGAACGCCGTCTCTGTCTCATGGAAGAAAAAAATGCAGATATTTGTAAAATTGCGGTTATGCCACAATCAAATACAGACGTTTTGACCTTGCTTCAAGCTACTGCGACTGTGTATGCGACTGCAACTCGTCCACTCATTACCATGTCTATGGGTGCGCTCGGTATGGTGAGTCGTGTTAGTGGTGAAGTCTTTGGCTCATCAGCGACTTTTGGTGCAGCGGCTAAAGCTTCAGCGCCGGGTCAAGTTCCAGTAGCAGAATTGCGCAACATTCTCTCAACGCTTAAATTAACAAACGAGGACTAAGATACATGACAAAACAACTTTTTGAAACCATTGACTTCAAGTCAGGCGTTAGCTTGAAAAACCGTATTGTTATCTCTCCAATGACAACCCAATCTGCTTACTACGATGGTAGCATGACAGAAGAGTTGATTGAGTATTATGCTCATCGTTCAGGTGAGGTGGGTGCTGTTATTGTGGAATCAGCCTTTGTTGAAAACTATGGCCGTGGTTTCTTCGGTGCTGTAGGTATTGATACGGATGATAAGATTGAAGGGTTGTCACGTGTTGCCAAAGCCATTCAAGCCAAAGGTTCAAAAGCCTTTATCCAGATTTATCACGCAGGTCGTATGGGCTTCCCCAATATGAATGAAGGTCGCAATCCGATTTCAGCATCACCAGTGGCCGCTCTCCGTCCAAATGCACCAGTTCCAACTGAAATGACTCACCAAGAAGTCTTGGCGATGATTGACCATTTTGCTGAAGGGGTACGTCGTGCTATTAAGGCAGGTTTTGATGGGGTCGAACTCCATGGTGCCAATACTTTCCTTTTACAACAATTCTTCTCACCACATTCAAACCGTCGAACGGATGCTTGGGGTGGTAGCCGTGAAAAACGTGCTAAATTTGCGACAGAAGTTGTCAAAGCAGCAAAACGTGTGATGGCTGAAGAAGGGGCTGAAAACTTTGTACTTGGTTACCGCTTCTCACCAGAAGAATTGGAAGAGCCAGGTATCCGCTTTGAAGACACCATGTACTTGCTTCATACCTTAGCAGAATATGATTTGGATTATTTCCATTTCTCACTGGGAATTTACACACGTGGTTCCATTGTAACGCCAGACGATCCAGAAATGCTGATCAGCAAATTTAACAAACTCAAATCAGGTAAATTGGCTGAAACTCCAATCATCGGTGTGGGAAATATTCGCCAAACAGCAGATGCCCAAGGTGCCTTGGAAGCTGGTTATGATGTGATTGCTGTAGGTCAAGGATTCTTGATTGAGCCAAATTGGGTTGAAAAAATCCGTGATAATCAAGAAGTACGTCCATATGCAGATGTTTCTGAACGCGAAGCGCTTGTGGTACCAACACCATTGTGGCACTATATGGATGAAGGTTTCGGTCTCGTAAAAGACATTGAAGCTGAAAAAGCAAAAGCAGAGCGACTCAAAGAATTGATGAGCAAACCGCTTGAATTTACACCAGGACAATACCATGTGACTGCGCAAGGACACAACAGCGAGTTACCAATGGTTGTCACATTTGACCAATCACGTATTATTGGCGTAGAAATTGACAGTGAAGGTGAGTCTGCTGGACTTTCTGACTTGGTATTTGAACGGATGCCAAAACAAATCATCGAATTCCAAACCTTGAATGTAGATGCGGTTTCAGGTGCATCTTCAACAAGTAAAGGGGTTATTGATGGTGTGTCGGATGCGGTTCGTTTGGCAAGTGGTCAGGATGCAGTTGATGTCTTGAAAGCACGCCAAAAACCAGTTATCGAGCGCTCAACAGAAGTCTTGGAAGAAGAAGTTGATGTAGTTATCGTCGGTGGTGGTGCAGCTGGTATTGCCACTTCACTTCGTGCAGATGAGCTCGGTCTCAAAGCAACCTTGATTGAAAAACTCAGCTTTATCGGTGGTGCAATTTCTGTATCAGGTGGTAACCAGGTCGTTACAGGTTCTCGTTTGCAAGTTGAAGAAGGAGTTTCTGATGATACGCCTGAATTGATGGCAGAAGATTTCCTTAAGAACGGGAATAACCAAAACGTTATGGTACTCTTGAATCTCCTTGCCAACAATGTTGGTGCAGCGACTGACTGGGTACATGACTACATCGGAGTAGAATATGACATGGCTGGCGGACTTCACGTGCTTGCTGAATACCGTAAGAACCGTGAATTGGCCTATGCGCACGGTGGACATGGATTTGCCGCATCTGTTCGTGAAAAAATGGCTGCTTCAAATGTCAACCTTCTCCTTCAAACTAAGGCTGAAAAATTGTTGACAGACGGTCAAGGCAATGTCACAGGTTTGGTTGCTGTAGAGGAAAATGGTACAACTCATCGTATCTCTGCTAAAGCCGTTGTCCTTACAACGGGTGGTTATGGTAATAACAAGGCTATGTTGTCAGACGCACTCAAGGACGTTCTCTTCTACGGAACTCGCTCTTCAATGGGTGAAGGTGTGCAAATGGCGCAAGCACCAGAAGTAGATGCCGCAACTCGTATGATGGAACTTGGTAAGATTTATCCAAATGGTGTCGAAGTGTCACCGGGTACAGCTAAGTCAACTATCGGTGGGAACATTGCTATTCTCCGTCGCAACGGTATTTTGGTCAACACCAACGGTCAACGTGTTATCAATGAACGTGCAAGTAACCATGAGATTTTGGATGTTCTGATGGAACAAGATCCAAAACTCCTCTATCTCTTGATGGACCAAGAAACCTTCGATATTTTCCGTAAGGAAATTGCTGAAGGTGGTATTTCAGAAAAAGAAGTCGAAGGCTGGTTGGAAGCAAATGGTAGCAAGACTCCATTCCTCTTCCACGCAGATACCTTGGAAGGTTTGGCTGACTTAGCGGGTATGGATACACAAGCTCTTGCCGATACAGTAGCTCGTTTCAACCAATTTGTAGAAAATGGTAAAGATGAAGATTTCGGTCGTCAAGTCGAATTCTTGCAAACACCAGTTGGTGCTGGTCCATACTACATGATTGAACAAAAACCACGTTTTGCAACAACCATGGGTGGTCTCGTTGTCAACGAAAAACTGGAAGTTCAAAACAATTCTGGTAAGACAATTGGTGGCCTCTATGCAGCCGGTGAAGTCGTTGGTGGTGTCATGGGGACAGACTCTCCTTCAGGTGCTAACAACGCTTGGGCTCTTACATCAGGTAAATTGGCAGCGGAAAATATTCAAGCCAAATAATATGAAATCAATAAGCTGGGGTTACCCCAGCTTATTTTTTATACACTATTTATGGGAATTTTCAGAACATTTCGCTTTTTCATTGATTTTATGGTAAAATAAGGGATATGATTCCATGAGAGGTAGGATAGTATGCAATTAAAAACGGGTGTGAAACACCTTCAAGGAACTATTCGTGTTCCGGGAGATAAGTCCATTAGTCACCGTTCCATTATGTTTGGAAGTCTAGCTAAGGGGATTACAAAAGTATATGATATTTTGCGTGGGGAAGATGTCTTGTCGACCATGCAAGTCTTCCGTGATATGGGAGTTGTTATTGAGGATAAAGGAGATGTCGTTGAGGTTCATGGTCTTGGCTTTGATGGTCTTCAAGCTCCGAAAAATCCGCTAGATATGGGTAATTCAGGGACGTCTATCCGATTGATTTCAGGTGTCTTAGCAGGACAGGATTTTCAAGCGACCATGTTTGGCGATGACTCACTTTCTAAGCGTCCAATGGACCGAGTGACTATTCCGCTCAAGCAAATGGGAGTGGAGATTTCGGGTCAGACAGAGCGGGATTTGCCTCCGTTGACGATTCATGGCAGTCAGCAACTCAAACCCATTACTTATCAGTTGCCAGTGGCTTCTGCCCAAGTCAAGTCAGCCTTGATTTTTGCGGCCCTGCAGGCTGAGGGAGAGTCGGTGATTGTTGAGAAAGAATTGACACGCAATCACACTGAAGACATGATTCGTCAGTTTGGTGGTGAGATTGCTGTCAATGGAAAAGAAATCCGTATCAAGGGGAGACAAACATTTACAGCCCAAAAGGTGGTGGTGCCTGGGGACATTTCAAGTGCAGCCTTTTGGCTGGTTGCAGGTCTCATCATTCCCAATAGTCGAATCGTCCTTGAAAATGTCGGTATCAATGAAACGCGTACGGGTATCATTGATGTCATTCAAGCTATGGGTGGAAAATTAACCATTAGCAATCGGGATGAGATTGCTAAGTCAGCGACCTTGACTGTTGAGACTTCGGACTTACATGGGACAGAAATTGGTGGCGACCTCATTCCTCGTTTGATTGACGAGTTACCGATTATTAGTCTTTTGGCGACACAGGCCAATGGGACAACTGTTATTCGCGATGCAGAAGAGCTCAAGGTCAAAGAAACGGACCGCATTCAAGTGGTGGCAGATGCCCTCAATAGCATGGGTGCCAACATTACACCGACGGACGACGGTATGATTATCCAAGGCAAGACAAGTCTCCACGGAACGGATGTCAACACCTTTGGGGATCATCGGATTGGAATGATGACAGCTATCGCGGCTCTATTGGTCGAAGAGGGACAGGTAAACTTGGACCGAGCAGAGGCTATCAACACCAGCTACCCAAGCTTTTTCGCAGACTTGGATTCACTACTTTAGAAAGGAAAAGATAGTATGGCAATTTTATTACTTGGATTTATGGGAGCAGGAAAGACTACGGTGGCGTCTTATCTACAAGAACATTATGAGCAGTTTTTAGATATGGATATGATTATTGAAGAAAAAATCGGAATGTCCATTACAGAATTTTTTTCCAAGGAGGGGGAAGCAGCCTTTCGTGTCATCGAATCAGAAACATTAGAAGAACTGTTACAGACTCCAGGGGAGGTCATCATTTCAACAGGTGGTGGTGTCGTTATTTCGGAGAAAAACCGTGAATTATTGCGGTCGAATCGAAAGCACAATGTTTTGCTAGCAGCCTCGTTCGAAGTACTCTATGATCGCATTGCTAACGATAAAATTTTCCAACGCCCTCTTTTCCTCAATAACTCAAAAGAAGACTTTCATGGGATTTACGAGCGTCGGATGATGCTCTATGAGGGATTATCAGACTTGATTATCAATACAGATAATCGCAGTCCAGAAGAAGTAGCAAGGATTATCAGATGCGTATAGCCTATCTTGGACCACGTGGCTCCTTTACTCACCACGTTGCGAGTCAGGCTTTTCCAGAGGAGGAGCTGGTCTCTTTCAAGACTATTACGGATGTTATCAAGGCTTTTGAGCGAGGAGAGGTGGCTCATTCAGTTGTCCCAGTTGAAAATTCGATTGAGGGCTCTGTTCACGAAACCTTGGATTATTTGTTTCATCAGGCGGACATTCATGCAGTGGCAGAGGTGATTCAGCCGATTGCCCAGCAACTGATGGCGACTTCGGCTACAAAGCCGATTGAAGTCATCTATTCTCATCCACAGGCCATTGCTCAAGGGAAGCGGTACATTCTGGAACATTATCCACAGGCCAAGATTGAGATGACAGCTAGCACAGCCTATGCAGCCCGTCTGGTTGCGGATAATCCCGCCCAGCCTTATGCTGCCATTGCCCCTCAAGCAGCGGCAAGTGAGTATGGTTTGGAAGTCATTGCCCAAGATATCCAGGAAATGGATGAGAACTTTACACGTTTTTGGATTTTGGGAAAGGAACAGGTCTGTCTTCCCCTGGAAAGTCAGGTCAATAAAATCTCTCTTGCTCTTACTCTGCCAGACAATCTTCCAGGTGCTCTGTATAAGGCCATGTCCGTTTTTGCTTGGAGAGGCATAGACTTGACCAAGATAGAAAGTCGTCCTTTGAAAACGGCCTTGGGCGAATATTATTTCATCTTGGATGCGGTTCATAAAGAGGCTGACCTAGTGGGCTTTGCCTTGAAAGAATTGACAAGTCTCGGCATTTCATATAAAATACTAGGGTACTATTTGGTATATATTGTCAAATAGGAAGGAATACCGATGAGAAATAATAAACGGCCCCTCAGTCATCATGAGGAACTCAGACTGGATTATCTGCAGAAGAATATCCATTTTTTAAACGATAAGGAAAAGCGGGAGTTAGCTTTTTTAAATTATAAAGATCAATATGGGGCAGAAAGTGCCTCTCTTCAGTCATGGCAGCTAAGCTCTTATGAGGAAGAACAGGAAATCCCAATCAGAGGACGCAAGCAATTCCTTGATGATGATGTGGAAGATTTGCCGGAATACCCACGAGAAAGACCAAGTCGCTCTCGTGCTCGTAAAGCTGAGAAAAAGAGCAGACCAAAGGTTGTGCGCGTGCCAAAAGAGGTAGCGATGCCAACTCCGCCCCAGCCAAAAGTAAAAAAGCCTCGTAAAAAAGGCCGAGTAAAACGCTTTTTCAAGTGGCTTGCCTTTCTTTTACTTGCTGTCCTAGCGGGTATGGGCTTTATGTTTTACAAGGGGATGAAATCAATCCAAGATAGCCCAAATGCTAAGGCTGCCGAAACAGAAGTTTTCCACGGGAAAGACACTAAGGATGGGGTTAATATCTTAGTCCTTGGTACAGATGGCCGTGTTGGTGAGACATCTGATATGACGCGGACGGACTCTGTTATGGTGGTCAACATCAATAATTCTGAGAAGAAGGTCAAGATTGTCAGCTTTATGCGTGATACTCTGATCAACATTGATGGCAATGACTACAAGTTGAATGTGGCTTATACTTTTGGTGAGCAAAATAATCATCAGGGGGCTGAAAATGTCCGTGAAGTGCTGAAAGAGAATTTTGATATTGATATTAAGCATTATGCCCTGGTTGACTTTTCAACCTTTGCAACGGCTATTGATACCATTTTCCCAGAAGGTGTCACAATTGATGCTCAATTTTCTACCATTGATGGCGTGGACGTGTCAGCAGTGGATGTGCCGGACGATTTGAACATGAAAGACGGTGTGGTTCCAAATCAGACTATCACAGAAGGTAAGCAGAAAATGGACGGACGTACCTTGCTCAACTATGCTCGTTTCCGTAAGGATGACGAGGGTGATTACGGGCGTACACGTCGTCAGCAGCAGGTTTTGAGTGCTGTATTGACCCAGGTGAAAAATCCGACTAAGCTCTTTACAGGTTCGGAAGCGCTGGGGAAAGTTTACTCTTTGACATCTACCAGCATCCCATTTAGCTTTATTTTGACAAATGGCTTGGGTGCAACTGTCGATGGAGCAAACGGTGTGTCACAGACGACCATTCCAGAAAATGGCGATTGGACTGATGAGTTTGACGTGTATGGTGGTTCAGGTCTCAAGGTTGACTTTGAAAAATACAAACAAAAACTAGCGGACATGGGCTTCCGTTAGGCACCATTCACTCTCTAAATATGGTATACTAGAAGGGCCTTCGGTCGCTTCTTTTTTTGTAAATAGACCGAAATAGAAAGTAGAAACATGTTAAAGAAAAATGATATTGTAGAAGCAAAAATTGTCGATTTGACACATGAAGGACAAGGGATTGCAAAGGTAGACGGTTTTGTCTTTTTTGTTGAAAATGCCTTGCCAGATGAAGTCATTGCCATGCGGGTGCTGAAACTCCGTAAAAATATCGGTTACGGGAAAGTGGAAGAATATATCGAAAAATCGCCATATCGCAATGAGAGCTTGGATGCGGCTTATTTGCGGACGGGGATTGCAGACTTGGGGCACTTAGCCTATGAGCAACAATTGAGTTTTAAGCAAAAGCAAGTGGCGGATAACTTGTATAAGACAGCACATATT
Organism: Streptococcus gallinaceus; assembly: GCF_040545695.1. Classification (NCBI taxonomy): domain Bacteria; kingdom Bacillati; phylum Bacillota; class Bacilli; order Lactobacillales; family Streptococcaceae; genus Streptococcus; species Streptococcus gallinaceus. The sequence goes on along the minus strand of NZ_JBEPMK010000002.1, from coordinate 62,305 downwards.
TCGGATGTGGAAGTAGCACCAACAGTGGGAATGGACCATCCATTTGCCTACCGTAATAAAGCTCAAGTGCCTGTTCGTCGTGTCAATGGTCTCTTGGAGACTGGTTTTTTCCGTAAAAATTCACATGACCTCATGCCTATTGATGATTTTTTGATTCAGGAAAAAGAGATTGATGCTCTTATCAATTTTACGCGTGACTTGCTTCGCCGCTTTGATATCAAACCTTACGATGAGAAGGAGCAGTCTGGCTTAATCCGCAATATCGCCGTTCGTCGTGGTCATTATACTGGTCAGATTATGCTTGTGTTGGTAACGACTCGTCCGAAGATTTTCCGTATTGAACAGATGATGGAGCAGATTCGGGCGGAATTTCCACAAGTTGTATCTATTATTCAAAATATCAACGACAAAAATACTAATGCGATTTTCGGCCCTGAATTCCGTACGCTTTATGGCAAAGACACGATTGAAGATCAGATGCTTGGAAATACCTATGAAATCTCGGCTCAATCTTTTTATCAAGTTAATACTGAAATGGCTGAAAAACTGTATCAGCAGGCCATTGACTTTTCAGAATTGGCGGCTGATGACGTGGTCATCGATGCTTACTCAGGGATTGGAACGATCGGGCTTTCTGTTGCCAAGAAGGTTAAGCATGTCTACGGCGTTGAAGTGATTGAAAAAGCTGTTGCAGACGCTAAGAAAAATGCGGAGCGAAATGGCATCACCAATAGCACTTATGTATCAGACAGTGCTGAAAATGCCATGGCCAAATGGGTCAAAGATGGCATTAAACCAACTGTTATCATGGTAGATCCACCGCGTAAAGGGTTGACAGAAAGCTTTATCCGCTCTGCAGCACAAACTGGTGCGGACAAGGTGACCTATATCTCCTGCAATCCAGCAACCATGGCGCGTGACATCGCACTCTTTGAAGAACTGGGCTATAAATTGACTAAAGTACAACCCGTCGATTTATTCCCGAATACACATCACGTGGAGACTATAGCGTTGATACAAAAGATGTAAATATAGAAATCCTGCATTTTAAGCAGTTTTATAAGCATTTTGTCTTCGATAAAGATGAAGAAGGATACGTCAAAAAGACCCAAAAAAACTACATGGACGTAAGAGTAGTTTTGCAACTGGTATGAGGAGACACAAAGAAAAATATAATAAGAAAAAACCCATTTTATACTTTCTACAAGAGTAGCTTAAATAAGGCTGCTCTTTTTTTATTTCAAAGAAAGGAGGTAAGAATGAATTTTGATTATTTTTATAATAGGCAATCTGAGATGTATAACTTCATTAGGTTACCTATGGTATTGATGGAAGATGAGATTTTTGAGAGTATTTCTATTGAAGCTAAAGTTTTGTATTCATATATGCTTAATCGAATGGGTCTTTCATATAAAAATGGCTGGATAGATGAAGATGGAAAAGTCTTTATTTACTACACAATTGAAAGCATAAAAGATCAATTTAATTGTGCAAGTGAAAAAGCAAATAAATTAATAGCCGAGCTTGATATTAAGTCAGGAATAGGACTAATTGAAAAGAAAAGACAAGGACTTGGAAAGCCTAACAGAATTTATGTTAAAGATTTTATGAGCATATTTAATAATGTGGAATTAAAAAATCAAGAAGTTCGAAAAACAAAATTCCAGAAGTTTGATAATCGAAATTCAAGAGATTCGAATATCGAAAGTCTAGATTTTCGAAAATCGGAAGGTAACTATAACAATATTAGTAATAATGAGTTAAGAAATAATGATTTTAGTAAAGGGCAAAAGCCTTATGGAATATATAAAAATATATTTTTGACTGATGAAGAATATAAGGACTTAACAAATGAATTAGGAAGCAGAATTAGTGAATACATTGATAGGCTCTCGTCTTATATGAAAGCAAATAACAGAGTTTATCAAGATCACAAGGCAACGATAATTAATTGGTATCTTAATGATCAGGCAAAAAATATTAATGAAAATTCAACAAAAAAGATGAATTACGATATAGGAGAGAGTTTATGAAAAGCTTAAAAGATTTTGTATTAAGAGAAAATGATATTGAAAGAAATGGACATATCTATTGCAAGGTATGCGGTAAAAGAGTTGATGGAGAATTAGTTGACCTTGGATTTACAAAGTTTATTCCCAGAATTAAATGTGAATGTGAAATAAAAAGAGATAAGGAAAACGAAGAAAGAGGAAGACTGATGAAAATATCATCGTTAAAAAGAGATTGCTTCTCATCGCCTATCCAACACCAATATAATTTTGAGAAATACTTAAATGAAAAAGGTCAAGCCTATAAGGTTGCCTTTAATTATGCTAAAAGCTTTGAGCAAATGAAGAAAGACAATGTTGGACTTTTATTTTATGGAGATGTTGGTAGTGGAAAGACTTATCTTGCTTGTTCGATTGCAAATGAATTAATCGAAAGAAAACAAGTTAAAGTTAAAATTATGAATTTATCTCAAGTTATAAACCAAATACAAAAATCAGCATTTAAGCTAGATTCAAACGAAATTATATATAACCTCTCTAATATTCCTTTGTTAATCTTAGATGACCTTGGAATTGAAAGGGATACATCTTATGCAAGAGAACAAGTTTATAACATTATAAACTCAAGATACTTAAAGGGTAGGCCGACAATTTTTACTACAAACTTATCATTGGAAATTATTCAAAATCCAAACATTGACCTTGAGTATCAGAGGATATATTCAAGAATACTTGAAATGACAATACCAGTTAAAGTTACGGGAGAAGATTTTAGGAGAAAAATCCATCAAGAGAAGTTAAGAAAATACAAAGAGTTACTTTTATATGGAGGTGGAATAGATGATTAATGAAGAAGTATCTAGGTCGAGCCTTAACCTTGAAGTAAGGCTTGCAAAAGCAACAAGTAAAGCAATTCTTGATGCCTTAAAGAAAGTTCACAAGCAAATAGAAGAACAAGGAGGCTTGAAAAATGTAATAAAAAATAATGGAGAAGAAGTAAAACTAAAAGATATGGTTAAAAAGGGACAGTTAGAAGAAATTAATCTAAAAGATCCTGAGTTAAAAGAACTAAAGAAAATTTTAAACAAACATGGAGTGAAGTTTTCTGTTATGAAAGATAAGGAAACTGGCAACCACTCTGTGTTTTTTCAATCTAAGGATATAAAAGTAATGGAACACGCCTTTAAAAAAGCAGTTAAGATTTCTGAAAGAAAGGCCGATAGAAAAGATTCAATAACGAAGACTATAAATAAGTTTAAAGATATGGCTAAGGACACCATTAGCAAAGATAAAGTTAAAAATAAACATAAGGAGCAAAGCTTATGATAAGTAATTTAAAAACATTTGAAAATAAGAATTTTGGGAAACTCACTGTTATAGAAAAAGACGGTGAGTTTTTCTTTATAGCAAATGAAGTAGCAACTATGCTAGGATATGTCAATCCGAGAAAAGCTGTTTATGACCATGTAGATGAAGAAGATAAGGGTGTAACGAAATGGAACACCCCTGGAGGAATACAGAATATTTCAATAATCAATGAATCAGGCTTGTATTCACTTATTCTTTCATCAAAACTACCACAAGCAAAAATATTCAAAGCTTGGGTAACTAGAGAAGTCTTACCAAGTATTAGAAAAAATGGAGGATATATAGTAGGTCAAGAAAAGAAAACTAATGAAGAGTTACTAGCAGATGCAATTCTTGTAGCCAATAGAATTATTGCCGAAAAAGAAGAAGAAATTGAAGAATTAAGACCAAAGGCAGATTATTATGACAAATTAGTAGATTATAACCTACTTACAAACTTTAGAAATACTGCCAAAGAGTTAGGAATACCACAAAATCAATTTATAAGTTTTCTAATGGATAAGGGATTAATTTACAGAGATAAGAAAAAGAAACTCTTACCTTATGCAGATAAGAATAATGGATACTTTGAAGTAAAAGAATGGGTTGATCCACTAGGTACACTTGTAGGAATACAAACATTTATAACACCAAAAGGAAGACACTACCTACTAATATTATTAGATAGTGAAGGTTTCTACGATGAATAAGGTAATAGAAGCTATTCTTTCTGATATTAAAAACTTAATTAAAATAGACGACCCAAAGAAATTTATATTAGCAAACATTCCTTATCTATCATTCTTCTACATTGGAAATGTCTTTTCTAAGCACATCAATTCTTATGTAGGAGGAGATATTATTGATAGAATAATGGTGGGAATTTCTGATATAGAAACTTTATCCTATATACCAAGTATTAATCCAAGGGACTTGTTAGTAGGTATTTCAGTTGCTGCTCTTGTTAAGCTAATTATTTATAGCAAAGGAAAAAATAAAAAGAAATATAGGCAAGGTAAAGAGTATGGATCTGCAAGATGGGGAGAAAGTAAGGATATTGCTCCATATATTGACCCTAAGTTTGAAAACAATGTTATCATAACTAATACTGAAAGACTAACAATGAACTCAAGACCTAAAAATCCTAAGTATGCTAGAAATAAAAATGTATTAGTAATAGGAGGCTCTGGATCAGGTAAAACGAGATTTTATGTAAAGCCAAATTTAATGCAAATGCACTCTTCCTATGTAGTAACAGACCCTAAAGGCACACTTGTGTTAGAGTGTGGAAAAATGCTTTATGAAAATGGATATGACATAAAGATTTTAAATACAATAAACTTTAAAAAATCTATGAAGTACAATCCCTTTGCTTATTTGAGAAGTGAAAAAGATATTTTAAAACTTGTCCAAACCATAATTGCAAATACAAAGGGAGATGGAGAAAAGGCAGGAGAAGATTTCTGGGTAAAGGCTGAGAAGTTATATTACACTGCCCTTATCGGTTATATTTATTATGAAGCACCAGAAGAAGAAAAGAATTTTAAGACACTTTTGGATATGATTGACGCAAGTGAGGTTAGAGAAGATGACGAAACCTATATGAACCCAATTGATAGGCTCTTTGAAGCTCTTGAAAAGAAAGACCCAAGTCATTTTGCAGTTAAGCAATATAAGAAATATAAGCTGGCAGCAGGAAAAACTGCAAAGTCAATTCTAATATCTTGTGGAGCAAGACTTGCACCTTTTGATATAAGAGAGCTTAGAGAACTAATGAGCGAAGATGAATTAGAACTCGATAAAATTGGAGATAGAAAAACTGCTTTATTCGTAATAATATCAGATACAGATGATACCTTTAACTTTGTAGTTTCAATAATGTATTCTCAATTATTTAATCTACTATGTGATAAGGCGGATGATGTGTATGGTGGAAGACTTCCAGTGCATGTTAGATGTCTACTTGATGAGTTTGCAAATATAGGATTAATTCCTAAATTTGAAAAATTAATTGCAACAATTCGTTCAAGAGAAATATCAGCAAGCATAATACTTCAAGCACAATCTCAATTAAAAGCAATTTATAAAGACCATGCAGATACGATAGTTGGTAATTGCGACTCAACACTCTTTCTTGGAGGAAAAGAAAAAACAACAGTAAAAGAATTATCAGAAACCTTAGGAAAAGAAACCATAGACCTATATAACACATCTGAAACAAGATCAAATCAAAAATCTTTTGGACTAAATTACCAAAAAACTGGGAAGGAACTTATGAGCCAAGATGAAATAACTGTAATGGATGGCGGAAAGTGTATTTACCAGCTAAGAGGAGTAAGACCTTTTTTATCTGATAAATTTGATATTACAAAGCATAAGAATTACAAGTTATTGGAAGATTATGATAAGAAGAACTTGTTTGATGTAGAGGAGTATTTAAAGAATATAGATAAAATAAAAATAAATAGGAACAGTTTGATTACAAGATTATGAATTAACGTTATGATAAAAATATTTTTGGTATAATATCTATATACAAACCACGGAGGTAGGCATATGAGGTCTTATGAAAGTAAGGAAGAATTAAAAAATGAAATAAAGAAAACTTTTGAAAAATATATTTCAGAATTTGATAATATCCCAGAAGAATTGAAAGACAAAAAAGTAGAAGAAGTTGATAGGACACCAGCAGAAAATCTTGCCTATCAAGTAGGTTGGACAACTTTAGTATTGAAATGGGAAGAAGATGAGAGAAAGGGTAATGAAGTAAAAACACCATCCGATAAATTCAAGTGGAATCAACTTGGTGAATTGTATCAATGGTTTACAGATACCTATGCTCATAAATCGTTAAAGGAACTAAAAGAACATTTAACACAGAATATAGAAAATATTTATCTTATGATAGATGAATTAACAGAAGAAGAACTTTTCAAACCTCATATGAGAAAATGGGCAGATGAAGCAACTAAAACTGCTACTTGGGAAGTATATAAATTTATCCATGTCAATACAGTAGCACCATTTGGTACATTTAGAACTAAGATTAGAAAATGGAAGAAATTAGTGCTTTAGTAACATAACTTTGACATATATTAGAATAATTTGATTTAGGCGATAGAAATTAAAAACTCTATCGTCTTTTTTTATACTTAAAATTAGGAGGTTAAAATGGTTAGGATAAGAAGCCCCACTTAAAGCAATTCAATATACAAGACACTTAGCGATTGAAATATAAGTTCAGTCGCTTTTTTAATTGAGATTTATAGATTAAGGAGAAGAAATTAATGGATAGAGAAATGATAAATATTAATGCAAATTTAGTTAAGGAAGCTAAATTTTCAGAATTTGAAAAAGATGGAGAAAGTGTTCAAGTAGCAAATTTTGCTCTTGTTAAAAATTATGGAAAGGGCAAAGAATATACAAATTGCTCAGTATATGGAGAAAAGGTAGAAATTGTAAAAGAATTTGAAAAAGGAGATCTAATCCATGTTTTTGGATATTTCAAAAAAAATAAAAAAGGAGATAAGATCTACAAGAATTTTATAGTTAAATCACTAAACAAAATAGAAAATAAAGAGAAAGAAAACGAGGAGGAATAATATGGAATTTTTTACAGCTGGAGTTGGAGTTTTAAAGACACTTGTAACTGCAATTGGTGCAGGTTTAGGAGCATGGGGAGTTATTAACCTAATGGAAGGTTATGGTAATGATAACCCTGGTGCTAAATCTCAAGGTATTAAGCAGCTTATGGCTGGTGGAGGAATTGTACTAATCGGTATTAAATTAATTCCACTACTTGCAAATGTTTTAAATTAGGAGAAAGTCTATGTTTGGTATCTTTGACAAGCTAACTGAATTTTTTAAGGATATGCTACTCGGAGGTATCAAAGCAAATCTTGAGTCCATGTTCTTAGATATAAATGACAAGGTAGGAGTTATTGCAACTGATGTTGGGAAAACACCAATGGGTTGGAATGGAGAAGTATATAACTTCATAAAAAACATTAATGATAATGTGATTGTTCCAATAGCAGGTCTTATCATAACAGCAGTTTTATGTATTGAGCTCATAAATATGGTTATGCAAAAGAATAATATGCACGATACAGATACTTTTGAGTTTTTTAAATACATTATAAAGATGTTTATAGCAGTCTACCTTGCAAGCCATGCCTTTGAATTTTCAATGGCAGTCTTTGATGTGGCACAAAATCTTGTAAACAAAGCGGCAGGGGTAATCACTACTTCTGCCACTGTTTCAGGAGATCAGATAGTTGCAATGGTTGATACATTAAAAGAAAAAGAAATAGGTGAGCTTTTAATGATACTAGTTGAAACAAGCCTTGTGAGGATTGCAATTCAAGGAATATCACTAGTTATAACATTAATAGTATATGGGCGTATGTTTGAAATATATGTCTACTCATCAGTATCATCTATACCATTTGCTACTATGGGAAATAAAGAATGGGGTCAGATTGGAACAAATTATATCAAGGGACTTTTTGCCTTGGGACTACAAGGTTTGTTTTTGATGGTATGTTTAGGTATCTACACCGTTTTAATAAGGACGGTACAAGTTACAGATATTCACGCAAGCTTGTTTAGTATATTAGGATATGCTCTACTACTTGGACTTATGATGTTTAAGAGTGGAACAGTTGCAAAAAGTATTATGAATACGCACTAGGAGGAATAAATGTTAAAAAAGAAAAATTGTGCTTTATTGGGACTTGGGATTTTATTGGGAGGAACTTATGAAATCTTAAAAGAGAAAAAAAGAAATGAAGATATTAGAAACTTAAAAAGAAGAATAAATAGACTCGGAAGATGTCACAATGAATTTGTTATGTATCAAGGAGAATACAATGACAGAAATGAAGAAAAACAGGAAGAATTAGAAGAAAGAATTAGCTACCTAGAAGAGGAGACAACATCTAATTATGACCATATACTTGAACTTTCCAAAGAAGAAGTAGAGGGAGATTAAAATGGCATATGTACCAATACCAAAAGATTTGGACAAGATAAAAACAAAGGTTGCCTTTAACTTAACTAAAAGACAACTTATAGGTTTTTCTGTGGCAGGACTAATTGGCATACCAACCTATTTATTTATGAAGAAATATCTACCTAATGATGCTTCTATCATTGTAATGTTAATAGTAACCCTGCCAATCTTTTTTATAACCTTATATGAAAAAGATACCTTAACTTTTGAAAAATATTTTAAATTTTTCTATCTTCATAAATTTTATCAACCAACTAAGAGAATAAGAAAGGAGGCATACCTTGAAGCAAAGAAAAAAGAAAATCAGCGACTTAAATCTAAGGGAAAAACAATTAAAAAAAGACAGAAAGGAAGTAAGAAGGCTAAAAACAAAGAAAAATCCAACAAATAGTCTTCTAAGTGTACTTTTAAAGAAAGAGAAAAAGAGATTTACTGTTGAGGATACCATTCCATATATAAGAATGTTACCAGAGGGCATTTGCCAGTTAAACGAAAAAAATTATTCAAAGACAATTTCATTTCAAGATATAAATTACCAGTTGGCATTGGAAGAAGATAGAGATTTAATCTTTAACCAATTTGCCAACTTTTTAAACTCTTTTGATCCAAGTGTCCACATTGAACTTTCATATGTAAATCAATTAGGAAGAAATAAAGACCTACAAGATGCAATTAAAATTGCTGACAAGGGAGATTTCTATGACGATGTAAGAAAAGAGTTTAGGGAGATGTTAAAGCTTCAACTTGCAAAGGGCAATAACGGACTTAAAAAGATGAAGTATATAACTTTTACCACAGAAGCCGATAACCTAGAGCAAGCAAGAGCAAAGTTAAATAGACTTGAAGTAGATATTTTATCTAACTTTAAATCTATGGGGGTAAGAGCAGAAAGCCTTGATGGAGAAGAAAGACTAAGACTTGTTCACGATATGTTAAATCCAGACAAGAGCTTTGATTTTTCATATAAAGATTTGAAGAAGAAAGAGTCTACAAAATCACATGTAACTCCCAATATCTTTAATTTTGCACCAGCAAATAATTTTAAATTTGGCAAATATATTGGAGCAGTAAGCCATTTTCAAATACTTGCAAGTGAGTTATCAGACAGAATGTTATCTGAGTTTTTAGATATTGATGACAATATTTATGTAGCTTTTCATATAGATGTAGTTGAACAAGCAGAAGCTATTAAACTCATTAAGAGAAAAAATACAGACTTAGACAGAATGAAAATCGAAGAACAAAAGAAAGCAGTTCGAGCAGGATATGATATGGATATTATTCCATCAGATATAAATACTTTTGGGGCTGATGTTAAGTCCATGTTATCTGACTTACAAAATAGAGATGAAAGGCTCTTTGTAGTTACCATAGTAATGATGAATTTTGCTAGGACTAATCAAATATTAGAAAACACCATTGCTCAAATCTCATCAATTGCGAACAGACATAATTGTCAAGTGAAAAGATTATCTCATCAACAAGAGCAAGGACTTGTTTCTGTCTTACCTCTAGGACTTAATCAAGTCGAGATAAAAAGATTTTTAACTTCATCATCAACGGCAGTATTTATGCCTTTTACAACAGAAGAGCTATTTATTGATTCGGCAAATTCTTTGTACTATGGATTAAATGCCCTTAGCCAAAACTTGATTATGGCAGATAGGAAGAAACTAAAGAACCCTAACGGACTAATATTAGGTACTCCAGGTTCTGGTAAATCTTTCTCAGCAAAGAGAGAGATGGCAAATGCAATTCTTGTCACAGATGATGATGTAATTATTTGTGATCCTGAGGGCGAGTATTCAAATCTTGTAAAACAATTTAATGGAGAAGTTATTAAAGTTTCAGCAAAGTCAAAGGACTATCTAAATCCACTAGATATAAATATGAACTATGGAGATGGGGACGCACCTTTAAAAGATAAGGCAAATTTCATAATGTCTATGCTTGAACTTGTAGTAGGAGGATCTGGTCTTACTGCTGCAGAAAAATCTGTTATAGATAGGTGCTTACCAAAGATATATCAAAAGTATTTTGAAGACCCAAAACCAGAAAATATGCCTATATTAGGAGATCTATACGATATGCTCCTATCCCAAGAAGAGGGAGTTGGTAGAAAACTAGCAACAGAAATGGAAATTTATGTTAAGGGAAGTCTTAATGTATTTAATAATAGGTCAAATGTTGACCTAAATAGGCAACTGCTTTGTTTTGATATAAAAGAGCTGGGAACACAACTTAAAAAAATAGGTATGCTTGTAATTCAAGACCAAGTTTGGAACAAGGTTTCACTAAATAGAGGAAGCAAGTCTACAAGATACTATATAGATGAGTTCCACCTTTTATTAAAAGATCCACAAACTGCTTCATATTCAGTAGAAATCTGGAAAAGATTTAGAAAATGGGGTGGTATTCCAACAGGTATAACTCAAAACGTAAAAGACCTTTTAACAAGTCAGGAAATTGAAAATATCTTTGATAATACAGACTTTGTTCTAATGTTAAATCAAGCATCTGGAGATAGAGATATTCTTGCTAAGAAATTAAAAATATCGCCTTATCAGTTAAACTATATTACTAATTCAAATGCAGGTGAGGGATTACTATTCTTTGGAAATACTATTGTTCCATTTATTGATAAATTCCCTAAAGACACCATGTTATATAAGCTAATGACAACTAAACCAGAAGAAGCTAAGTAGGTGCGATATGGATAAAAAACTAAAAAAAGATTTTCAAAAGAAAATTATACGAAATAGGGACGCTCCTGAAAAGAATCTTGAAAGTAAACTTGTTCATTCAGATGATTATACAAATAAGATAATTAAAACTAAGGATAGGTTCGGGGATAAAATTTCAGAAAAAGAATCTAAACTTATTCATGAGAATGTATTATCTAAAGATCAAAAACAAGATAAACTAAAAGATTTTCAGAAGTCTAAAAACAAGGAAAGAATTAGAAAAGAAGTTTTAGATAATAAGGATAAGGCTGAAGAAACAAAACAAGCTAATCTTGAAATAAAGACAGATGAAAGCTTTAAACTTGATGAAGAGTTATATGTAGACTTTAAAAAAGTTAATTTTGATAGTGAAAACAGTAGAGATATTAATTCTAATAAACTAACAACAGATGATATTTCAGCTAACTCTAAGCCATTAAGCAATAAGAAGGTATCAAGTAAAAGACAAGTTCTTAAAAATTATGAGGATAAACTTATCCATAGTAAGGATAAATTCCAAGACAAAATCAACGAGAAAGAGTCTAAGCGAATCCATACAAGCGAAGATAAACCTATTGAAGCAAAGAAAAGTAAGAGAATATATAGAAAAGATAAGCTTGTTAAAGATGAAGTAAGTAAGAACGAGAGTAATACCAGTATCGATAAAAAGCAAAAGCAGAAGCTTTATCAAGAAAAGAAGTTTAGAGATAAGGAAAAAATTTCTAATGAAATAGGTAAAGAAAATAAGCTAAGCGAAGTTGATACAGATAAGACTTTTGATAATTCGAAGGTTAACGACAATAATCTTGAATTTATAGAAGATGAAAAGGAAACAAGCCTTAAACCTTCAGAACAAAAGAAAGTTAACAAAAAGAAGACTTACTATAAGAGAAAAAATTATGAAAGTGATAAATTTACTCGAAAGAAAATCGAGGACTTAAAAAATGAAGCTAAGAAATCTACACCGAAAGATTCTAAGAAAGCACAAGATGTTAAAGATTTTATCTCAGATAAAAAGATTGGAGAGCTTGAAAAGTCTAAAAGTAAGCTAAAGGATAATATCTTAAAGAATAAAACTAAAGGAAGTCTATCTTCTGGAGTTTTATTATCTGGAGCTAAGTCCTCAGAGTTAGTGAGAGATTATCTAAGTTCAGGATCTGACAATACTGGTGTAGAATCTGGAGAAAAGGCCGCTAATGTAAGCTCTAAGCTCCAGCATGGAATAAGGAAGTATAAGCTAGATAAAAAGAAAAAGTCCTTAAAAAAGCTATCTAAACTTGATAAAAAAATAAGAGAGAGAAAAAGCAAGTTGGAGTTTAAAAGTGGCTTGGAAGAATTAAAAAAGTCAGAATCATATATAAAGAAAAATAGATTTAAGAAGTTGTACCAAAGAAAGCGAATGAAGAGCATGATAGCTAAAAAGCACGAAACAAGACTTGTAGATAGAGTTAAAAAAGCTATTTTAAGTTTAGGTAGGGCTTCTAAAGAGCTAATCGTAAGAAAAGGTAAGATGGTTCTATTTGTAGTAATAGGACTAAGTCTTATGCTATCAATCATGATTGGTGGTGGAAGTGTTGGCATGAGCGGACTAAGTAACTCTGTTAACTCAGTAATGACAACAACATACCTATCACAAGATACAGTTCTAAGTGAAGTAAATCAAGAATTTTCATCAATGGAGTATGACCTACAATCACAAATCGAAAGTGTAAAAACAAGCCATCCTGGATATGACGAATATATCATAAATAAAGAAGGAGAAATTGGTCATAATACCCATGAACTTTTATCCTATATAACTTCACGATTTGGAGAAGTAAAATCAGCATCTGAAGTAAAAGGAATTTTAAAAGAGCTTTTCGATAAGATGTATAATCTTGATTTTAAGGAAGAAATTGAAATTAGAACAAGAACAGTAGCAAAAACTAGATATGATAGTCGTGGAAATCCTTATACTAGCTATGAAAAAGAAGAGTACGAATATAAAAAGTTAATTGTAACTTTAAAGAAAAAAGAAATGGATGAAGTTGTTAGGGAAATATTTAAAGATTATCCAGACAATGTAGTTCATTATGAAGCTCTTCTTGAAGCTAAGGGGAATATGGGAGATGTTTTTGGATCAGGTAATGGCGACTTAGGAGAAATAGTAGATAATCCTAACTTTGGAAATCCTGGTCTTGCTTTTGATTCAGCTACTGCCAAAGCCTTATTTAATGAAGCAGAAAAACATATAGGCAAAAGATATGTGTTTGGAGCAAGTGGACCATCTAACTTTGACTGTTCAGGTTTTGTATGTTGGTCATTTACAAAGTCTGGTGTAAAGAGAATGCCAAGAACAACTGCATGGAGAATATACAAAGACTATTGTAATCCAGTAAGTCCAAGTGAAGCCCAACCTGGAGATATTATATTTTTCCACTCAACATATAACAGTGGGACACCAATATCTCACGTAGGAATATACGCAGGTAACGGAATGATGATTCACGCAGGAGATCCAATTCAATACACATCAATAAATTCAAAATATTGGAAATCACACTTTTATGGTTTTGGAAGACCAAGATAGAAGGGAGATATTATGTGAACAGAAAACTTATAGGTATTAGGAACAAGAAGAAAAAAATAGAAGATAAATTGAAAGATTTAAATGCAAAATACAAGGAAATTTGCGATGAAGAAATACAAGTTGAAAATGAAGAAATAATTGTAACTCTAAGGAGGAACAATATTAGCTTGGAAGAATTAATGGAGAAAATTAATGATAGAAAAAGAGAAGAAAAATTAGAAGAAAAGGAGAACATTCATAATGAAGAAATTTAATACGAACAGACTAAGAGCCTTTTTTATGGCTCTTTTATTAGTTTTAACATCAACTACTAATGTACTAGCTAAAGCTGATGATACAGATGGTAGTAAAAAAGTGATAGAGAGTTCAATAAGTAATATTAATGATTTAGAAAATCAGATCAAAGACCTAAATGATAAGAAACATGAAGACCAATCAAAGATAGATGAATTAAAAGAAAAGTTAGAATCTTGCAAAGATAATGGAGAGAAACTAAAACAAGAAAAGGCTAAGTTAGAAGAAGAAATTAGAGATAAAGATAATAAGATTGCTCAATTGAATAAAGAAATTGAGGATCTTAAAAACTCTAATAATGATGAACTAATAGCAGAAATTACTCAGCTTAAGGATGAATTAAAAAGATTACAAGATGAAAATGCAAAGCTAAAAGAAGATTATTCATCTACAAAATGGGAGTTAGAAGCTGAGAAAGAAAAGACTGATAAAAACGAAAATAAAATCAAAGAAATGCAAGAAAAGCTTGAGTCTTTAGAAGGGGAACTTGCAAAAAAGACTAAAGAAATTGAGGATAAAGATAATAAAATTAAGGACTTAGAAAAAGCTCTTGATGAAAAAGATGCTAAGATAAAAGACCTTGAGTCTAAAAAGAAAGAAACAGAAAATACTAAGTCAGAATGTTACAAGAAAATTGAAGAGCTTCAAAAGGCTATTGATAGTTTAAAAGAATCTTCTGAAAATACAAAAAAGGAATTAGAAGAGAAGATTAAAGAACTAGAAGAAAAACAAAAATCTTCTGATGAAGAAATTAAAAAGCTAAAAGAAGATTTAGATAAGAAAATTGAAGACGCTAAGAAGTTAATCGAGGAAGCAAATAAAAAAGCGAAAGAAGAGCTTGAAAAACAAGCTAAAGATGAAAAAGAATTTGCAGTTTTCCAAGTAGACAAAAACTTTTATAACATTATCAACAAAGATGGTAAGACAACAGTCTACATGGATGTAAAAACTTATGTAGACCAAGGAAGAACTATGATTCCAGTAAGATATATTGCTTATACTTTAGGTTTTAATGTTGAGTATGACAACTCTACTCGTGAAGCTATTTTCTCAAATAAGGAGAATAATATCTTAGCTAAAAAGACATTAAGACTAAATATTGATACTGGTGTTATGAAAGATTCTGACGGAAAAGTCTACAATTCAGATGTTAAGCCAGTGATTATAAATGGAAGAATTCATGCTTCAATTTCAAATATTGCAAAAGCTTTCGGAGCTAGTCATGGAGATATTAAAGATGGTAAAAACCAAACAATAGAATGGGATAATGCTAGAAAAGCAGTCTATGTATTTAAAAATGTAAAATAAGAAAGGATAGGAAAATGAATAAGATTATTAAACGAGGAATAGCCATAGCGTTACTCCTTTTTACATTTACAGTACCAGCAACTACATTTGCGATGACAAATGAAGGACAAATAGAAAATCAAAGTGAATCAATATATGAACCACAAAAAGAAGAATTAGAAAAAATGTTGAAAGATGATGTTTTCACACCATCAAAAGAAGAAATTTCTTATCAAGATGTTCCAAGAATACCAGAAAATACAAGTGAAGCAAATAAGCCTTCAAATAATCCTCCAAAGAAAACCCCACTTGTAAAAGGTGGTAATACAAAGGCAGTAAATAATCTTGCAACACAAGAAAATAAGGCAAGAGGTTCAGTAATTGAAAATGTAGATAGGAATGGAAAAGATATTACACCAAGTGGGGATACAGAAAAAGATAAAGAAAATCCAGTAGATGTAAGACAATTTTTAACATTTCAAACTAAAAGTGGAAAAACTATGCACCTAATAGTGGATCACTCATCAAATCAAGATAATGTAAGGTTATTGACAGAAGTAGGAGAGCAAGACCTACTTAATATGATTGAATCAGAAGATAAAAATACTATAAAGGTTGAAGAACCTAAGAAAGAAGAAGTGAAAAAAGAAGAGCCTACGGTTGTTCCAGTAAAAGAAGAAAAGAAAAGTGGAATAGGTTCATTTCTAATTGTTGCACTTGTAATTGGAGGAGTAGTAGGAGTAGGATACTATTTTAAGGTAGTTAAAGCAAAAGAAGATAGAATGTTGGAAGACTTTGAAGAAGATGATGAGTATATAAGTGAGTCAGAAGATGATGACGATGATGAAACTCACGAAGAATCATCAGAAGATGATGATGACGACGAACTATTATAATAATTTTTAAAAGCTTGAGCGAGAGAGAAATCTTTCGCTCTTTTTTTAATTTATGGAGGTATTAATGAAGTTAGTAATAGCAGAAAAGCCAAGTGTAGCAGTTACAATTGCAAAAGTAATTGGAGCAAGAACAAGAAAAAACGGATATTATGAGGGAAATGGATACATTGTTTCTTGGTGTGTTGGTCATTTAATTCAAATGGCAAGTCCAGACACGTTGAGACTATCTGTTTGATGACACGTAAGGAGCGATAAAAGCCCTGTTTTTCAAGGGCTTTAGGTGATTTAATGTGAGTGGGCTTGTGCTTTGAAGGCTCGTTGGGCGTTTAGGGGAACTGGTCAACGGGTTTTCGGGGCAAATTGCTCAAAGGGTTGAGTCATTGATTTTGCTTTTGGCTCATTTGAGTGGGTGAGATTGATGAATGGGAGTTTTGAGCTGGGGAAATGCAGAGGATTATATTGGGTGAGTCGTTATGAAGAAGAAAACAGGAAGCATTATTCTACATATGATAGCGATATTTATCATTTTGAGTTTTGCTATCAATATGGGGGTCAACTACATCAACCGACCTACGATGATTAGTCAATCAATATCAACAGACGGGGTATATACGCTTGATTTTGTTGAAACCCAATCACCTACGTTTTTTAGTCAAAGCGACGTATGCATCGTATTAAAACGAGGGAATGAAGAAAAACAAGAGTTTTATACAGAGATCGCTAATGACGGCAAAAGGCTTGATCAAAATAACTGGGAAGTTATCTGGAATGAAGATCAAGTAACGGTCACATTAAAAGGTGAAGAGCAAGATGATCAAGTGATTGTGATGAGGTTTATGACAAACAAATATCGCTGATAAACAGAAGAATATAGAAGCCCGCATCCATGTTGGCCAGATGTTGCCATGGTCTATCCCAACTGAAACCGACTGCTCACACAGCCGCTTATTTTATTCCTCAATCTCCATCCCTGACTTGAACTGCACTTTGATTCTCCCCTCCTCGATGCTAATGCGCTAGATGAGGCGACCAACAAGGGCTTCGTCAAAGTCGGTGATCTTCGGTTGCTGTTTTTGCAGGAATCGGATGGCGGTTTGGATCTTCTTCTTGGTCTCTTTCTGTTTAGCGAGGCTGGTCTGCGCAGCTTGCTTTTGCTCCTTCAAGCGATAGATCTCGTCAGCCAGTGCGTCATAGTTTTCTTTGTTCTGTGCGCTTTGAATGAGCCTTTGCTGGAGCTCATCCAGTCTCATTTGGATTGCGTCAGGAGACAGGGCATCAGTCAAAGTGATGGCTTTAGTGAGGTTTTCGCTGAGCTGTTCGATTACGTCTTGTTTGTTTTCGCTGAGCTGGTTGATGGCATCGATGCAGGCTTGTTTTAAGTCTTCTTCATAGATGGTATGGTTGTGACAGACCACACCAGCGTTTTCTAGGCGTGAGATGCATCTCCACACTATGGATTTTTTACCTCGGGTGTACCAGTGGATTCTGCGGTAGAGATCGCCACACTCGGCGCAATAGACTTTTTGTGCTAGTACGTGGCTTGAGTAAAACACGCGCTTTTTGCCACTGAAGAGTGGCAGTGCGAGCAGATATCAATCCCAACGGCTCATGGCACGTTGAGAGTGTAGTGTTGATGTCAAAAGTTGCACCCCATGAGTGATTGGAAGTATTGAAATATAAGGCTTGTTTCATGGCTATCGTTAAAAGGTATAGGTAGCTTGGGATGAGCCTTGTTTTTTTAGGGAAAAAATAGGTTTGTAGGAAACTATCAGTGGGGTAGGGTTGGGAGAACAGAATGGATATGAGTGAAAAATGCACCCCCTTTGCACCCCCCTGTGATATGTTAATGGGAGTGGATATTTGGTATAATAATATTAAAATTTATGCAATTTGGTAGAAAGGAAAATATCCTTTGAAAACATATAATAGTAAAGAAGAACTCAAGGCTGAAATAAAAAAAGCCTTTGATAAATATATAAAAGAATTTGATAGCATCCCGGAAGAGCTTAAGGATAAGAGAGTAGATGAAGTTGACAGAACGCCGGCAGAAAATCTTGCTTATCAAGTGGGATGGACAACCTTAGTCCTTAAATGGGAATATGATGAAAAAAAGGGACTTGAAGTAAAGACTCCTTCAGATAAGTTTAAATGGAATCAGCTAGGAGAGTTATATCAGTGGTTTACAGATACCTATGCACATCTATCATTGAAAGAGCTAAAGGCAAAATTAACAGAGAACGTCAATGCTATCTGTGCCATGATTGATTTACTAACTGAGGAAGAATTATTTAATCCTCACATTAGAAAGTGGGCAGATGAAGCGACTAAGACTGCTGTGTGGGAAGTATATAAGTTTATTCATGTAAATACTGTTGCACCATTTGGGACATTTAGGACGAAGATTAGGAAATGGAATTTCTTATATGTCTCCAATTACAAAATAGTATTTAGCCTCGGGGCAAAGGCCTTGAGGCTTTTTATTATGTCCGAACTAAGAGCTAGGGGATAAGAACTAAGAGCTAAGGGCGATAATCAAGATTTGAGGTTTTTTGAAATTTTTTGAAGAAAAACCGTTGATTTACTCATAGGATTATTATATAATGAAAATGCTTCAGTCCTGAAGCGAATATATTTAGGAGGTTTTTATGCTTGAGAGACGAGAAGGAAGGGTTGTAGTAAGCCTATGGCTAAATACCTTGCTTTTTGTAGCTGTCGTAAGGCTAATTAATCACTTTTCCTTAATACGTGATGACGGATTAGGACTTTTGGTCACCACCTTTGTCGCTCTATGTCCTCTACTATTTTGGGGAAGAGGCCTTAAGGCCTATAAGGAAGATATAAAGGATATTAGTCTCTTTGGATTTTTTACTGTAGTATTTCTATTTTGTGTAGGTATATGCTTCAACTTCATCGGTACCATTTCAACTGTACCTCTTGAAGGCCTACTGAATCAAGTAGGATATACTGCCAAGGAAAGCCTAGTTCAAAACAAAATTAATGAGGGTACCATTACCTTTATTATATACAGCTGTATTTTAGGGCCTATATTTGAGGAAGTGGTTTATAGAGGAGGATTGCAGACGCTTCTTGCTCCTTATGGAAAGAAAAGAGCCATACTCATTTCCGCCCTCATATTTGGCTTCATGCACCATGACCTATATCAGGCCATTGCAGCAGCAGCTCTGGGTATAGTTTTTGCCTATGGAAGAGATAGATATGGTCTCCTATTTGCCATTATCCTTCACATTTGCAACAACACTTTTGTCACCCTAGTTGCTCACTTTAAGCCAATAGGCTTTGCCGTACCAGCCTTTGCAGTCATAGGACTAATCATTTTCATAGTGGCTCTCATTAAAAAGAGAGTCTACCTATCAGAAAGATTCCAAAGAATAGGAAAGATGCCTTACTACATATTGCTGCCTATATTAGGACTTTTTGCTTATGAGGTTATATATACCTTGGTGGAAAGCATCCATAGGCTCGGCTAAGCTAGGTGTAAAGCCTCCCCCAGGGAGGCTTTTTTATTGGGGGAATTGTACTGATTATAGCCAAGGCAATAGGTCTATTCCCCTGTAAAATCCATTTGTTAAAGGTGTCAAGAAAATTCCTTGACAGCCCATAAAAATCTGATAGCTAATGTCTATTAAACGGATGTTTCAAGAACCATTAACACAGGTCAAAATTCACCGGATGCTAATCAAGGAGGCATTGCTGTTGTTTACTGTGATAAAACAGCAGGAACGCTTTGTGCGATGGATGGACCAAAGAGGGTTCATAGTGATATGGCATCACAAAGAAAACTCATCGTAGAAAAAGAAATTTATGCGACAAGCAAAAATTAACACCATACCTGTGCGAGCAAAGATGTAGCAAATACACTGGTGGCAAGTGACTATAAGGATCCACCTTGCGTTGGAAGAGAAAAGCTAGTCAGAAGATCAACGCCAAAAGAATGTGTAAGACTTCAAGGTTTTCCGGATGGTTGGTGTGACCATTTAGAAACAAAAAATCCAAGTGATGAAGAACTTAAATTTTGGGTGGATGTCTTTGAAACTTATCGAGAAAACGTCACAAAAGCAAAAGAACTTGCAATCCTTATCACAAACTATAAATAGAACATGCACTGGTTAAAAATTTCCGTAAAGTGATTTTATAGTTTATTTGATATCCATAATAAAGATAACAAGGCCAAGAAAAAAATGACGTATTTTTATGAAATAGAAAGCTGTTATAAGATGAAAGTTTTAACTGACAAATTCATAAAAATGATAGAAAAATATCCCAATATTGAGGAATTAACAGTAGTAAAATAAATGTTTATATAAAAATATTGTAGTTTATGAAGCTGCTATACTAAGAAAAATAGAAGTCAGATAAAACAAGTAGATATTTACTTTAACTTTAGAGGAATATCCAAATAAAAAAATGTATAAAATATTGAGTTTTACAGAAATCAGTGGTAAACTATTCTTAACCAAAGAGAGAAGGCATAATAATGAGAAATAGGATTAAAGAATATAGAAAACCATTAGGGTTATCACAACATAGGTTAGGGAAGAAAGTAGGGATATCGAGAATAAGTATAAATCAAATTGAATCAGGTAAAACAATGCCAAGTCTAAAAACTGCAAATGATATCGCAAATGAATTAGGAGTTTGTATATATCAAATTTTTGATTTAGACGGCAAAGAAACATATAAGTGTAATGATTATAATGATCATTAAAAATTATATGACACATTAAAAAGGATGTGGAATTTATGAACTATAACAATCCTCAGAGGTATAAAAATGGAGACAGAAATAAATAATACAGAGTAGTATACCAGCAAACAACGACAACAAAGAACAATAATAAAGAAAGGAAGTTCGTTATGAAAATCAAAAAGAATTTATTTTCAGTAGCAGCGGGTCCTTCCTTAGTTGAATTATGTGGAAGAGTAACTTGGGCTTTAGCTACAAATCAAGGAATATATATAAAACCAGTATTTTCATATCCGCCACTTGAAATAGGATATTACAATTAAGATGATTAAAAAAATGATTATGAACAAAAAATTTGGCTTGATAGCATATATACTAATGATTATTTCAAGTGTGGGTTATTACTCAATTAGTATAAAAAATGATAATTTTATTTATTTTTGGATAGGTATATTCCTGTTTGGGTTGATTATGTTATCTGTTAGTAATCACATTTTATTTAAGCAAAATGGAACAAAGCTAGTATACTTGGATATGCTATTTGTATTGTGGATCATCCTAATACCTAGAGTGTCTTTGCCTTATGGAATATCTCGTTTGATAATGGCTACAATAGGAGTATTGTATGCGATTGTTGTTTCTAGAGGAAAGGTGGTTGAAGTAAGTAGGTAAATAGATTTATATAATTTTCAAGAGGATATTGTGTACAAATGTACATTATATTCTCTTTTATTATATATTAGTATATTATCAATAAAAATTAAAAATATAAAAGAAATAAAAAAAGAAAAACAAGATATAAAAAAGAAGCAGTAATTAATGATGACTGGGGAAATGGTGAAGATAGAAAAAATAGACTAGAAAGTGCAGGATATGATTATTATGCTGTGCAAAAGAGAGTAAATGAACTATTGTAAAAATATGTCTGAGGGTTATTCCTAAATTGGGATAATCTTCAGGCTTTTTTTATTTGGGGTTTATTTTTTATAAATTTCTTTGCCTGTGATTTAAAGGAGCACCACTCCTTTAGATCGAAGGGAGAGAAAAGATGAATACTGAGGAAAAAGAAAAAATTAAAGAGCTAAGAATAAAAGGAATGGGCTATAGAGAGATTTCCAGTAATATGAATATCTCTTTAAATACCATAAAAAGCTACTGCAAACGAAATGGGCTGGGTAATGAAAAAGGTAGTGAAAATATCTCATCTTCTGAATTTTGTGGAAAGGCAATTTATCAAAATAGGAAAAGAAAAAAGAAAAGATTCTGTTCGGATAGTTGCAGAAACGCTTGGTGGAATAAGCATAAAGACGCAGTGAATAAAAAGGCAAATTATGAGCTTGTATGTAAAAACTGTAAAAATGTATTTACATCATATGGAAATAAAGGTCGTAAGTTTTGTAGTCATGCTTGCTATATTTCCTATCGCTTTGGAGGTAGACATCATGAGTGTCATTAAAGATATAGAAAATAGGCTTGGTACAACCTCTAGAGAATTTACGAAAGATAGCATGAATCAAGATTTTTCCTATGAAATGGCAGAAAGACTTACGGCTTTATTACTAGAAAAAGGCTTCATTACAGATACTGAAAGACAAAAATAAGTAGATTGAACAAAGAAACTTTTCAACCTTTTTATAAGGAACTTATGGATTAATAACTTGATAAATAGTGGTCTTAGAGTGATATATAGTACTGACCAAAAAGGAGGTGAGAGAATGACAAGGATAACAAAAATTGAAGTTTCAAATTTGAAAAATAGTCAAAAGAAAATTAGAGTTGCAGCTTATGCTAGGGTTTCAACTAATACGGAAGAACAACTTTTAAGCCTTGCTACTCAAAAAGAACATTATGAAAGAGAAATAATGTCTCATTCATCTTGGGAATATGCAGGTCTTTATTATGACGAAGGCATAAGTGGCACTAAAATCGAAAAGCGAGATGGTCTACTTAAACTTTTAGACGACTGTGAAAATGGGAGAATTGATAGAGTTATTACAAAATCAATCAGTAGATTTTCCAGAAATACAGTAGACTGCCTTGAAATGGTTCGAAAGCTAACTGGTATGGGCGTATACCTTTATTTTGAAAAAGAAAACATCGATACGGAACACATGAGTTCAGAACTTATGCTTTCTATTTTAAGCTCCATAGCTGAAAGCGGATCAAGGTCTATTTCTGAAAATAACAAGTGGTCAATTCTAAGAAGATTTCAAAATGGGACTTATATTATTTCTTCTCCACCATATGGCTATGAAAATATGAATGGAAAGATGGTTATTGTACCTCATGAAGCTGAAGTAGTGAGAGAAATTTTTAATATGACCATTTCAGGTATGGGTTCACATAAGATTGCCAATGAACTTAACAGTAGAGGGATACCTACAAGAAAAAATTCAAAATGGCACTCATCTACAATTAGAGGAATTCTTACAAATGAAAAATATGTAGGGGATGTTATTTTTCAAAAAACATTTACTGATGATAATTTTAATAGACACTATAATCACGGCGAAAAGGGGACTTACCATATGAAAAATCATCACGATCCAATTATAAGGCGTGAGGAATTTGAAATGGCAAAAGAGGTTGTAGAAAAAAGGAAACTGATAGCCAATAGAACTGATGAAAATAATAAGTACCAAAATAGATATGTTTTTACAGGAAAACTTAAATGCTATGAGTGTGGATCCAACATGAAGCGATGTAAAAGAAAGGCTAAAAGTGGAGATTATATTGCCTGGGCTTGTATAAATCACATTAGAGATAAAAAAAGCTGTAAGATGAAGCAAGTCAGAGAAGAAAATATTCACGCTGCCTTAATCCAGATGATGAATAAGCTGATAGCTGGTAAAAGCAGTATTGTGATTCCTTTTATTGATGGACTTAGAGGAACTAACGATAAAAATAGGTTAGATCGAGTTTTGGAACTTGAGGCGAAATTAGAAAAGTTAAAAGAAGAAGCAAATGTATTAAATCAGTTATTTACCAGTGGTTATATAGAACCGGAAGCCTTCTTTAGTGAAAATAAAAACCTTGAGTATGAGAGTGATTGTCTTGAAAAAGAAAAGAATGAGCTTACTAGCGAGATAAATGGTGATTTAACTCATTTAAATGAAGCAAAAAAACTACTTAAATACCTGAGCAAGAATAAGTTAATAGAGCAATTTCAAGAGGAGCTTTACCTTGATTTTGTCGATTCTATAATTGTGAAGGAAAGATATCAATTTATATTCCAATTAAAATGTGGCTTAAAACTTCAAGAGGAGGTGAAGCTAAAATGACGCATATACCTTATGGATATCGAATAGAAAATTCAATAGTTATAACCCACAAAGAGGAAGCAGCAAAAATAGTCGCTTTATATAAGGCATATCTTAAACATAAAACTCTCGAGGGTAGCGCAAGAGCTGTAGGTATAAATAAAGTACATGGGAGCATAGAGAGGATACTAAAAAATAGGTGTTACCTTGGGAATAAAATTTTTCCTCAGATTATTGATGAGGATTTATTTAGTGCAGTGCAAAAAATCTTGCAGTCTAAGACTTTTAGAAGAAAAAGGGAAACAGTTCCAAGATAAAAAGTTCAGCCAATAACGAACTATATAGGAACTAAAGTGGATGTGAAATTTGACAATCCTTATTTACAAGCAGAATACGCATACACTTTAATAAAGGAGGCACAGATGTGAATGAAAATGTTATGTTTATTCCTGCAAAAAAGAAACAAGGGAATAATGTAGCTAAAGAAGAAAAAAGAAAACTACGTGTCGTTGCATACTGTAGAGTTAGCACAGATAGTGAAGAACAGGCAGGCAGTTATGAAATGCAGGTACAACACTATACGGATTATATTTCAAGAAATGATGCTTGGGAGTTTGCAGGAATTTATGCTGATGATGGTATTTCAGGTACAAACACAAAAAAGCGAGAAGGATTTAACGACATGATTAATGATTGTATGGCCGGGAAGATTGACATGGTCATTACAAAGTCCGTCAGTCGTTTTGCAAGAAACACTATCGACTGCTTAAAGTATGTAAGAAAGCTAAAAGAGAAGAACATACCGATTATATTTGAAAAAGAAAACATCAATACTATGGAATCAAGTGGCGAACTTCTCATAACTATAATGGCATCTTTAGCCCAACAAGAATCTGCATCCTTATCGCAGAATGTAAAAATGGGTTTGCAATTTAGATATCAAGAAGGAAAAGTGCAAGTAAACCATAATTGGTTTTTAGGATATACGAAAGGTGAAGATGGAAACTTGATTATAGATGAGGAGGAGGCTAATGTTGTAAAACGAATTTATCGTGAGTATTTATCTGGATTAAGTTTAAGAGAGATAGCCATAGGGCTTGAGAAAGACAAAATAAAAAATGGAGCTGGACATTTAAAATGGCACATATCCAATATCAACAGTATTTTACAAAATGAAAAGTATATTGGTGATGCATTGTTACAAAAGACTATCACAACAGATTTTATTAATAAAGTTCGCATTAAAAACGATGGCAGAGCCCCACAATATTATGTAAAAGATAGTCATGAGGCTATTATTCCAAGAGATATATTTATTCAAGTGCAAGAAGAAATGCTAAGAAGAGCCAATATGCAAAGTGGCAAAAGTAAAAGGAGAGTATATTCTAGTAAGTATGCACTTTCAAGTTTATGTATTTGCGCAAAGTGTGGAGATATCTATAGGCGAATTGTATGGGACATTAGAGGAGTAAAGTCAATTGTATGGCGTTGCTGTACACGAGTTGAACATGGACCGAAATCTTGTGATGCTCCTACAATTAAAGAAGAAGAATTACAAAGAGCCACAGTTGAGGAAATCAATAAGGTTATAAAAGCTCCTGATGAAACAAAGCAGAAGTTAATGAGTAATATTGAAGATGTGATTGCAAGGAGTGATTCAAAGAAAATAGAAGCTATCAATAAAGAGATAGCATTAAAACAAAAAGAACTTTTAGGCATGCTAAAGTCAAATCAAGACTATTCAAGCCTTTCAGATGAAGTTGATAGTCTAAGGGAACAAAAACATAAGTTGCTTGTTGAAAAAGCAAAAGAGGAGGAAGTTAAAAAGAGAATTTTTGAGATGGAGGAATTTATTAATAAACAGGAACAGAGATTGCAAAACTATGACGAAGAACTTGTTAGAAGGTATATCAAGCATATAAAGGTATTTGATGATAAATTTCAAATCATTTTCAAGTCCGGCATAGAAGTTAATATTGAAAGATAAGCATATCAAATATTTTATATGATTACAGATATAGTTTAGAGGCATATTTTACATTTGCCTCTTTTTTATTTCCTTATAAGTATAGTCAGCATAATGTATAGCTGATATAATTATATTCAGACATGAATTATACCTTTTAACGATAGCTTTTCATATCGTTAAAAAGTATGATTGACAAGTTTCCTTATATTAGGTAAGATAGACGAAAAATGGAAGAAATGGACAATAGAAAATCTTCCTATAATCCCAGAAGAATATATTTATGAAGTATCTAAAAGCACTAAGAAACAATATGGAGTTTTGAAAAAACTTTTAAATGATAAGAACATCGACACAGTTATAAATGCTTGTGATGCTGGACGAGAGGGAGAACTTATCTTTAGGCTTGTATATAATCAAGCTAAATGTAAGAAGAAGATTAAAAGACTTTGGATATCTTCAATGGAAAACAAAGCTATTGAGGATGGCTTTAGAAATCTTAAAGACGGGGAAAACTTTGAAGATTTATATAGATTGGCAAGTGCAAGAGCTATTGCGGATTGGCTGGTAGGAATGAATTTAAGTAGGCTTTACTCTTGCATTTACAAGGAAACCTATTCAGTTGGTAGAGTACAAACACCAACTCTATATTTGATAGCTAAAAGGGATAGTGAAATAAATCTATTTAAGAAGCAAAAATATTATACAGTTGACCTATCTTATGGAGAATTGAAACTTGTATCAGATAGGATTGATAGAATTGAAGTTGCAGAGCAACTATTAAATCTGCTAGAAGATGAAATAGTTATTACAGAGGTAGAAGATAAAGAAATAAGCACAAAACCAGATAAGCCTTATGATCTTACTACCTTACAAAGAGAAACAAATAAATATTTTGGATATTCAGCAAATGACACTTTAAATCTGGCACAAGGTTTGTATGAAAAAAAGCTAATCACATATCCAAGAACAGATAGCAGGTATTTAACTGATGATATGGTTAATACTATGAAAGAATTATTAGAAGGACTTGAAGACGATTTTAAGGTTAATGAGTCAAACTTTAAGTCTATTTTTAATTCATCTAAAGTTACAGACCACTATGCAATTATTCCTACTATATCAGGGATTGGAAAAGCTAAAGACTTATCTGATAAAGAAAGTAAAATCTATAATCTAATTAAGGATAAATTACTTGCTTCAAGCTCGGATAACTTAAAGGGATCTAGTAGAAAAATCAGATATGAATATGATAAGTTTAACTTCAATGCAAGTGGCAAGACTGTAATAGATGAAGGTTATACCAAATATCTAAAGGCATATGGAAAGGAAAGACAAGAAAATGAATTACCAGATGTAAAGACTGGAGATAAAATTAAGCTAACTTCTAAAAATATATCTGAGAAATTCACCAAAGCTCCAAGTCATTATAATGAAGATACACTTTTAAAAGCTATGGAAAATGCAGGAGTAGAATCCTTGGATAAAGACATAGAAGTAGAAAGAAAAGGCTTAGGAACACCAGCTACAAGAGCAGGGATTATTGAAAATCTTATCCATAAGGATCTCATAAGAAGAGATAAGAAAAATTTACTTGTAACTGAAAAAGGCAATAGACTTGTATCGATTGTAGAGGATAAGTTTAAGTCGGCTGAAACAACATCTGAATGGGAAATGAAACTTGCAAAGATTAGCTCTGGCGAAGTAGATAAAGAAGACTTTTTAAGAGAAATAGAAGATAGTATAAGGGAGCTTGTAGATAGGTACAAGAATAATCTAAATGAATAAGGTAAAAATATTAGAGCTTTTCGGTGGCATAGGTGCTATTAGAAAGGCTTTTATTAATTTAAAGATACCTTATGAAGTAGTTGATTATGTAGAAATAGATAAGGCTTGTGTTAAATCATACAACGCACTTTATGGAGAGAGTTATAAGCCAAAATCAGTAGTAGGATATAAAGCTCCTAATGAGAAGATAGACTTAGTTATGCACGGAAGTCCTTGCCAAGACTTTTCAAGAATAGGAAAAAAGCAAGGAGGAGTGAAAAACTCAGGAACTAGATCAAGCTTATTATTTGAAACAATTAGAATAATTAAAGAAATGAAAGATAAACCTAAATGGATAATTTGGGAAAATGTAAAGGGAGTCCTTGATAGAAATATGAGGGACTCCTTTTTTATTTATCTAAAAGAGCTAGAAAACCTTGGATATAAAAGCAAATATGAAATCTTAAATGCAATGGACTTTGGGATACCTCAAAAAAGGGAGAGGATATTTGTTGTTTCATGTCTTGAAGCAAATAACTTTTCTTTTAATACATTGAAGAGGAAAAAAACTAGACCACTAAGTGAATTTTTAGAAAAGAATGTAAGTGAACTCTACACAATGACTCAACCTTATATGCTCAAATTTTTAAATAAAGGCATAGATAATAGTTTTAGAGGGCGACTAAAAGTGATTAAAGATTTTTCTTATACTATTTCTACAAAACAAATGAGAGTACCTAATTCTGGAATAATAGATATTGGAGATGGTCAGTATAGGTATTTAACAGAAAGAGAATGTCTAAGACTTATGGGTTTTAATGATAGTGATATTAACAAACTAGAAGATGTACATCCAAGAAGAAAAAATTGCACTTCAAGTAAACTATATAAGCAGGCCGGCAATTCTATTGTGGTAGATGTGTTAATGGCGATTATAAAAGAAATTCATAGAATGGAGGTAGGAAATGCAAGTAAATGATTTTAAGAATATACAAGAAGCAATAAAGTATGAAGTTTTGCAAGATGAAAATGAATATTTAAAACTCTTAAAGGTTATAGGTAATAATCAAAAATATGATCTTTCTAGCCAATTAAGTATATATAACAAAGAACCTGAAGCTAGAGCTTGTGCGACCTTTGATATGTGGAAGAAATATTTTGGTAGAGTTGTTATGAGAGGTCAAAAGGGTATTCCAATTTTAGTTGGAAGTGATGTAAATAAAAGAGTTTCATACATTTTTGATATTAGTCAGACCACATCAATGGATAGGAATATTAATGAGGTTAGCTTATGGCAGTTTGATCACGAAAACCATAATGAGGCTTTAAAAGAAATAATAAAAGATTCTTCATTTGAAGCGAGTGATTCACTCAATGAAAATATATTTTCTTTAAGTCGAATTTATGGAGATGAATACATTAACTTGGCTCTTGCTGATTTGAGAATAGATATAGAAGATAGACTTAGCTTTGAAAAGTTTATGAGAGATTCAATATCCTATGCAGTAGCTAATAGGTTTAATGCAGTCTACCCTATGGATATGGAAAATTTAAAAAATAATTTTTCTAGGATTAATACAATTTCTTTAGAGCAGATAGGTCTTGTAATATCAAAGGTTAGTGAAGATATTATAGATAGAACAATAGAAAAATCTAAGGAAATGGATCGTGCTAGGCTGCTGACAGAAAGGGCCGCTGCCGACTATAATATAGATATAGAAAATATAAACGAAGATAGAGGAGGTCAAAATGATTTATATAGACGAGATGATAGGTCAAGGAGTAGAGATAGACGAGTTTTCACAGATGGAAGCGACAGAAGAAATAGCGATGAAGATCGAAGAGAAAACCTTGGATATGATGGAGAAGGATCTGGAATTTATGGAAAGATTCCCGAATCCGACATACGCAGTTCTAAGACTGTCCTACCTGGTAGGGAGCGAGGATATGGAGAACTGGAAGAAACTTCAGGAAATGTACGAGGAGAAAACACTTTTGAACCATCTGAAGGAAATCCAGAATCAGGCAGTGGACTTTATCAAGAGAGAGAAAGTCAAAATGATGAAAGCACAAGGCTTGACAGAGAAGATGATGAGAGAGGATCCAGAAGAATACCAAGGACAGATGAACAACTTGATGGCAACAGTGAAGAATATGGCAATCAAGGAATACGTGGAAGCTTAGAAAATGAAATAAGCCAAGAAAAGGAAGCTGATGAAGCTTCTTTTTTTGATGGCAACAACATTGAAAAAAGAAAAGACTACTGGATTGTAGAATTTAATGAAAACCATGAATTAGTTCCCGATTATAGTGGGCAGATAGTAACTAAAGACTTAATCAATATACTAAGACAAAAAGATATAGATGTTAAAGACCATAATCAAACTCATGGAGAAAATGAATTTGGAGAAATGACTGATGATTATATCGGATATTTCAAATTCTATTTTGACCACTATGTAGATGGCGAAGTTGTCGAACATTATAGGCTAGACCTTGGAGATGGTGAAGAAGTAAACGAGCGTGAATTTTCATATTTAGAAGAACAAGTTGCACTAAGTGAGGAAAATTCTTTACAAGAAGAAGTTAAGGAAAAGTTAGAGCTTAAATTTAAGATAGGCGATCAAGTTAGATATAAAGATAAGGAATTTACTATTACAGATTTTGATGAACTAAGTGGAGGACTTAAAACTGTAACCATTAGAGATAATATGGAATATATGGGAGGTATGATTAGGGGTTCGGAAGTAATTCCATATAGAAATGATTCATACCTTGAAGAAATCTTTGAAAATTTAAGTCAAACATCAGAAAAACTAGCAGTAAAAGTCGGTAAAGAATTTATTTTAGAAGATAAGAATACCTTTGATGAAATCAACTTAATTGAAACTAGAACTAAGGTAGAAGTTAATGGGGAAGAAATTCCTTTATATAAGGGTGAAACATTTGAAGAAAGTAGAAAGATTGATGACCTTTTAGATAGTGGAAATTATGAGATATATAAATTATCTGAGCATGAAAAACAAATTAAAAGACAAGTAGAACAAGAAAGCTTTATTGATAACCACAATCCTGAAATTGACCAAATGATGGATAGGTACAATGTGCCTAGGGAAGCAGCCGAAAACTTATTGAGGGGAAAAGAAGATTTAAAGAATCTAGGCTATGAAGCTAATAAGGAAAGGCTAAGTTTTGCTAGAAATTATGACTTGAAAAATCATATTTATTCAGAATACCTAACACCATCAGAAAAGCTAGATAAAAATATAAAAGCTATTAAAATGCTAAAAAGACTTGAAAATGAAAATAGGAGTCCAAGAGAGTATGAACAAGCCTACCTTGCAGACTATCTAGGTTGGGGAGGTCTTGCCGATGTCTTCGATGAAGAAAAGGGAGGGCAATGGCTTGAAGCAAGAAACATTTTAAAAGAAAATCTAACAAATGAAGAGTATTTAAACGCTAAAGAGTCTACTTTAACATCATTTTATACACCTAGAGAGGTAATGGATGGAATATATAAGACTCTAACAGATATGGGATTTAAGACTGGGAATATCCTTGAACCATCTGCAGGAGTAGGTAATTTCATTGGTAATATGCCAAGTGAAATACAAGGCTCTAAAGTCTATGGAGTAGAAAAAGATAGTCTAAGCGGAAGGATAGCAAGAGAACTTTATCCTGAAGCTAATATTCAAATTAAAGGCTTTGAAGAAACAAACTTCTCAAATAATTTCTTTGACTTGGTAATAGGAAATGTTCCCTTTGGAGATTTTAAAGTTAACGATCGTGAATATAACAGAAATAACTTTCTGATTCACGATTATTTTTTTGCAAAGTCAATAGATAAGGTTAGGAATGGAGGAATTATTGCCTTTATAACCTCATCTGGAACTATGGATAAAAAAGATGAATCTGTTAGAAAATATATTAATGCAAGATGTGAGTTTTTAGGAGCTATGAGGCTTCCTAGTACTACATTTAAAGGACTTGCTGGTACAGAAGTTACTTCAGATATTATTTTTCTAAAGAAGAGAGATTCAGTTATAGAAAGAGATGACGATTGGATTCATTTAGCAACTGATAAAAAGGGTTTGACCTACAATAAATATTTTGTAGATAATCCTCAAATGGTATTAGGGTATATGAAAGAAGTATCTGGAAGATTTGGCAATACTATTACTTGTGATGAAAAAGAAGATGAAAAGCTAAAAGATTTAATGGATCTTGCAAGTAAGGAAATATCTTCAAATTCAAAATATGAAGAAGTCGAACTATTGGAAGATGAAGAATTAAGTCTTCCAGCAACAGATGATGTTAAGAATTTTTCCTATACCATTATTGACGAAGATGTCTATTTAAGAGAAAACTCAGTCTTAATCAAGCAGAATATATCAGATAAAAACAAAGAAAAGATAAAAGATTATCTTGATGTAATGAATGCTTTAAAAGATGTAATAGAAAAGCAAAAGGACGATTTCTCTGATGAAGAAATAAAAGAGTCACAAGCAAAGTTAAATAAAGTATATGATAACTTTTCAAAGAAACATGGCTTTATCAACTCCTTATCAAATACTAGAGCCTTAAAGGAAGACTCAAACTTTCCTTTGGTTTCATCAATAGAAATACTTGATGATGAGGATAATTTCAAAGCAAAGAGTGATATATTTTCAAAAAGAACAATCACAAAGGCAAAAGTAGTAGACCATGTAGATACTTCCCTTGAAGCCTTAGTCTTATCAGTTTCACAAAAGGGATATGTAGATTTTGAATATATGGAATCTATAACAAGTAAAGATAGGGACACCTTGATTGGTGAGCTTGAGGGCGAGATATTTTTAGATATTAAGGATACAGACCTAATAAATAACAGAATGCCTTTCGAGAACTTTGACAATGACGATCCATTTCATTTTTCATATGTATCGGCTGATGAGTATTTAAGTGGAAATATTAGAGAAAAGATTGGCTATCTTAATTCATATATCGGAGAAATTGAAAATGTAATAGATTTAGCACCTTCTGAAAAGAAAGACACATTATTAAACGAGTTAGGTAAACTCAAATATCAAAGAGAGAAATTACAAGAAGTTATGCCTGAAGAACTTACGGCTTCTGATATAAATGTGAGGTTAGGAGCAACTTGGATACCTCAAAAAGATATAGAAGACTTTACCTTTAATCTTTTGAAAACACCTGGTTATGATAGGTGGAATATAAATGTTAGGTTTTCGCCACACACAAGTGAATGGAACATTGAAGGTAAAAGCGTTGACTCAACTAATGACCTTGCTAACATGACTTATGGTACAAGTAGAGTGAATGCCTATAAGCTAATTGAAAATGCTCTTAATCTAAAAGATACAAAGGTATTTGACCAAGTAATAAATGATGATGGTTCTAAGACTTCTGTATTAAACAAAAAAGAAACTATGCTTGCAAGTCAAAAGCAAGAACTGATTAAAGAAGAATTCAAAAATTGGATATTTGAAGATCCTGATAGAAGATATAGGTTAGAAAAGATTTATAATGAAAAATTCAATTCAATTAGAAATAGAGAATTTGATGGTTCTAACTTAACTTTTGATGGAATGAATACTGAAATCAGACTTAGAGAACATCAGAAAAATGCCATAGCAAGAACTCTTTATGGAGGAAATACACTGCTTGCCCATGTAGTTGGAGCAGGAAAGACATTTGAAATGGTAGCTTCTGCTATGGAGTCTAAAAAGTTAGGACTTGCAAGTAAGTCATTATTTGTAGTTCCTAACCATCTAACCACTCAAATTGGTAGAGAGTTTATGCAATTATATCCGTCAGCAAATATTATGGTGGCCGATAAAAAAGACTTTCAACCTAAAAATAGAAAAAGATTTATTAGTAGGATTGCAACGGGAGAATATGATGCAGTCATCATAGGACACTCTCAATTTGAAAAAATACCAATGTCCAAGGAATACCAGGTAAGGCATATACAAGACCAAATAGATGATATAGTTTCCTTTATTGATGAGAATAAAAGAAATAGAGGAGAAAATTTCACAGTAAAACAACTAGAAAAGACAAAGAAGAAACTATTGGTAAGACTTGAAAAACTAAATGATGACTTTAAAAAGGATGATGTAATAACTTTTGAAGAGCTAGGAGTAGATAAGTTATTTATAGACGAAGCTCATAATTACAAAAACTTATTCTTGCATACTAAGATGAGAAATGTTGCTGGTATCGGGCAGAGTGAAGCCTTTAAGTCTTCAGATATGTATATGAAATGTAGGTATATGGATGAAATGACAGATGGAAAGGGAGTTGTATTTGCTACTGGTACACCGATATCAAATTCAATGACTGAGCTTTATACCATGCAAAGATACCTTCAGTATGAGGATTTAAAGGCAAGAGGATTAGAACATTTTGATGCCTGGGCTTCTACTTTTGGAGAAACAGAAAACACCTTTGAATTATCTCCAGAAGGCACTGGATATAGGCAAAAGACAAGATTTTCAAAGTTCTATAACTTGCCAGAGTTGATGTCTATGTTTAAAGAAGTAGCAGATATAAAGACTTCAGATATGTTAAATTTGCCAGTTCCTGAAGCAAATTTTGAAGTTATTAAAACAAAACCTACTGAGGAACAAAAAGAAATATTAGAAGCTATTTCAGAAAGAGCAGACGCAGTTAGAAATAACCAAGTAGAGCCAACAGAAGATAACATGTTAAAGATTACAAATGATGGTAAAAAACTTGCCCTCGACCAAAGATTAATAAATCCATTACTTCCCGATGATCCTAATTCAAAAGTTAATGTATGCGTTAAAAATATCTTTTCGATCTGGGATAAGACAAAAGAAAATTCATCGACCCAATTAGTGTTTTCAGATATGTCTACACCAAAAGTAGATGGAGAATTTAATATCTATGATGATATTAGAAATAAGCTAGTGAATATGGGAATACCAAAAGAAGAAATAGCCTTTATCCACGAAGCAGACACAGACAAACAAAAAGATGAATTGTTCTCTAAGGTAAGAAGAGGAGAAGTAAGAGTATTATTAGGCTCTACTCAAAAAATGGGAGCAGGTACAAATGTACAAAATAAACTAATAGCCTTACACGATTTAGACGTCCCATGGAGACCGTCTGACCTAGAGCAAAGAAGTGGTAGAATTGTTCGTCAAGGTAATGAAAATGATAAGGTAAATATTTTTAGATATGTAACAGAAAATACCTTTGATGCCTATTTGTGGCAGACAATAGAGAATAAACAAAAATTTATATCCCAAATCATGACAAGCAAGACGCCTGTGCGTGTTGCTGAAGATGTTGATGAAGCAAGTCTATCTTATTCAGAAATTAAGGCTTTAGCTACTGGCAATCCGCTAATTAAAGAAAAGATGGATTTAGATAACGAAGTTACAAAACTAAAAATGTTAGAAGCAAACTACAAGTCTAATAAATATAAGCTTGAAGATAAGGTAAATAAAATTTATCCTCAAAGTATTTTAAAAACTGAAATGGAAATACAAGCAGTTAAAGAAGACATTGCAAGTGTTGAGAAATTAGGAGAAGGAGATAGCAAATTTACTTCAATCAGTCTTGGTGCAAATAAAATTTTAGATAAGAAAGAAGCTGGAGAGAAGCTATTAGAAGAAATAAAAAAGGTAAAGATAAACGATAGCAAAGTTATTGGTAAATATAGAAATTTAGACTTACAAGTTTCATATAACTTCATGACTAATACTCACACCTTTAAACTTCTAGGAAAAGCAGAATACTTTGGAGAGTTTTCAAACTCTACTGATGGTAATATAACAAGGCTTGATAATGCAATTGAAAAAATGCCTTCAAGACTTGAAAGGTTAAATCAAAACCTTGAAAACTACAAAGAATCATTAGAAAATGCCAAAGTAGAATTAACTAAACCATTTGAAAAAGCAGATGAGTTAAGGGATAAGACACTAAGACTGGCTGAGATTAATAAACTTTTAGATATGGGAGAAGTAGAAGAATTAGAAAACCAATCACCTTTATTAGAAAATTTAAAGAGGGCGATAGTTGATTATTCTAACTATGAGTTTTCAGAATCTAATAGCTATGAAGATTTTGACAAACTATACCCCGATTTAAGCCATATAGGACTTGCCTATACAGAAACACCTGATGGTAAGCACTCGATTCAATATGAGGTAAATTTGGAAGAAAAAACATGGACTCAGTATGTAGATAATGTAGCTATTAGAACAGAATCTTTTGTAGAGGAAGATATATCTAACTCACAAGCTATTAAAGATATGACCGAAGCCATAAAGATGTCTAGTTTTGATGATCTGGTATCAGTAGATGAAGAAGATTTAAAACAAGCTTTAGGCTTGGAAATAGATGATGATGGAAACTTCTATGATCCACTAGAAAAAGATCTTGACAATGATGGAATACCAGATAGGTATGACAATGATTTTAAAGATAGTGATTATTTTGAATCAACTTATGATGTAGATGATAATCTTCACGCAAGGGAAGAGAAACCATCGATATTAGGACAAATATCAAAATTCAAATCAGAAGAAGAAAAAGATAAAAATCAAGAAAAAAGTGAAAAAGGACAAGAACGATAGAGGAGGGCGAAAAACTCTCCTTATTTAGTACAAGGAGGAAATTATGGAATACAAAGATATTAGAGAAAACTTAGAAGAAATGATGAATGATAATTACAAGGATTTTATCAAAGCACTTGTAAGCATAGAAAAAGGTATTAATGATGAAAAGGCACTTGAAGAAGTCTATGTTTTATATATGAACAATGATACAACAGGTCTACTAAGTGATGACTTTGACTATATGATTGATGATATGAAAGAACAAGGTAAGATTGTTGAAAATGTCAGTGATATTGAAGAAAAAGA
Source organism: Streptococcus gallinaceus (assembly GCF_040545695.1). Lineage (NCBI taxonomy): Bacteria > Bacillati > Bacillota > Bacilli > Lactobacillales > Streptococcaceae > Streptococcus > Streptococcus gallinaceus. Next base: position 25,571 of record NZ_JBEPMK010000002.1, on the reverse strand, counting down.
TGATCTTATAAATCTCGTAGGCAATATAGCTGGAAAAGTAGAAAATCTTGAAAGAGAAAATGCCAATGGAGAAAAGTTTAAAGTAAGTAATTTTTCTCTTGTTTCAAAAGATGACGATGGAAATAAAGTTTATACCAATTGTTCAGCATATGGAGACAAGACAAAAGATCTAGAGAACTTAAAGCAAGGAGATTTTGTTAAAATATTTGGACAAGTAAAAACAAGCATTGATAACAACGGGAGAGAACATAAAAATGTTCGTATTTTGTCCTCTAAGCTCTTAAAAGCAAAAGAACAGGTAAAGAGTCAAGATAAGGATAAAAAGTCCATATTGGGGCAAATAAAAAGCTTTAAGACAGACGATAAAACTAAATCTAATAAGAAAGACAATAGCAAAGGCGCAGAGAGATAAATATCGGCAGTCTTCGGACTGCCTTTATTTTTTTTGCTTAGTTTAACGCAGTAAATCATATAATTGAAAAGAATTAGAGTTATATGCTATAATTAGGTAGTTAATCTATACATTTAGAAAGGTAAAATATAGAATTGGAGAATGATATGGGATTTTCATATAACAAATTATGGAAGTTATTAATAGATAAAAATATGAAAAAAACAGACTTACAAGCTGCAATAGCAACAACTCCCAAGACAATAGCCAAGATGGGAAGAGATGAAAATGTAAGTTTAGAAACATTAGGGAAGATTTGTGAGTATTTTCAATGTGATATTGGAGATATTATTGAATATAAAAATGGAGTTAAGATAAATGATAAATAATACTTTTACCTATATTTCTTTATTTTCATCAGCAGGAGTAGGATGCTATGGATTTAAACAAGAGGGATTTGAATGTGTAGCAACTAATGAAATCATTGATAGACGTTTAGAAATTCAGAGAATAAACAAAAAATGTAAATTTGATAGTGGATATATAAGCGGAGACATACAGAGACAAGAAACTAAAGATAAAATTTCAAATGAAATAAAAAAATGGGAAAAACTCGGTAATGATAACATTGATGTTATTATTGCAACTCCACCTTGTCAGGGAATGAGTGTAGCTAATCACAAGAAAAACAAGAGCGATTTACAAAGAAATAGTTTAATAGTTGAAAGTGTAGAGATTGTAAAAGATATTAATCCTAGATTTTTTATTTTTGAAAATGTTGCTGCATTTTGGAAAACAGGTTGCACTTTAAAAGATGGGACTATTTTACCAATAGGCGAAATGATTGAAAGTAAACTTTCAAACAACTATTTAATCTCTAAGCGAGTAATAAATTTTAAAAACTATGGATCAAATTCATCGAGAACTAGAACTTTAGTTATTGGTGTTAGAAAAGATTTGTCAGATATTGTAGTACCTATTGAACTATATCCAGATTATCAAACAGAAAAAACTTTGTATGAAGTTGTTGGAGATATGAAAAGTTTAAATTGGGGAGAATATGATGACAATGACTTTTTCCATAGTTTTAGAGAATATCCTAAAAGGATGAGAAAATGGATATCAGATCTTAATCCTGGAGAGGGAGCGTTTGATAACAATGATCCAGAGAAAATACCTCATAGAGTTATAGATGGAGAAATTGTATTTAATAAAGCTAAAAACGCTGATAAATACACTAGACAAGAATTTAATAAGGTAGCTCCATGCATACACACAAGAAATGATCAACTGGCTAGTCAAAACACAGTTCATCCTATCGATGACAGAGTTTTTTCTATTAGAGAACTTATGAAAATGATGACAATACCAAGTGATTTTAAATGGACAGTAGAGTCTTTAGAAGAATTAAATTCATTGAGCATAGAAGACAAGAAAAAAATCTCCAAGAAGAATGAAATGAATATCAGACAAAGTATAGGAGAGGCTGTTCCTACAAGTATTTTTAGGCAAATAGCTAAAAAGATAAAGAAAAATATTTCTAGAAAAAGTTTAAAGGATAAGGAGATTCTGGATGTTATAGAAAGCAAAAAATTAGAAGATATTAGCAATCTAACTAATTTTTTAAAAGATAATATAGACACATATACAGAATCTACAATTTTAAGAATAATCGAAATGGCAAATACTAAAAGGCAAACACATTCAGCTTTTTATACGAATAGATTTATAGTAGAACATATAATTGAGGATTTGCCAGAGTTCGAAAAAGATGAAATAACTATAGTAGAACCATCAGTCGGTGCTGGAAACTTCCTAAAACTTCTTTATAAGAAATATGAAGATAAAAAACGAGTAAATCTTATACTAATTGATATCGACGGAGACATATTAAGAATTTTAGAATCGTTAAACAATGTTCCAGAAAACTTTAATGTTAGCTATATCTGTGATGATTTTTTGAATTGTGATTTTGATAATCTAAATATAGATTTAGTAATCGGTAATCCTCCATTTACTAAAGTTAGTGGAATAATATTAAAGAAATATTTAGAAAACAATTATAATAAGGAAACCAAAAATTTGGCTGAAATGTTTTTAGAAAAGGCAATGAGAATTTCTGATTATGTTTCTTTGATATTACCTAAAAACATTTTAAACACACCTGAGTTTATAGAAACAAGGAAATTGTTAAAAGAGAATTCTATAGACTATATACATGACTTTGGAGAGTTAGGATTTAAGGGTGTTCTTGTTGAAACTATAAATTTGATGGTAGATACGAGGTTAAAAAGACAAAATACAATAGTAAAGTCAATTACTGATAGCATTATTTTCAAACAAAAGTTATCTTATATTTCAGACGAAAAACTTCCTTATTGGGTAATCTATAGAAATGAGTTTTTTGATAATATATTTGAAAATATGGAATTTGATATATTTGATGTATTTAGAGATAGACAAATTACAACTAAAAATTCTGTATTGGAGAACATGCAAGATTCTAATGAGTATGTAAGAGTATTAAAATCCAGGAATATCAGCGATGACGGAAGTAAAATTATAAATATTGATTCTTATGATTCTTATATAAGCTTAGATGAGTTAGAAAATCTTTCAGTAAAAAAATTTATGGATAGAGATGATGTATATATGACACCTAATATGACATATAAACCAAGAGTAATGAAAAAAGAAAAAGGATATGTTGTAAATGGGTCCATTGCATTATTAATACCAAAAAATAATGAACAACTTAATGATGAACAAATGAGATATTTCTCAACAGATGAGTATAGGGAATTTTATAAGATTGCTAGAAATAAGCAAACACGATCATTAAACATTGACAAAACAAGTGTATTTTGGTTTGGGAGAAAAATAAAATGAGAGGAAACATAATTAGTGACTTTTTAGATAAATATGACTACGATGTTAGAAAAACTGGAGATGCAAGATGGATTGATCAGAAATGTACTTATGACGTAGTTTCAATTATTGCAGATTGCATAATAGAGTATGTGGATGAGAATGATGTTAAAGAATTTACTGTTTCTGATATATGGCATAGTGAATATGCTAGAGAAAATGTAATTTCCATCTTTTCAAAGCCTGATCCGGAATTAAAAGCTGGGAATGAATATGACAAGTATTTTGGACAACCAATAAAATTATTAGGTTATAGTAAGATTCTTAATGTAAGGAAAGAGAAGAACAGATATTACTACTCTATAAATAATAGGGAGTTATTAGAGAAAATTGCTTTAAGACCGACCAATGCTTTGAACTTTTTGTATGAATATATAGTTAAGGTTTTAAAAGATAGTGGAATATGGGCTTCTTTTGAAGAGTTCTTTAAAATACAAACTAAAGAGTCTTATAAAGATGTTAGGGATACCTTTATAAGATTCACTATAAACAATACAAAAATAAATGGAGAAACAGAATGTGGTAGGATTTTTACGAAAGTCATAAATCCTCTTGCTTTTAAATTAAAAAAACAAGGTACTGAAAGAGGTAGAATTTCAAAAAACACCATCACACTAAGTGACTTACAATATAATCGTGCCAACTGGAGAGATGAGCTAAGTGGTAAAGATAAATCAATTACTAGGGCTGAACATGAACCAACGGTAGCACAATTGCAAGCCAGAGCTATGGCTAGTTACACGGTCAATAAGGCTAAAAAAGCAATGCGTAAATTTAATGATAATATTTATAATGGAAAATCTGAAGTCTACCAATCAACTGAGATGGTAAATGCAACACAAGCACACCATATCTTCACCCAATCAGACTATCCAACTATTGCAGATTATGTTGAAAATTTAATAATGCTAACACCGAACCAACATTATTCAATGGCTCATCCTAACAACAAAACACAATATGTGGATAAAGATTTTCAATACATTTGTCTTATTGCAAAATCAACCAAAATATATCTGGATCTAACCTCTGAGAAAGAGGATAAGTTCTATGACTTTGACGACTATAAATTTGTATTAAATACTGGTCTTGAGACAGAAGACTTCAGTTCTATAAGTTATTTAGATTTTGCAAGTATCATTGATAAGATTGATTATTACTATATAAATAATATTAGTAACAATAAATATTATAATTTAATAAATGACAATAAGTTAGATAGAAATCCAATATATTTAAGTAATATGGATAGTGTGAAGATGGTTGCAGAAGAACAGAGTGATTATGGTGTTTGAATAAAGGTGGTTAATATATGATAATTGATTTAAGAGATATTAATATTTTTGATGAGGATAGTATTGATATTAATAAAAAAACTTGCTTTATTTTTGGAAACAATGGAACTGGCAAAAGCACATTAACAAACCATCTAAAAAATTCTTTGACAAATTATGATATTAGAGTTTTTCAAGGATTTGATAGCGTAGTGAATGACAATGAAGAAATGAATGCAGTTGTTCTGGGAGAACAAAATGTAGAAATTGATAAAGAAGTGAAAAATATAGATTATGAGATAAGTCAAATAGATACTAAAAAATCTGAAGTCGAAAGATTAATTGACAAATCAAATCATGATGAAGATAATTTGTATCATAAAATGACTAGTTGTAAGATACAATATGAAAAATTTGATAGAAAAATAGAAGATTTTTATTCCCAAGAAGCATCTAGAATAAAAAATATAGAACCTAAAATTTCAAAGACAAATTATAATAAAAATGATTTCAAACTAGAAATAGAACAAGCTAATAGTTTGTCAGAGGATGAAATAGAGAGATTAAATAAACTTATAATTTCAGAAGAAAAAATTGCACCTACAATCAATTTTCCAGAAATAAATCCACTTGAAATATTAAGTGAAGTTAATGATTTATTATCCAAAACTGTTGAAGAATCTGTCAAAATATCTAGACTAGATAACAATGTAGAAAAGAGAGATTTTGCTAAAAAAGGATTGCAAATTCACAAAAAAGGAGATAAATGTAGCTTTTGTGGAAATGAAATTTCAGATGAATGTTTTGAACAATTGGACAAATATTTTTCAGCAGAAGATATAAAAAACTTTGAAAAACAATTACAAGATGAATTTAATTTATTAACTTCTATAAAAACCACGATTGAAAATCTCGATTTAAATATAAATAATTTTTATGAATCGCTTCATACTGAATTTAGAGAACTGGAATTAAATTTTAATGAAACAAAGTCTAAAAACTTAGAGTTTCTTGAATTGCTAAGAAAATCTATTTCAGATAAGCAAAAAAATTTATTTGAAAAAGTTAATGAACTTAATATAATACCACCTAAAAATTTTGAAGATGTAAATATCAAATATCTAGAATTATCTCAAAAAAACAATAAAAGTGATTTAGGAATTAAAAAAAGTGAAGCTAAAAACCGATTGAGATTTGATGAGGTTAAAAATAGTATTTTACAATATAATTATTCAGAAAAATTAGATGAATTAACAAGATTAAAGAATGATTATGAAAATTCAAAAGAACAATTAAATAATGTTGAAATAGAGGTAAATAAATTAAAATCAAATATAGAGCAACTAAGATCAAAAAAACTAGAGCTAAAATCAAAAAGTAAAAATGAAGAAAAATTAGCCACGGAAATAAACAAACTTTTAAATATATATGTTAATTTTAAGCTTATACATTATAAACATGATCAGTATGGTTATTATAGAATACAGTGTAAATACACAGATGAGATTAGAGATGTTAAGCAATTATCTATGGGCGAAAAGAACATCATTGCTTTTTTATATTTTTTAAAAAAATTAGAAGAAATTAACGAACAAGGATTAGTTGACAAAAAGATTATTGTTTTTGATGACCCTATGACTTCAAATGATAATAACATGCAATATATTATGATAGAAGAATTAATCAAATTAATAAATAAATCAAATAAGAACGATAATATAGAACAATTAATCATAATGACTCACAATCACCACTTTTATTTAAATCTAACGGGTTATCTTAAAGAAAAATACAAAAAATACCAATTTTTACGTTTTGTATCGAATGGAGAAAATACCAATATTAGATTAATTAAAAATAAAGACGAAGATTTTAAATCTAATTATGAAGCTTTATGGCAAGATCTCGAATTTGTATATATTTCTGATAAGGGACGAGCGGGTTTATTATGTAATATAGCTAGGAGAATAGTTGATACTTTTACCAATTTTAACTCCATAAGTAAGACAAAATTTTATAGTGGTATAGCTGGTGCTAAAAAATTATTTGACGTTAATTCTCACGAAATTGAAGATATGGATGCTGATCTTACTGGAGTAGGTAAAAAAACAATTATTAAAATCTTATATGATTGTTTTGATAAGAATAATAGTTCAGAACATTTTAAAAAATACTTTACTTTAGATGTTCTATAAATAGTAAATAATTTGATGTATTCATAAATTTATATTGACATGAAATAAATCTAAATAATGGTTAAACAAATATCAATGTAAATATTTTATTTAAGATTGAATTGAATATCAGATTTAAAAATAAGTACAAAAATAGGATGACTAAGGAGGAATATGACTGAAGATACAAGAACTTATGATGAAGTAATAAAAGCATATAAACATATCAAGAGTACTAGAGATAATTTTGGTTTTCCTAGGAAGTCAATATTCCATGTCCATACGCCAGCTTCTCATGATTATAGATTTATTGATAGTTTAGGAACAAATGGCTATAAAAAAATAAGTGAGAAAGAATTAGAAGATATAATTTATGAAAGAAATATAATTCCTCTTATAAATGGGAAAAGAGATGTGAAATTTTGCAAAGATTTTGATATTTTTGAAAGTAAAAAGGAAATATATGCTTTTTTATTGTTAGCTAATGAATTATTAATAAACCAATATGAGATTGCTGTTGTTACAGACCATAATACATTTGAGGGGATAGACAAATTAAAAATATGTATACATCATCTAAAAAAGTTAAAATCTAACTATAATGTTGAAACAATACTGTTTCGAGGAATAGAAATATCATGCGCTGATAAGCTTCATGTAGTAGCAATATTAGATGGAAATAAAAAGAAAGAAGAGGAAGTTATTAAATGGTTAGATGAAAAATTAATTTCTGAAAAAGATGGCGTATATGTTACTAGCTTAGAAGTAATGGATTTTTTTACAAGTTTAGGAGCGATAACTTATATCGCACATATTTATTCGTCCAATATAAATAAAGATAAATTTTTAAGTGGAGCATATAAAAAGAAATTATTTTCAAGTGAAAATACTAGAATTGTAGGATTAAAAAACAAGAATCAGATTAACGGTGCAAAAAAATTTTTAAAAAATTATAGAGAAGATGTGAATTTTTTAATTGACAATGACTCCCACTCTATAGATTCTTTGATGGATAATTTTTTTTGGATTAAAGGAAGTTATATTAACTTTCAAATGCTAAAAGAAGCTTTAATTGATTTTGATATTTCTGTAAGTTATGAGAACATCAATAAAAATAAAGTTTATATTGAAGGCTTATATGTAATGTTTGAAGAATCTGGTTTTTTATCTAATAAAAAGAAAGATGGAGATTTTACTTTAAAATTTTCGGATTCTTTAAATTGCTTGATAGGGGGAAGAGGAACTGGCAAGAGTACTGTTCTTGAAACAATTGATTTTGTAATGACACAAAGTGTTCATGATGAGAATCTTTTAGATTTTATTTGTAATCATGGCAACGTATATTTATTATTTCAATGTGATAGAGATGAATATATTGTTGAGTTTATAAGTCCTTATAAAGAAGATGATGATAATATTTTAAGCCGATTTGAAGATGAACGACCTTATAAATATGGAAGAAGATATTATTTTAATAAAGATAGAATTAAAAAATACATGCTTAAAAAGTATTTGAACGTATATAAGGTAACTTGTAGTAATGTTAAAGAGATGGATATTAGTAATATCGAAAAAGTACGTAATAAAACAAAAGTCTTATCAGAACTTTATGATAATAGATATTCTGTTAATGATCTTGTTAGATATGCAAGTGGAGATGAAATTAACAGGTTTATTTATGATTTGATGTTTAAAAATAAAGAGTTAGAACCATTTGAAAATAAAATAAAAATCAAAGCAAAATCAGGTTTATATAGATTTCTAAGAGATATAGAAAGTATTTTAAAAAATAGAAGAGAAGATGTAAAAAAAGTATTAGCTCCTTTTAATGAAACTCAAAAAGGAACATTAAAAATCGATTATATTCAAAATGATTTAGTGCTCGAGTACCCTATAGAAGAAATTTATAGTAGTAAATTTTCAAGTATTGTTAATAGATACAATATTAAGAGAGAAAATTTAGAGGGGTTTATATTTTATATAATAGATAAAAAAGGATTGATTTATTTTTTGAAATCCTCAATAAATAAGGATTCTTCTTGGATAAATCCTAAAGAGTTTTTAGAATTCACGGAAGGAAGTAGTTTTAAAGTTATAGATTCCAATAAAACAATTATTAATGCTGATATTGCTAAGACATTAATATCAGATTTATTGATATATGCAACTGACGATAAGAATATAGATAAATGGATTGGATATTTTAAAAAATACTTTAGAGAACTTGAAGAATACACTATCTTATTTAATATTAATAGTAGAGAAGACAATAAAAATCTTCAAGAAATTTATAAAGATATAAAAAACTTATCATTAGGTCAAAAAGTCGTAGCAATGTTAGACTTTATATTAGGATATGGGAAATATAACAATGATTTCAGGCCGATTGTTATTGATCAACCAGAGGATAATTTAGATAGTAGATATATTTATAAAAATCTTGTTCAGCAGCTAAGGAAAACTAAAAATGATAGACAAGTTATAATTGCAACTCATAGTGCAACAATTGTAACTAATGCAATGTCAGACTGTGTGTTAGTAATGGATTCTGATGGAGTACATGGATGGGTGAAAAATCAAGGCTATCCTGGTGAAGTAGCTATAAAAAAAGAAATAATAAATCACATGGAAGGTGGAATAGACTCATTTAAACATAAAATTTTAATCTATAAGGAAGCTTTGGAAAAGTGATTTTTTTGTTAATTCATTTGAAGAGGTAGTAAATTAACTTACCTCTCAACCTCCTTTCCATAATAATTTTCATAGTTTTTCCTATATTGAACAAGATCAGAAAATTGTTCTTTATTCAAAGAATACTCTTGCATAAGGGTGTTCTTTTTTTCTTGCAATTTATCGAGTTTGGTAAATATTTCTTTTGTGTTTGGTAGTTTTTTATAACTTTCTAAGATTTCCTTAGCGGCTATTTTGTAGACGGAAAGTTCGCTATAATATTCTTCTTCAAATTGTTTATCATCAGGATTTTTCTTGTGGTATTTATAGATTTCACGATACTTATTTATAGTATTTATATTTTCCATATCCTGGGATAAACTTTTCATTTCAGTTTCAATTTTCTTTATTTTATCTAACAAGTCTTGTCTATCATCAGCAGATTTTTTGATTAGATCATCGAGTTGAGTAATTGAATTAATTCCTTGTTCTCTAAGATTAATTATTGAATCAGCCATTGTTTTGATATTGTGTTTTCTTGCCCAAACTTCATAACCTTTTGAGGATTGAGCTTTTTCATTAGTAGATATATCAATAATATTTCCTACACGTTTTTTAATAGGATTAGCTTTATTTTTAATAGCTAAATCTATTCTTTCTTTGATTTTTTCTTCAGTATAATCTTCTCCGATAGTCTTTGCTCTTGTAAATCTTTGCTTATCTTTATGGCGAAAAGCAATGTGTTTGCCAAACTTAATTTCATAATCAAGAGATTTCATATTTTCTAAAAATTCTTCCCACGAGTTAGACTTATTAATCATTCTATCTATATCAAATTGCAGTTTAGACTTCCAAGAATTTCCTTTCTTTTTTTGGTCATATTCGTACCAAGATTTACCAGCAGTTTTATATTTTCTTTTGTAAGCTTCATAATATTCGTCAATGACTGAAAGCTTATTTTCTTTACATAATTCATCACTTTGATATCTGATTTTGTGGTAAGATTTTTTGTTAGATTGGTAGCATTTACCAGTCTTATAATTAACATTATTAAAAATAATATGGTTATGGATATGCCCTCTATCTATATGAGTTGCAAGAACAAATTCATAATCTTCTTTTAAAATTTTTTTACATAATTCCATTCCAATTTCATGAGCTTTTATAGGATCAACCTCTCCTGGTAGAAAAGATTGGATTAAATGTCTAGCCAAAACTGTACCCTTAGTATCATTATCTTTTCGAGTTTTCAAAAATTGAATATGGGCAGTAGATGGATGACATTTGAATGAAGATACCAAGACTTTTTCATCAGTTTTTTCACTCTTAGTTATATAATCTATTGCCAAATTTAGAGTTGATTTTATAGGATGTATTTTTGTAATTGCCATACTAATCACCAGAACTTTCTTTCGATTTATTAAGAAGTAGGGAATGAATCTGCCATATTTCTTTTGATAATTTTTCTATCTGTTTATTCATTGAGTCGATTTCATTTTTGTAAATAATGCCAGTTGTATTAGTAGCCTTTGCAATCTGATTTATATTATTTGTTGCATTTGAAAGTAGCCATTGCAGGTTTCTAAATGGCTCTAAATCTACAACATAAATTTCTTTTTCTAATACACATTTCCTAAGAAAATGGGACATAGTTTTGCAATTAGCAAGTTTCATTTTCTTTTCAAAAACTTCTTTTTCTTCTTTAGTAAGTTTTATTTCTATTCTTTCATTTCTAAATCTATTTGCCATTTTATTCTCCTTTATAAAATATATTTCGGGGTCTTAGGGTTCTCCCTAACAAGGTAAAAATTAAAAAAAATGGAACATTCCGTAAAGGTCTGCTCCATTAATTTTTTCGTAAGTGTCCGTACACTTACTGTGCTTGCTATTAAAGTTATAAGCGTTAAGCGTATATTTAATTTTATGTCTAAAAACCTAATTTTGAAATTATAATAGCTCCAATAACCGTGCCAATTATGCCGAGTATCCACTTCAATATATAACTATGACTTCTTATCCTAGAAATAAAATGATTGTAAGAAGTTCCTTTATTTGTAAGATTTAAGTGGTAGGGGATATTGTCTGCCCAAAATACTGTAATATAATTTCCTTCTTTAAGTGCTTTAAAAGAATTTCTAATTTTTAAATCGTCTGATGAATCTAATTTATCAAATTTATTAGTCCAATATTCTTGTTGTTCTTCCTCACTCAATTTTTTAACTTTTCTGATTTCTTTCAATAATTCCCAATCTTGTTTAATCATGTTTATTATCCTTAATGTAATATTTTTGAATGAAGTAATTTGCTATATAACCAGCTAAATAATCGTGCATATCAAGAATTTGATTAAAATATTTATCTTCTATTTTACCATCTAGCCATTCATCTTCAAAATTTTCAAACTGACTTGAAATATCCAAATATGTTTCTACATAAAAATCAATATCTTTGTTGTTCAAATTTTCTTTTACCTTGTTCAAATCAATCATATAATCTCCTATATTTTTTAAGTTTTTCTTCCTAAAGAGATTATAACAATAAATTAAATTTAAAAACTGTCAAAATTGTTTCGAAAATTTAATACATTTAAATTACTAATTTGTTTCTCCAAGTATAAATTTCATTCTACCTTTAAACACTGGAATACTAATCAAGAATACAATTACATAATGTATAAAAGAATTTAGCATCATACTTTTTGTTATTGGTAATTGATGATAAGTTTGACCTATTATTTTAAAAGCGGTTAGTGTGCTTGTAATCAAATCTAGTGCCAACCATAGGGAAACTGATGATCCTATAAAAGCAATTATATAGTTGAAAAGTTTACTGATTTTTGGTAGCTTTTGATTTATTAAAACTAGCAATATTCCATAAATAATTACTACTGTAATTGAAAGGGGAATAGCCAATTTGTTATCTAGTTTATCTTTTATGGATATATAAAATCCTAAACCTACAACTATAAAATCAATTAAAAATGCTGAGATTTTTACAGAGTAAGTAGAGATGAGATAGTAGAAAACTATTCCAGAAAGGATTAATAAAATATATCCTGCAATAAAAATTCCCATAGAGTCTCCTAATAATAATCATCATGTTCAGGGCGGTAGTTCTTAAGAAAATCTCCCTTAGGAGTATTAACATTAATTGGTTTATTAAATTTGCCCATTTTTGCTAACTCAGAAATTTTTAGATTTAGCAAATTTATATCTACACCTAATTTTCCAGCGATTTCATAATCACAAACTTGATCATTGATATTATCGAAGACATCTTCATCACTAATTAATAAATGAGCTGCAAAAATATTAGCTTCAGTTTCAAATTTATTTGTAGGGTTTAGCACTGTTTGGTCATGAAAAGCTCCACCACTCATACAATAATCTCTGTGTAATTGATCGTGACCTAATTCGTGTGCTAATATCGTATTTCTATTAAAATTTGTGTTGCTACTGATAAAAATAAATCTGTTCCTTTGAATATAATGGTACATTCCTAAAAGTATTTTTGTTTCAGGTAGATATATCAGGTTAATATTCAAAGCCTTTATTAATTCGACAGGATCTCGTGTCTTATATTTTTTTATAAGTCGATTAACCTTATCATATATATAGCGATTCATACTCATAAAATCACCTAATCTTTTTTCTTACGACCATATTTCTTGTTTTCTCTTTTAGCCTCCCAATAAGCACGAGTAATAGCTTCAAAAGCAGCATCTTTATCTTCGTCAGAAATTTCTCCACCAGCAAATAAAGAACTTAGACCTTCTGTTAATGCTCTAGCTTTTTCTAATTCTTTTTTGCCACCCATGTTATAAACTCTATTTAAAAACTCGTCACTTTCTTCTAAAAGATAATTGTAATCGCAGTTCATAACCTCAGCTATTTTTTTGTAAACCTCGACATCTCTTGGGTATCTTTCTCCGTCTTCATAATGTACAAGAGTTCTTGTACTTATTCCTATCATTTTTGCAAAATCTGCTTGACTTAAATTTTCTTTTTCACGAAATTCCTTTAATCTATCCGCAAAAGCCATAATTTTAACCTCCTGAACTAATGTGCATTTATAACTTCTAATACGAACAATAGTGCTTGAATTATTTTACAGTTTGAGATATAATGCAAACTGAACTTATGTTCATATTATAGCACAAACATTCAAGTTTGTAAATAAGTTGTATTGGGGTGATTAGATTGAGAATAAGTAAAACTTTAAAGAATATAATGAACATGTATGCAGATAGCAACTTGAAATTTGAAGAGATTAGTTCAGCTGCAAAACTTATTTTAAGTTTATATAGACAAGTTACCTGGGCAGTAGATAGCAGGGCAAATTTTATGATGTTTGAGAGTAAAGAAAACTATGGTTCAACTTCAGAATCTGCTTACTTGTATCTTTCTACATTTGCTCCAGAAAAAGTTGAAGAAAAGTTTAATAACAGAGTATCCAATGTAATGGATAGCAAGCTTATGCTTTTAATAATTTATGATGCCTGTGTGAGGCTAAAAGTTTATCCAGAGTATGGAGAAATCTATCATAAAATTATTTATAACTACTACATTTCTGAAAAAAAGATTACTGATGAAGCTTGTATGAGAAGCGTATCTTTAGAGAGAACTGTTTATTATCAAAGAAAGAAGGAAGCAATTGCATTGGTTGGTGTAATAATTTGGGGATATACTTTACCGACTGCTATTAGTCAACTTGAAGATGGTCGTAGCATTGATGATATAATGAACATTTAAAAAATTAAATTATGACGAACTGATTGCGTACTATTTCCGAATGAAAAAAGTACCATATACGAATTTTATGTGTACTTAAGTGCATATATAATATCCATGATGGGTGATTAGCACCTAAATTTAATATTGGCATTCATTGACTGAAAGAATTTATTTTCTTTCGGTCTTTTTTTATGCCCAGGAGTTTATATGCAAAGAATTAGAAGTCCTCCTTGTGTGAATTTCATTTTCAAACAAAAGAAATTCGTGTCAACAAGGAGGAAAAATTAATGGACAAAGAATATTATTTATTTGTAGAAGGAAAGAAAGTAGTTGTAAGCAAGGAAGTATATCTTGCCTATCATAGTGAACTGAATAAAGAGAAATATCAAATAAGAAGAGACAGGTTAAATAACTGTTTCTTTTTTTGTTCCTATGATCATGATGGAAATTTCGAAGAAAATTTAGAAGATCTGGAATTTGATGTTGAAAAAATTATCGAAACAAAGGAAATGATTGAAGAAGTAAGAAGAGCTATTTCTAAACTCAATCCTGCTGAAAGGGAGCTAATAGAAAGCCTCTTTTATAAAGAAGAAACAATAAGAGAAGTAGCTGCCAAACTGAATATTTCTCATCCAGCCGTTATTAAAAGGCGTAATAAAGTCTTAGAAAAATTAAAGAAAATGTTAGAAGACTTTTAGATGACAGTTATAAAGTGGGTCTAATTTTCACTGTTACTTATACAGTGGGAATTGGACCTTTTTATTTAACCAAATTTATTTTTGAAAATTGGTTACCAAGAAAGACTTCTTTTCACTGTTAAGTATAAGAGGGTAATTTTAAACAATTTTGTTTCATCAAGATAAGTATTTTCTGATGGTCAAATATTAAAAAGATTAATAGCTCTCGATAAATTTTGAACCTTAACAATTGAATAGACCAAGACAAGACATTAATCATTTTTGGAGCGTGATAACCTATCCGCCAAGATCTTTCTGCTGAATAATTCGGAAAAATAAGTACTGCTAAGCTAAAAGCAAGGGAAGAAGAAAGGGAGCGATAAGTAAGAGTTTGAATATGGGAGGGATACCCTATTTGCTATGAAGAAAATGAGGATAATGATACTTCTAAGGTTGAAGCCGGCTCATCCTGAACAGAGGCGGAGGTGAGATTCCTATGTTGCTAATCCAAGGCACTTGTCAATGTCAAAAAACTTAAATTTACATAGGAGGTTATTATGAAAGCAATAAAAGTTTATAGCATGAGAGTTGCTATGTTATGTAGACTTTATGATCTTAAATTAATTAATGATAAGGAATATACAAAAATAAAAAATAGAATAGAAAATGATTATAAGAAGAGAGATAGAAAGTAGTTAAACTTGTGATATAATAACACTGTAGAAAGATACAAAATGGGAAGGAGGTAGAATGAATACTAAAGTAAAATTAATAAAAGCTTCAAATACAGGAGCAAGAAATAGAAATGCACTACATTTAGATTTAAAACGAGTTGCAGCATATTGTCGAGTAAGTACAGATAGTAAAGACCAACTTGAATCATATAAATCGCAAGTTGATTATTACACAAATTTAATAAAAAATAATAAGAACTGGACTTTGGCTGGTATATATGCAGATGAAGCAACAACAGGAACAACTGCTACTAAAAGAGCAGATTTTATGAGACTAATAAGTGATTGCCAAAATGGAGATATAGATATGATAATTACTAAATCTATATCAAGATTTGCTAGAAACACATTAGATACCTTAAAGTATGTAAGACTCCTAAAAGAAAATAATGTTGGTGTAGTATTTGAAGAAGAAAATATAGATACTTTGACAATGGATGGAGAGTTACTATTAACAATATTAAGTTCAGTAGCTCAACAAGAAGTAGAAAATACCTCAGCCCATGTAAAAAAAGGACTGAAAATGAAAATGGAAAAAGGGGAACTTATTGGTTTTCAAGGTTGCCTTGGATATGATTATGACCCCACAACAAAAAGTATATCTATAAATGAAGAAGAAGCTAAGATTGTTAGATACATCTTTAAAAGATATTTAGAGGGCAATGGTGGCTCAGTCATTGGTAGGGAACTAGAAGAGCAAGGATATCTCACTCCTAGAGGTAAAACAAAATGGTCTGACACTACAGTGTTAGGAATAATTAAAAATGAAAAGTATATTGGCGATATACTAATGGGAAAGACTTTTACAGTTGATCCCATAACAAAAAGAAGACTAGCAAACTTTGGTGAATCTGATAAATATCACATTGAAAATCATCATGAGCCAATTATATCAAGAGAAGATTTTGAAAAGGCACAGGAGATTAGACTCAGAAGAGCACAAAACAGAAATACCATTGCTAATAAAAATAGAAAAAGAGAAAAACTATCAAGACAATACGCTTTTTCAAGTATGCTGGAATGTGGATTTTGTGGTGAAATACTTTCAAGAAGAACATGGCACACTAGTTCAATTTATAAAAAAATTAACTGGCAATGTGTAAGGTCAACTAAAAAAGGTAAAAAATATTGCCCTCATTCAAAAGGAATACAAGAAGCAGCAATAGAAAAAGCATTTGTTGAAAGCTATAGGCAATTATGCCATGCAGATTCAACTGTAATAGATGACTTTTTAAAAATTGTTGAAGAAGAAATAAATGATGAATCTTTAGTCAAAGATTTGAAAAAGTTAGAAAACCAATTAAACAGAATCATTAGTCAAGAAAGAAAGTTAGTTGATCTTCATTTAGAAGATAGTATAGACGAAGAAGTTTATGCTAAAAAGTATAAAAAACTTACAAAACAAAAAGAAGAATTACTTGATGAAAAGAAAACACTAGAGCTAACTATCAAAGATGAAAACTCTATTAAAGAAAGACTAAAGCAATTTAAAAAGACCTTAGAAAACAAAGAAATTATAGAGGAATTTAATAGAACAGTATTTGAAAGCATAGTTGATAAA
Source organism: Streptococcus gallinaceus (assembly GCF_040545695.1). Taxonomy (NCBI): domain Bacteria; kingdom Bacillati; phylum Bacillota; class Bacilli; order Lactobacillales; family Streptococcaceae; genus Streptococcus; species Streptococcus gallinaceus. The sequence continues at coordinate 8,429 of NZ_JBEPMK010000002.1, read as the reverse complement.
GTCGTAGTGGGTAGAATTGATAAAGACGGAACAGTTCATCCTTATGATTTAACATTCTATTTCAAAACAGGAGTTAAAGATAGTCAAGATTCTAATAACTTTAAAGATAAAAGAAAAAATGCCAAAGACAATGACATTAATAAATTGTGTTCCTACAAGAATGACGAGGATAAAAAATTATGTTCCCAATCAAAAGACAACGCACGTGGAGTGCGTAGCATTGTTGATTAGAAAATAGGGCGGATTCAGTAAATATGCTGATAAATAAAGGATTTCCAAGTGTTGTTCTATTTAGAATGATGCTTGGGAACTTTTTGTTTTGGGGAGACTATTGAATTTGAAATGGGTGTTGAGTTGATAGGAGTGTTGAAGTAGGGTGGAGTTGATAGGGTTGTTTATTTTAGAAAAAGTATACCATACTGTGTATATAAAACTCTATTGCCTTATATCGCCTTGTTCATTGTCCCATGTAAATTGAAAAAAGAGGGAGTGTTTTTGTTGACACATCTCTCCAGATAAACTATAATACTTTTAAATATTTAAAAGTATGAAATGTAAAAAAGAGAGGCTAGAGATTAAAAATGGAGAAACTTCTATTTACAAAACAAACAATAAAAAACGGAGTTATGATAAAAAATCGTTTCGTTAAAGCTGCTATGAACGAAGCGATGGGAGATAAACACTTTCAACCGAAAAAAGAGGTTATTCGTTTATATAAAACGTGGTCAAATGGGGGAACAGGACTCATTATTACGGGAAATGTCATGGTTGATTCAAATTATTTAGCGGAACCGGGAAATATTGTTTTTAATGAACACGCTGATAAAGAGTTGTTGAAAGCGTGGGCTAAAGCTGGACAAATGAACGAGACTAAGATTGTTGTTCAAATTAACCATCCTGGGAAACAAGCGCCAAAAACAGTTTCTAAAATACCTGTTGCACCTAGTGACATTCCAATTGAAGGAGAAATCGGCAAGATGTTCAACCCTCCTAGAGCATTAACGATTTCCGAAATTAAGAAAATAATTCAGCAATTTGCCGTAGCTGCAAAAGTGAGTCAAGAAGCAGGTTTCGATGGAGTTGAGATACATGCGGCACATGGATATCTTATTAGTCAATTTTTATCTCCGTATGATAATAGACGGACAGATGAATACGGAGGTAATTTAGATAATCGAATGCGATTTCTAAAAGAAATTTACTTGGCCATGCGAGAAAAGGTGGGAGAGAGTTACCCCATTGGCTTAAAAATAAACTCTTCTGATTTTAAAGAAGGTGGGTTTAGTGAAGAAGACTCTCTATATGTGATTCAAGAGATGGATGCGCTGGGTATTGATTTTGTAGAAATTTCAGGTGGTAGCTATGAAAATCCTAAAATGTCACAAGAACAAAAAAATAATCAGGTCATATTTGCTGAGTACAGTAAAAAAATTAAACATCTGATTCAAACGCCAGTTATTGTAACAGGCGGCATTCGTACGGTAGAATCGATGGTAGAACTGATTAATGATGGTTTTTCAGATTTTATTGGCTTAGCCAGACCATTGGCACTTGAACCTAAATTGCCTAATTTAATAGAAGCACAACACGTTTCTTCTATTCAAACAAAACGATTAACGACAGGATTTAAAAAACTAGATAAAAAAGTAGGCTCGTTAATTGGTTTGGTATACTATCAAATGTTGATGCAAAAAATTGGCCAAGGGAAAAAGACTAAAACGACAACGAATGCTTGGAAACCGTTATTTCATGCTGTTATTCATCAAGGTTTGGCAGTATTATCGCCACAAAGAGCAAAAAAGGAGAATTAAAATGGAAACAAAATGTAGTATTGAAATTTTTAATAAGTGTGTACCTGTTTTTGAGATGTTAAAAGATGAGCAGAGACAAGCGTTAATTATCAATATCGTGAAACATAAAGAATTAAATGTAACTGAGTTAGTGGAACTGTCCAATTTGTCCATGCCAGCGGTCTCACATCATTTAAAATTATTAACGCAGAGTGGCTTAGTTGTTTCAACCAAGAGAGGAACAAAAAAATATTACCGATTATCATTAAATGCCGCACTGAATCATCTGGAAGAATTACTGGCTTCGTTGCGAACGTTAGTAAATAATGAAGGAGAGTAATATGAAAAAAATTTTAATTGTACTAACAAATACAGAAAGGTATGACAAACACGATATTCCAACAGGTTTGTGGTTAAGTGAGTTAACTCACTTTTATGATGAAATACAAAAGTACGGTATTGAAGCAGACTTTATTTCTCCTTTAGGTGGTTACGTGCCATTGGATCCTTATTCAATGAAATTTATGGATAAGGTGGATTACAAGTGGTATTCAGATAAGACCTTTATCACCAGAGCATTAGCGGAATCTTTAAAACCTACTGGCATTGACCCTGATGATTATTTTGCTATCTATTATACTGGAGGGCACGGTGTGCTATGGGATTTTCCAGATAATACAGAAATACAACAATTAGCAATGGATATTTACAATCAAGGTGGTTTTGTAACTGCCGTTTGTCATGGTGTGGTAGGCCTATTAAACTTGAAATTAGAAACAGGGGAATTTTTAATAAAGAATAAACTCGTAACTGGCTTTACGAACACAGAGGAATTTCTTAGTCAAAAATATACAAAAGTCCCCTTTTCAACAGAGCAAGAGATGAAAAATAGGGGAGCAAACTATAAAAAAAGAAGATTTTTCAAATCACATGCTGTTTCAGATAGTCGTATCATTACTGGGCAGAATCCTTGGTCACCTAGAGAAGTTGCTCGCTTACTAATTGAAGAGATGTAGGTAACACAGGACAAAAAGATAAGTGTCTGAATGGCACTATCCACCTAGCGTGATAGGTTCTCAATCTATTTCCACAACCCCTGAGGGTATGTGGAAATAAACATATCCCCTACATTATTACCTAGATGGTCGTTGAAGTTTGAGTTCTATATGTTGATACTATGTATTTTAAAGCTAGTATTTTTAAATCAGTAAAATAATATCCTTATTTTAAAATTTAGAGAAAAATAGTATAATAATAGAAACGAAGAGAGTTTGTAGAATTTAATAGATATAATCTTGTTTACAAACAGAATATTGCTGAGAATAGTCACCGCCTTTTAAAAGCTTTATTCGTAAAAGGTATAGAAATATAATATTTTTTGAAGAGGTAAAGGAGAAAATAAAATCTGTTTAATTTAGAGTACTGATAAATCAGAATGGAGGTAATTTTTTTTGCGAACATACGAAAATAAAGAAGAACTAAAAGCTGAAATAGAGAAAACATTTGAGAAATATATTTCAGAATTTGATAATATTCCAGAAAATTTAAAGGACAAGAGAGTTGATGAAGTTGATAGAACTCCAGCAGAAAATCTTTCATATCAGGTTGGATGGACAAGTTTGGTTCTTAAATGGGAAGAAGATGAAAGAAAGGGGCTTCAAGTAAAAACACCATCGGATGAATTTAAATGGAATCAGCTTGGTGAATTATATCAGTGTTTCACGGATACCTATACTCATTTATCTCTGCAAGAGTTGAAAGCAAAATTAAATGAAAATATTAATTCTATCTATATAATGATTAATTCGTTGAGTGATGAGGAATTATTTGAACCGCATATGAGAAAGTGGGCTGATGAAGCGACTAAAACAGCGACTTGGGAAGTGTATAAATTTATTCATGTAAATACTGTTGCACCTTTTGGAACTTTCCGAACTAAAATCAGAAAATGGAAGAAAATAGTGTTATAAATTATATTTTTTAACTTTAAAAAATTTCATAAAATGTTCACCAAAGGCGATAGAAGAAAAAACTATCGTCTTTTTTTAATAAAGTATTAGATGAGAAAATGAAGTATTGGTTTTATTTTTCTAACTTTTATAAATGTTAAATTCTCACGACAGATGTGATATATTTTGCTATTTTTTCAGGACTTTCAGTAAAATTATTATCTATCCAATTTAAAATGATACTTTCAATTGTTGAGATATAAATATCAAGAGCGAAAGAATATGGAATTTGATATGCTGTTTCGAGTTGTTTCTGTAAGTCTGGTATATCGGAATGTATAATCATTCCTTTGATATAGTCTTTAATTATGTTGTCAATATTTGGAAAAAAACAAACAAAGGACTTAATAATTTCTTTGTTTGTATACATGTAGCTAAGCATTTCCTTTAGGATTACTTCTTCATATAATAAATCATTATTTAAAATTTTTGTGATATCATCAAAAATTATTAAAATAGACTCCATAAGGAAGTCTTCTTTTGAATTGAAATGATTATAGAAAGCTCTTCTACTAAGTTGAGCTAAGTTGAGCTTTTTTTGCTAAATCGCTAACTGTAATTTGTTCAAAGCTTTTCGTTTCTAATAATTCAGAGAAAGCTTTTAAAAATTTTAAATTAGTGTTATCTGAACTCTCCAACGTATTATCACCTTCATAAATCTTATCGAATGTGATTATACAATACAAATTCAAATAATAGTTCACATTTATCAAGATAATGTAAACTACCCAAACCTTTAAAAAAGTAAAATACAGTAGATAACTTTTATAGTTAATCTATTTTTGCTTTTGAAAAGGAGATAAGTTATGCTTAGGAAGTATAAGCAAAGAAATTATGATGTCGCACATACGGAACAGCGTTTTTCGATTAAGAAATTCAAATTTGGTGCTGCATCGGTACTGGTTGGATTAGCATTTCTAGGAATGGGTGGGACAACTGTTCTTGCTGCTGAGACAACATCTATGGGGATTGAGCCTAAACAATCAGCACCAGCAGGGGTAGTATCAGATGAAGTAAAACTAGCAAAATCAGAATTAGCGACAGATGCAATAGCGTCAGTAGACAAAACAACCGAATCAGAAGTCGAAGCATTGGCAGATTACACAGAAAATGTCAATACTGACGATGGAGGTACGGTTCCTGAGCCTAGTGCCAACATAGACTCGAATAGTTCATCAAAAGATACAGATAAAATTGCTGATTTAGAAGAGACAGCCAGTGAAAAAAACGTAACTGTATCTCCTGCAATTACAACACGTTCTGTAGATAGTACAATTGAAAAAGCTAATATTGACAAAAATAGGGTAAGCGAAGTATCCGAAGAGCTTCAGAAGAGAGTACAAAAAGATGCGATATATAGCCCCGGAGATTCTTCAGCTAAACAAACTTATTCGGGTAAAGCTTGGGTAGATAATGGAGGTAGCATTGATGGGCAAGCTTCAGATGATATTCCACTAGCTGGTGTTAACGTTTACTTGCAATGGGTAAACGGAAAAGGCTATGTTTCAAAAGTTTACTATACTACTACATTAGCGGATGGAACCTTTGCGTTTGACTTATCTAAACCGGAAGTTGATCCTAATGGCGAAGAACATCATTTTCAATTAGCAGGAGATGGTAATTTCGCAGTAAGAACCTGGATTGAAAATCCTGATTCTAGTAAGTATGATATTATTCAAGCAGGGGATAAGATTTATGGCTTCCACACTCGTTTGAATCGTAAAAATGAATCTTGGGATTTTACTGCGGGGGTAAATAAAATTGTAAATTCCCAAGTTATTCTCCAAGAGAAAAAGTTAAGTCAAGATTGGCTAACTAAGCCAGAAACAGAGGTACAAACTCCCGATACTGCAGATGGTACTTGGCATGATAGAGGAATCTACGGTAGAGTAAGTGGTATTGCTTGGTTTGATAATGGTGATGGACCAGGGACGCTTGCCAATCAATGGATCAAAGATGGGAATGACGTCCCAGCAAATGGTGTGAAAGTAGCCGCTTCTTATTTAAATGATGAAGTAACTCGCTTACTTGATCAGTGGAAGAAAGACCATCCAGGATATACTATTGAAGACTTTAAGGCTGAACAAGAAAGAGTCTTTACAGAATACCAGGCCCAACATGGGCTTGGTTCTCATATTGCGGAGACAGTCATAACGACAGTTGATAAAAATGGAAATTATAGCATTCCGTTTAGAGGTTTATATGGTGTCAGTGCTTATAAAGCAAATAGTGGTTTAAAAGTTTCTCACACAATTACAGACGAAGAATTTGGTAAGGTTGTTAGAGATGAAGATGTAGATAATAGTAGTCTTCTTAAGTGGAATGGTACCATTGGTCAAAAACATAGACATATTAATGTGGACTACCTATATGTATCTCCTATTTTATCTAATTATAATATTTGGAGTCCGGCTTTTCCTAAAGCTATGTTTGGTAATCCGAATAATTTATTTACAAATGTAGTTGCAGGGTCTGGAACTAATATTACTAGCTTGAACTTTGCTATTTTAGCACCTCAACCAATGCTTGATATTATTGATTATGATACTACGAATAAAGTAGCAGTCTCTGGTAATGTCACCAATTCAACAGTAGGCGGTTTGTTGCCAACACGTGAATACCAAGTGCAATGGTTCAGAGACGGTGTTGCAATAGGTGAACCTCAAACTATTCAATCAAGCGTTGAAGGAACAGCGACACCTGAGAAGTTTACAGTACCAAATGATATCACTAAGACAACAAACTTTACATTGGGTCTATTTGAACAAGGTCAAAATACAAAGAGCTTAGATAACGCTTTAGCATTAGATTCCTTTATTGCTGTATTTATCGAGTATAAACCAGTAGATGGTGTTGTAGCTAAGGATTCTGAGCCAGCTAAACCAACCTTTAAAGACAAAGATGGCAATGATACAACGCCATCGGAAGGAACAAAATTCACAACTGTTGCAGGTCAAGTTCCAGATTCGGTTAAAACCTCTTATCCTGAGGGAGCAATACCTGTTGACCCAAGTATGGTAACGATTGACCCTACAACTGGAGTAGTTGTTGTAAAAGGGGAAGCTCTTACTAAGAAAGGCACATATGTAGTACCAGTAGAAGTAACTTATCCAGGTGATTCCAAAGCCTATACTTTTGCTACTGTAAACGTTAAAGATGATGCGACAACAACATACACAGCGACAGGTGGAAAATTAGAAAAACCATTTGGTCAAGCACCGTCAGTTGATGAAATTACATCAAAAGTAACAACTGATTATCCTAAAGAGGTTAAAGACCAACCGACACTGCAGATTAAAGAGGATGCAGTGATTCCAGATGGTATGACCAAAGGGGAATTTAAAGTACCAGTTGTTGTCACCTATCCAGATGGAACAACAGATACTGTTGATGTTACAGTAACTATCAAAGAATCTGAAGCAGAAAAGAATAATCCTTCATACAAAGATACGATGGTCGTTCCAGGGAAACCAGCAAAATCAACTCCAAGCTACGGCGAAGGTAAAACAGCGCCAAATGGTACAGAGTACAAGATTGATGAAAACTTTAAAGTACCAGATGGATATACAGTTGACATTGATAAAATTACTGGTACAGTAACCGTAACAGCTCCAGAAAAACCAGACGGTACGACAGCAGAAGAAATTGAAGTACCAGTAATCGTTACTTATCCAGATAAATCAGAAGATAAGGTTACTGCTAAGTTTCAGTTGGACACTGATGGAAATGGTATGCCAGATGTAACCGATCCGGATGATGATGGTGACGGTATTCCAGATGTGGATGATAAAAACCCTAAAACAGCCACTAAGACATCCGTAGCGGTTGACAATGCAACTGTTACAGAAGGTCAACCAATCGCTCCGATTCCTGTTACGGTAACAAGCGATGATAAGAATGCTAAAGTTGAGGTTTCCGGTCTTCCAGACGGTTTAACTTATGACCCAGCAACAGGTCAAGTCACTGGTACACCAACTAAGTTAACAGATTGGACAGCTACTGAGGAAACACGCGACTTCCCAGCTACTGTCAAAGTGACAGATGCAACAGGTACTGTTGAAAAAACTTTTACAATCACTGTTCAACGTGATACGGATGGCGATGGTATACCAGATGTGACAGATCCAGACGATGACGGAGATGGTATTCCGGATGATACTGAAAAAGCTGATGGAACAAACTCTAAAGATCCAAATTCAGCAGCTTCCGTTATCACACCAATTGATGACCAAACAGGTACTGTCGGAGAAGCTATTACACCAATTACTGTGAAAGTTGAAAAAGTGCCAACAGATGGTTCTGTTACTGTAATAGGCCTTCCAGATGGTGTAACTTACGATTCAGCAACAGGTCAAATCACTGGTACACCAACAAAAGAAGGTAAATCAACTGTTACTGTGGCTGTTCTTGGTAAAGATGGTAAACCAGTTATGGGGGCTAATGGCAAACCAATTACAGAAGAGTTCAAGTTTACAGTTAAGAAATTAACGGACGCTGATAAGAACGAGCCTAAGGCTAAAGACCAAACAGTTAATATTGGGGAAACACCTAAGGCAGAAGATTCAATTGCGAACCTACCAGAACTTCCAGATGGAACTAAAGTAGAGTTTGAAACCCCAATTGATACCAC